>NZ_NEGL01000007.1:0-239016 GCF_002135425.1 Acinetobacter sp. ANC 4654
GTACCTTCATCTGCAATTGTTCCGTCCAACTGATTGGCTGACTGCCTGTTTTTCTTCTGCATTTTACGCATTGAAACATAGGTATAAATTGCTGTTGCGGCCGTAAGCGCCAGCATTGCCCATATTAACCACGGTGCAATAACCATATAGCACTCCTTATTTAATCAATTGGCTCATGACTGGATTTTCTCCCGGCATGTATGGATGCCCACCATATCGAGCAGAATTTTTAAATTTTTCATGGCAAGTTTTTAACGATTGGTCACAACCTGGTGCGAGCTGAATCACATCACCCACTTTTAGACCTGAATGCTCTCGATACAGACTGACTGAATTTGCTGTATTTCCAACAATGAATGTGAAAACACCGAGTTTTTTAAACAAACCACGATTAAGATAACCGGGTGCATATGTCTTGGTTTCCATCACAGGATCACCATCTGTATACGTCGGCTGTCCAAGCTCATCAAGAACAGGTACTTGCTCAAATACAAGATTGCCTTCTTCATCTTTCACTTGCGTGGGATTGACTGTGAATGTAATCGTTAAACCATTGATTGCAGTTACCGTGACATTAAAAGCCCAGTCTTCAAATTTCAATCCACACCAACGGTCATAGATCGAATTTGGACAAGTCTTTTGAAACTTACGAACCAAAATCGTTCGGTTTAAATATGATTCACCGGTTGAGCAAACCAAAGTCATCGTGTTTGCACTATCATCAAACTTGGGCTGAGTCACACGACCAATAAACAAAACCAGTGTTTCATTTTTTTCAAGCTCAAGCACAGTCAAATAAACTGACTCAAAATAAATTCTGTTTAGAAATATACTTGTGAAGTCATCACCAGCATCATTTTTAAGTGCATACGACTGAGGGAAAATCACTTCAATTTCACACTTATCAATATCTGCATCTTCAATTGAATCACGATCTAAGCCGCGCACTGATTTATATGTAATGCCGTCGTGCATGACATCTTTCCGGTGATTGGTGAAATACCAAGCCTTATCACCATGTTTGAACTGATAAAGCTCTACACGTATATCCATTAGCTTTCTAACTCCAAAATTGGGATCGTGACTTGTGAAATACCGGCACCCAAAAATTGAAATTCGATCTGATCTGCATCAAAACGGTAAAGACCCATGTAGCAGATGGTTTGAATGTCATTGCGCTGGACGTTAATTGCGGGTGAAACCGTCAATGAACCACCTGTTTTTGCGGTAATTTCATGCGCTGTCCATGTGCCATTTTTGCGTTTGACTGCAAGGTAATTTCTGTTTGCTTCAACCAGATATTTGGTATTTGTGCTTAAGCTGGTGGTGATGTATCCAGTGTTTAAAATATTGAGATGCCGCTCATATAACGGCAACCAAAATGGACGGTAACGACCACCACAACGAAACAAGAATCGTCTAAATTCTTGAAATTCATCCCAACCTCTAATCAATGATTTAAACGGCTTGGACTGCTTTGCTCTGGCATGATGGGTATAGGATTGAAAGCCACCCACGCTATTATCAACAATGTTTTGATGCTGACTCATCGTGATTTCGATAGAGTCACCATCGAGCAACAAAGGTTTGAAATAAATATCATTGCTTTTATACTGCGCTGGAATATCACCGGCATGCTCTGGTAAATCCTCGGCAAGTACACGAAAAACCATCGATGCGTTTGACCAGAAGCCGCCCGCATTGGTTGAAGCATCACCATCAATAATGCAGATCCGCAAAGGATAGATCACGGCATTGGTTGCAATGATATTTGCAGCCAGTCGAAAGCCATCTTGATATTCAGTTTCAAGTTCTTGAATCACCTCGTCAGTATCAGGATCTCGAATTTCTTCTTGTACAATGATGTAACGCCCGATTTCCGTAATCTCAACAACCTGACTACCTTCACGACTCGCAAGAAAAGCAAAACCGACTCGAAGGTCGGCTATGGTGTCTGCTGTATTGAGAATGATGTAATCGTCATCGACAATATCTGGAATGACTCGTTTCACTTGCCGCAGTGGAATGCCCCATTGCTTACGCAAATTGGCAGACAGCATGTGAAACATATCGCCCATTTCTTTACGCATTTGCACATAGTTAAAACTTAGGATCTGGCGAGGTGTATCGCGAAGCGGGTAGCGCTCCTCACTGCCGTCGTGCGATTCATGAACTTCAGTCATCCATTCCAAACGCTCAGTTGAATTCAATAGAGGGCAATTTGTTAATACATGGACCTCGCCAAACTGTGATGTTTGTATTTTCATTTTGTCCTCAAATTTTGGTTATACGCCTAAGTTTGCACCATTCTGTTCAAAGAACTTCTTAAAAGCCTTTTGACTCTCGGGATCGCAGAAGTACTCACTTAAATTTTCACGATCATCGACAATTACAAAATTAGGCCCTTTGATTTTCTCGGACTTTTTAAAAGCAAACCCAAGCGCAATGCCGACACCTAAAGCAATCAATATTTTCACTTTTAAATTCCTAAAATTGATAAAAGAAAAACCCACCGAAGTGGGCTTATGCAAATCCTAACTCTCTACGATTCTGCTTAAAAAATTTCACAAATGCTTTCTTTCCATCTGATCCATATAGGTAATCACCTAGGCTCTGACGTTCATCTACAATCACGAAGTTGGGGTTAAGGTTGACGTTAGCAGCTTGATTGTTATTTGACTGTGCTTGGCTCAAATAGTTAGTAAGGTCTTTGTTTTGGCTTGGGTTTAAAACCTTAGGCGCATCCAAAACCAAACCACCATCCGCAAAACCATTTTTAATAGATTCACGTAAAGCATAGAATCCAGCTGGTCCACCAAGCGCGGCAATTTCTTCTTGCGTTAAGACACCCTCACCTTTATGAACAATACCACCCACTTCATATTTACCACCGTAACCAGTGAAACCACCATCAGCAAAACCAACAGGACTAAGTGCTGATACCGCAGCTTGCAATAATCCAGTTTCCATAGTTGCCATACCAACAGCTGGTAGATTGTATGGAAACGGCGCTGATGCCCATGCCGCAGAAATAGCAGCATAACTATTCATAGCGGTTGAGAATAAGGCAGCACCTTTCTGGATTCCACCTAGTACGGCGTACGCTGTACTTGAAGAATCAACCAAACCCATCATCATGCCAGCAAAGTCAGCTCCATACTGCGAGCCATAAGACATTTGCAATCCTAAACGCTGCTGCTGATATTGTTCCTCAGTAATCAGCATTTGCGCACGTGCTTCAGCAAGCAAATCTATATCTTGCTGATACGGCGAATCATCCAAACCCATCATGGATTTGTAATCACCCCATACATTTTCACGTTCAGCGTTTTGATCTAATCCTTGATTAAAATTTGCTTCTTTAATTCGGGCATCTTTCATTTCAGGTGAATAAGAAGCAGTGTTTAGGATCTCTTCACGGATTAAAGCGTAATATTCTTGTGCATAATCAGCCGCAGTCATCCAAAGCTGTTTTGTCTGAAGAAGCTCCTTAGCCTTGGCTGTTTTAAGAGCTGATTGCTCTTGAGTAAATTGCTCACGTAGTGATTGCAATTTTGCTATTTGTTGATCTTTGGTGAGTTTTGTATCAGCAAATATTTCTTGACGCTTTATACCAAACGATAAGTTGAGCTTCTGCATTTCAGTGTATCGATGCTCTGAAATTTCCCAACCGAATTGCATTTCTGCAAGCTTTTTTTCTTCTACATAACGTGCCTTAGCAATCGGAACGTAGTCTTGCATTCCAGATTTATTAAGTCGCTTAATTTCCTCATCAAGATCCATCTTCAATTGATCTTGCGCAGGTGAATATTCATAAAGAATACGCTTGCGATCTTCTAAAATTTTATTTAAATCAGAATTAGCCTTTGTGTTTGCTTTAGTGGCTTTAGCAGCTTCATTTTGTTTCTTGACCCATTCATCTGAGCCACTAATTACCCCTGCTTGACTGCTTTGAATCTTAGCCATTGCTGAAATAGATTTATTGACAGAATCGTTGTAAATTCTATTAATCGAATTTGCAACATCATCAGCGACTTTAGCATTATCTTGTGCCGCCATAGACACACCACTATTAGGTGCTTTTGAAATAGTTGCACCATAAATTAATGTTTTAGCTAGCTTTATTCCAGGCAATTTATCAGCAAAACTGCCACTATCAGCAGCTAAATTTACATTTTTATGCGCTGCTATTGCATCAAATGACAAGCCCGCAATCGCATTAGAAAGCATTTTAACTACCGCATACACCCCCATACCAGTTGCAGCCACCCCTTTAAATACCTCGCCAAGGGTTTGACCTGCTTCAGACATTAAGTTTGTTTCGTGTGATGCACTAGACATACCATCACCAACAGAAACAAGCGCAGGCATTAAGCCTTGAATAAACTGATTTTTTGCTCCCTCAACTTGCAATTCAAGTAATTTTATTTGAACTTTAAGCTCTGCTGCTTTTTGAATACCTGATTCATCTATAATTACACCTGCGCGCTCTGCTGCATCAGCCCAATATTCAAACCCTTTACCACCATCTTTTAAAAGTGGAATAAGGTTGGTTGTATCGGATGCCATGCTTTCAAGATAAAAAGACATTTGCTGTTGTGTAACACCTGCCTCTTCCATCTTATCAACATAAAGTTGAAGTGCTTTTGGTCCTGACAAATTTTGCATTTCAAGCGCTAATTTTCTTGCACCTTCTGCTGATCCTTCAGTTTTAATTGCAATCTTCTCAAAGAAATCAACCGCACCACCTGACCCTAAAGTTACAAATTCACCAAGTTTTTCATTAAAATCTTTGAATTGGGCTGCGAGTGTTTCCATCTCGATACCCATAGTTTGAGCACCAACAGCATAACCTTGAAATTCTTGAGTTGTTGTTTTTGAAATAAAAGCGAAAGTTTCTAATTCATTAGCAGCATTTGCATATTCACTAGCCATTGCAAAAATGCCTGCACCAACAGCTGCCGCACTCGCAATCGCTACTGCACCGTAATTATTCACGTGATTTCGCATATTTGCAAAACTAGACTCTGTTTGTCTTTCAGCATCACGTATTGGGCCTGTAAAATTGCCAATCTTAGCAATCAAGTCTAATGTTAATGTTCCAAGTTTGGTGCTCATACAAAACCTCAGGCAATAAAAAAGCGCCCTTTCGGACGCTTCGCTTTTTAAATTCTAAATAACTAATCCCATTTCAAGCTACTCACATCAAATGTAAATTTCTTTTTACCCTCTTGATAAAATGGCACTTCAATTATTAATTTTTTACTCGTTTTTAAATGGTTTATAATTTTGTCTTCAGTTTTATCGTGCATAACAAATAAAACGTCTGAAGCATGATTATCAGGCTCAGTCATTGTGATTGTTTGTACTGCACCAGTATCAAATTTAAAAGCAGTTTCACAACCTCTGATTCCACAAAGAATTTGCCCCTTAGACACCGTAACCATTACATCTGTCTCATTTCCACTTTTACGCAATGTTAAAATTAATTTTGAACCACCATTGTAAGGAAAATCAAAGTCCACACTGTTAGTACTAACGGTGGTTGCAAATTTTGCTTCCTGACCTCTCATTTCATCTTTAGCATTCTTATAAATCCAACTTTCTTCGACCTTACCTTGATTCATTATCTGTGGGGCTGGTTCTGCTTTACCTGAAATCGCTCCAGAGCTTAGTATATTTATAAACCACCACCCACCTCCAAATATTAAAATAACGACAAATACCCATGAAATTATTGAATTCTTATTGGTTTTTTTTACTTCACACATTGGGCAACTTTCCGCTTTATCGCTTACTGGTCCACCACATTCTTCACAAGGCTTAATCGCCACAACCTACCCCAAATATTTGTTATTCAAGACAAGATACTAATTTACTGGATAAAAAGAAACCAAGCTAACCTGATTTCTTCTTGATAGCTTTCATTCTTTCTTCTTCAAAAGTTGTTTCTGGAACTTCTTCATGAGGCATAAAGATTCGTGCATCAACTCTTTTATCCTCATCAACCTTCCCATTAAAATAGAGAGAATATAGATTCCCGACACTCTGCTCTATACGGCGCCCAATATTTAAAGATCCATATTTTTTACGGTACGCATTCCACACCCGAAGTTCACTTGAGGTTATTTTCTTTTTCGCTTGGGCGATGGTTCTTCCACCGATTCCGTTGAGGACAAGTTCGCACCAGAGTTCATGTCCTTCAACTTCAACTTGTTCTTTCCCAAAAAATCATTCACTTCATCAGATGAATCATGAAGTGCATTAAGAATAGCTGGATGGGTTTGACCAACTGCTTCAATATCTGAAAACAAAGGCTCCTTAGTGTCAGCGTTGAATAGTGTTAATAGCACGCGCTTTTTAACCACATCAGCAACTGTGATTTTCTGGGCATCATCGCCTTCAAACATCCGTGTAACTTCATCGTAACTGAGAGGCTTGATTAGCACATCTGCTTCCATTGGTTCATCATTGATAATGAATTTTGGAGACTTTAGAACCAAACTTGATAAAGCTGTGCTGGATAATGCAAGCAATGCAGAAGTATTTAATTTCTTCATTATGGAGCCACCTTAAATTCTTCAGTTACTTCGGTTTGACGCTTCATAGGGATTGTGTGATTCACCAAAGCATCCGTTGCAAACACTGGCGACCCTTTGCGTACAATCGCTTCAAAATGCGACCATGTGCGGGTTTCAGGAAGTTCGACATCACTGCCTGTTAAAACTGGCTCTGAAACACCATCTGACCAGCCGACATACACATGAACTTTTTCTTTTGTGGATGCCAATTGCAGCAAAGTCATATGTGATAGATTTTTAGGATCTGTATCAATTGAGATAGATCCCTCACCTGGTGTTGTTAGGCCATAATCCGAGGTTTTCGTATCAGTCTCTTCAAGACATGTTGTATCCACCTCAGCGGCACTATCATCACCAAGAACCAAGGCTTTAATACATCCCATCTTTGTAAGTGTGGGTACTGTGCCATGGACAATCCATACTGCCGTACCATTTGATAAAACGCCTTTTTTCGCCATGAGTAGCTACTCCTCAATTTTTAGGCATAAAAAAACCACCCAAAGGTGGCGGTTAATAATTCTAGGCAACAAAAAAGCGCCTATATGGCGCTTTTTTGAAATAATATTTTGTTAATTGTACTCAAGAATAGGGCTTGGATTAAGAACAGCATCTGGAATATCTAAAACTTTTGCTACAGGACTTGGATATTCATAATCAAATTCAACTGTTGAGATGTCTAGTTTGGTTACTCTAAAATTCGGGTTACCTCTTTTAATCTCAACATACTCTTGATCATAAAAACCATATTTAAAGGTTGTATCTTCACGGCGAACTACATATATGAGGACACCTTTATACCAAGGACGACCAAGCGTAGGCTTATTTACTTCAACAGGATTTTGGTTGCTCTTTAAAAGTGCAGTTAAGATATCATGCTTGATATAAAGTGCAGTCGGATATTCTCCATTATTATCACTTATGTAGGTTTGATAGAGACTTCCCAATTCTTGATAAATTTCTTCAATATTGTTCATAGTTTATAATTTAGCTTTTGAAATGAACTTTAATAGTAACTTATGAGGAATCTCTTCAACAGACCCCAAGCTAAAAGTCTAAGGTCGATCTACAAACCAGTTGGAATCAAAACCTGTTCTATAGAGCTTTGTGATTGGTTCGCGGCTATTACCTCGTAAATTAGTAATTGTGCATGCATACCCAACCTCCAAAGCTGTTCGGACCTTATTTCGAATACTGGTCAAATCAACTGGATTTAATGTATAAATATCAATTTGAATCGTTACATGATCAGTATTTGCAGGACTATCCAAATTATTCTGCGGATCTCCTGAAATATCCTGCCAAACCAAATATGGTAGTACTGGCTGATCAGGCGCCAAGCCAAATTCATACGCTCGCAAGTTTTTGCCTGTTTGCAAAAAAGATTTAACCTCATCACTGGCATTCAGTAATTGAAAAATAGGTGCTGTCATGTTACCCCACTCAATGCTTGTGTAATTTCAGCATCAAAAACCTGAACAAACTTGGTAGTGACGCTATTAATATTTTGAGACAAGGATGGGCGCATAAATGGCACAGCGGGAACATTTGATTGCCCAAATTCGATATGCCTCCAGTACCTCGTGTCACCACCACTTAAACCAGCAGTACTAACAGAGTGCTGATTTTGACCCGCACCACCTTTGATGCCGACACGAATAACAATGTCATTGGAATTTCGGCTTTTACCACCTTGAACCACAATGTTTTTATGAATCTTTTCGCGTGTTTCTGGGTCATCAATTGCTTTGGCATTTGTACGTGCAGCATCACGTACAAGATTCATTGCTTGCCGACCTGCTTTACGTGCTATTTGCTTGGCTTTTTTAGGATTTGAAAGCTGATCAAGTTTGCGTTTTAACTGATCCATACCTTCAATATTTAATTCGACTGCCATGAAGATTCACCTTCACTTAAATTCAGAGTGAGCCATTCAAGCCCACTTTGATTATCTGGAATTGGATCACCATCAATTTTCCAATACTTGCCACGAAACAGAACTCGCATCGTTGAATCAATTTGAGCTGCTTTACTGCTATATCGAATCCGACAACGACCTGCCATATTTGAATTGATGGCTTGAGCTTGAAGTTGATCTTTTGTGGATAAGGCTTCGAGTTTTCCCCAAATTTTGGTGAACTCAGTCCAAACAATAGGAACATAACCAGTGTTTTGGTCTTGATCGCCTTCTATCTGGTGTTCAATGGTGATGCGGTGGGGTAATTTTCCTGATTGCATTTATACCCCCATATTTCGGTATGGCTGGATTAAAGCCCAATAACCTAATGGCAATTCAATTGTTGCTTGGGTTGTGGCCTCTCTATTTGCATAGAGGTGACCAACAAAAAGAAGACGCGCTACATCAAGAGCTTTGTTATCAACCAAATCATTTTCACTTGCCCGCTCAGCCTCGGTTGCGATAACTTTGCGGTCCAGATTTGCTTCGACTTGTAAATCAGCAGCATCAATATATCCTTGTATCAAAGTATCTTCTTCATCGTGATCTATACGACAGTGCAGCTTAGCTTTCGGGAGATCAATCATTCTTATTTAGCCTTTCTGATTGTAGACATTACCTGCTTTGTAATTTTTGTCACCATAGCGCGTTCTTAAAACTTTGTATTTTTTCATGCTAAATACCTCCGAATAGGCAGGGTAATTTCCTGCCTATTCAAATCGAATTAAGGTCCTACTACAGGATAAGAACCATAAATTAGTGATTCAGGACGATATACCGCCAAAGCACCACGAGTTTCAGCAAGAATGGTACGTTTGTTTTTGGTGAAGTCATCATTCACCTGCCCTAATTGCACCATTGCACCCCAGCGCTCGAAATATTGAGCCGCAGAGTTGAAGGCGCCAGTTAAGAATTTGCCCATATCAATTGCTTGGGTCTGAACAACTGGTAAGCCCCATAGAGTCGGAATGGCTTTAGATTGTGGATCACCAATTAAGTAGCGACCATTTTCATCTTTAGTGGTTTCCATTAACGCCCAGTCAATCGGGTTAAGTACGTGACCATTCGCATAGTCATCTGCCAAAACAACCTGAAGCATTGCAAAGCGCAGCACATCAAACATATTCAAATTAGCCGGTGCAGCTGCGGGCGCAGCATATGCAGTTGCTTGTGGTAATAAACCAAGCATATTGCCTGATGTGCCATCACCTTTAAGAATTTGCTGTTCAACTTTTATGTCTAAGCCGTGACGCAGGCGATTGTTGATATATGCTTCAAGTGCTGGAGCATCACTAAGCATCTGAGTAGTAACTTTCGTAAAATGCGCAATTACAATTGCTTTTGCATCTTTATCTTCAAAAGTGATATCAGACTCAGGTTTTGCGGCACCCTCTGCAACTGGTGCAGCATTATTTGTAAAGCCTAGCTCTTGAACGTATTCAAGGGTATTGCCTGACATTTTACCGCCAGCCAATAAATCACGAATGGTTAAACGCTGCTGATTAGGCAGAATTAAACCTAAATTAGTTGCTTGAATGTTGCCAGCAACAGTATCAGTGCCAATGGTGTTTTTAAGCTCAACACGTGAAACCCCTTTAAATTCTGCTTCAAGTGCAGATTTATATTCAGCAGTTCCAACAAATTCAGTACCCATTGATTGAGCCTTTGGCTCATCATCATTAGGACGACGTGCCATTTTTTGCGCTAATTCTTGCAACTGAGCTTTGGTTTCATTCAGCTTGGTTAAAGCATCATCCGCTTGGGCTTTTGCTTCGGCTGTAATTTTGTCGTTGTGTTCCATTTTACCTTTGTATTCAGTAGCAATGGCTTTCACATCATCAACTTGCTTTTTAAACTCTTGAGCGAGTTGTTCTAGGTTTTGATCAGTCATTCTGATTTCCTTTTAAAATATTAAGAGCATTTGAAATTGATTTCGCTTTAACTTTTTCATCCTCTGACTCGCTCAAAAGATGTCGCAAACCTTTGCCAGCGATAGCAACTGATTGCGATTTTGAAAAGCCTGACTCTCTCAGGAACTTTTCGAATTCAGGTAAGGATGGCAACTCACCACCTTCTAATTTGGATTTAACAGATGTAACTAAACTCAGCTCATTTGCAGGTTCTGTAACGATGGAGACTTCTGTGAGATCAAGCTCAATAAGTTCCCGAATATCTGTATTTTCGTTGTAGCTGGACTTTATGGTTCTATAGCCAATACTTAAACCATCAATTGCGCCGGCTTTAAGAAGTGCATGTGTTGATTTGGCTTTTGGAACATCGTTGACCAATAATTTGCCTTCGACATACAAACCTTTTTCATCTTCAACAATTTTTGTATAAACACCGATTGGCTCATTTATGCTGTGATTCCAAAGGACAGGTGGAAGCTTTCCCTTGCCACTCCATTTCATTAAAGTGTTCTGAAATGCACCTGGTAAAATTACATCGTTGTACCAGTCAATATTCCCAAAAACAGCACCGTAGCCCGAAAAAAAACCGTCTTCATTGACGGCTTTAATTTCTAAATTGAAACTTTTTCTATTCATCTGGTTTTCCTTGGTTTCCTATTGGGACCATTTGCATCTGAACCGTTAATTGATCTGCAGCAGGATCATCCGATGCGGCCCAATCCTCAAGATCACGCGCCTCGTTTCTAGTCATAATTCCGTTTTGAGTCATCTTGACGTAATACTCTGATCGTTTTGCTACATCAGCGCGAAGCAATCCATCAACCGAAAATTTCGGACGAAATTTGTATTTGTCTTGGGTTAATAGCAACTTTCGAGCGATAGTTTGCTCATATCGTACTAACTGAGGGTTAAGTGAGTAAGTTAAGAAACCTTGATTGGTTTGTTCAAGACTTGATGCCCAAGAGCTTGCCTTGCTTGTATGCCCAATCAATTGAGGTGGAACACCATAAGCGCGGCAGATTTCTTCAATTCCGAAATATCGGCTTTCAAGAAGCTGTGCATCAATAGGATTAATGCGAATATTACTTGCTGAGGAAACTTTCATTCCCGCCTCAAGGGTCATAAACTTACCAGCATTTTCGGTCTTACTAAATTCAGCCAAGCCACTTCTTAATTTTTTTCGCTGATCATCAGTAAGCGTTTTTTCGCCTGTTTCTAGAAAACCACCAACTTTCAAACCATTTTTAAACCAATCTTGTGCCTGACCATTAGCATCAAACTGCATACCAATAGTTTGTGCAAAAAACTGGATTGGAGACAAACCAATAAGTCCATCTAAAGTGAAACCCTTAAAGTGAAGAATCTCCTCATCACTATAAATTATGGTTTTATTGTTCTCAGTGTAATGGTATTCAATATCACCCTCTTTATTCCGTTTTTTCGTCATTAAGTTCGGGAATAAAGGCTCTAGAGAAATAACCTCACCATTGCTGAAACGAGTAATTAGATTGTACGCATTGCCCCATAAATCCAAGCATGCAGACTGCACTTGCCAAAACTCACTTGCACACATATCAGCATTAGGGGAATCGTGCAAAATTCGATAAAGACCATGATCTTTCGCAATCTTTTTATTGGAATCATACAAGTGTAAAGGTAACGTTGAGATTGTTTCAGATCTTAGACGTACACAAGCCCACACTGCCGATAATTTCAATGAAGTTTCTGGCGTTACCACCGAGCCACCTGGTGATGCATAAGAATCGAATGGAATAGATTCATCACCTTTATGTAATTGGGTTTTTCCGGTCAATCGTGACCAGAATCGGGACCATACACCCTGTTCTTGTAAGTCGCTCATGCTATCACGATGTCCTCTAAGTATCCGTCAATGTCATAGTTTTTAGGCTCAGGATTCATACTCATTAATGCCACGGCGTTAAATGCCGCAATCAGAGGATCAATCTTGGCTGTGCCTGATTCCTGTTTAGAAATCATCATGCCGTTGCCTTTCATAACAACCCGAGCATTACCAGCACACCAAGTCATTAGGTCTTGACCTGCATGGTATAAATTACCTTCTGCTAACTTTCGCTCAGTCGTTTGAATGTACCCTGCTAACTTGTAGCCCTGAGCAACAGCAATCATTTGTTCTTGTGGAATACCAACAGCAAGCAAGCCATCTAAAAGACCGCCAAGCCCCAAAGGATCTAGACCAATCTTATCGAGCTTGCCAGAGTCATAAACTTGCTTAGCAAATTGGGCAAGCTGAGTAATATCAGGCCCTACTGTGTCCACAATGGTTAGGCTTTCTTCTTTTTCAAAGTCTAAATACTTGGGTGCATTCTCTTTACGGCGTTCTAACGCAATTCTTAAACACCATGCATGATTCCAAAGCCACCATTTGCGGCTCTTTGCATGCCGACCTAGTACAGCAAATCCGAGTAAATCATCAAGACCACCACCATCAATACCCGCAGTAATCACATCAGATTGCTCAATCAACTTGGATAAAGTGAAACTTTTAGACTGCTGTAGCCAATATTCAGCACCTGCCCAACGGTTTGCCCGAAGGTTCATGCCGATTTCGACATTTAAATGCTTGGCCAAGAAGTCTCTTAATGATTCTTCACCAGCATCCCGAACTTTATTGAACTCAGAAATCAGATAATCAACATCAACTGAGGCACCCAAATTTGGGTTTGTAATGTAAAAATTTTCAGTCTTTAGATGTTCACCTGCCTCAATCATCCATTTTGGAAATTCATAAATTAAAGGCAGAAATCCTTTATCTATTTTTATTCCATCACGAACATCACGCGCATAATCCAAAAGTTGCTTAAATACACCGCATGGCACTTCATCAGACATGGTAGACAGATAAATTACACAACCTTCAGGTCGTGATGCCAAACCACCTTTTGCTTCTCGAAACATTGATTCAGCATTGGCGCGTTTACCAAAAAGCCAAACCTCATCAATCAAAATAATTGATGCCTTTTTACCTGCTGCCGCATTGCTTTCCGCAGCAATGACTTTCAATGTGGCATTAGTGCCTAAATTGGTAACTGTTTTTGTATGCTCAGATACGTTAAACATTTCCTGAAGCTCAGGATCTGCTGCAATGAAGTCACGAATTGGATTAAATGAGTTGTCAGCAACTTCTTTGGTTGGTGCAAGAATAATTAATTCAGCTGATAGTCGATCATTTAAGATCAGAGCTACCATCATTATTCCCGCAGCAATCGTAGATTTAGTATTTTTCTTGGAAATAAGTAAGAAGAATTCACGGATTAAGCGCTTCTTTTCTACTGGATCGTAAGCACCAAAAATAGCTGCAACAAAATCCAGCACCCACGGCAATGTGACTTCACCCATTTTTGGGCTATCCATCACATCAACCAAAATCAATTCATTAAAAATTCTTAATGCGATTCGTGCCACTTCTGGGAATAGTGGATCACATGGCATGAGCGATTGTTTTGCAACGATACACTCCTCCCAGTCTGGGCGAGCTGTAGACCAATTAATGTTGCTCATAGTAACAACCATAAAAAAAGCACCCGAAGGTGCTAAATGATTAATTGTGGTTGTGGAGGTTTTGTTAGATTTTCGACCAACTTAAACACTTCTTTTGGCAGGCTTTTAAAACATTCATGCCTTGAACCACTAAATCTCTTTTTAGGAGAGTATTTAAAATCCCTACATATATGGTGCAGCCTTTTCTCTAAATCCCAAATCAAGCCAGCTTCTTCTTTAACGATACCAATAACGTCAAATTTGTATGGCATATTTGAAGGGTTAAATCGTTTTTTTAGCTTATGCTTGGTAATGCCAATTTTGTAGAAACTTTCTTCTAAATCATTACATTTGATTATGTATAAACTAGATTTACCCTTGCATACTTGCTTATAAATAGATCGTCTTTGGGTGTTTTGAAGTGAACACTGTTTACACCCATGCCCTTCAAGATGATGATTTGCAGCCTGTTTAAACACACCATGAATAGGGCATTTTATATCCACATTGCTCAAATTATTTTTGTACTCAACAAGATCATAGCCGTAAGCCTCACCATGTACTATTTTCGCTTTTTGGGTGAATATCTCCGTTGTTAATGTCTCTCTGTTAGCACACTTTATGCATTGTCTGCCCTGTAAATGTCCATTTCCAATCTGAAAAAATTCACCATGTTTAGGGCATAGAATTCTAACTCTATCATCCAACCTCTTTATATATTGTTTTGGATAAGAATAAAAACCACTATGTACTAAATTTGCTTTTTCAACAAAATCATCAAAGGTTGTTCGGTTGGCTGCACTTACTTTTTCAACACTGCACTTTCTACAACCACGGCCTTGCAAGTGATTAGTTGCTCTTTGCAGGAAAACCCCATGCTTTTGACAGATAATCGATATAGTGTCGTTTACTGTATTTAGAGAAACTTGAGAATAATCATATGTATCTGCATGAACACTTGTGGCCTTTTGAATAAATATCTCAACCTTTGATTGCATTACTGACATAATTTTTAACTTCTTAATTGAGAGCCTAGCGTACCAAACTTACCACCACCTTTAGCAGCTGCTTGAGCTTCTTCAGCCTTAGTTTGTTTTTTCCCCTTATCTGCAACTTTGCCATGCACATAAGGCAAGGCGGCTTTTGCACATGCAACCCTTAATTCTTCATCTTTCTCTTTGTCCATCCAGACAGACTTTAAGTATTCAAGTGGGTCTTCGTGTGAACCTATAGCAATTTCATCACGGCCAACAAATTGACCATGTGCCTGTTCAGGACCCGATTCTATTTTTTCAACTTTCACAACCTGTACCAGATTGCTTTGTCGTGGTTTTTCAGAATTTAACTGCTCATCCTGCGGAGTTAACTTTTTACTTTTTGGAGTTAACTTTTTAGCAGAAGTTAACTTTTCGATATAAGCGATAATTTCAGGGTTTTTAGAAAGTTTCGAACCTTGTTGGGCTGCTGTTTTTTCACTATATCCTGCTGATATTGCTGCATCTTTGTTACTCATGCCATCAGCAACAGCTTGAGCAAATGCTTTACCTTTTGCTGTTAAAGCCATTACTGCTCCCCAATATGAAAAGTTAACTTTTATCTGAGAAAGTTAACTTTTTAGAATGTTTAAAAATAAGATCAAACCCTTTAAGAGAAAGCATCACAGTGATTTCAAAGTCACTTAAAAGTTAACTTTTATGGCGAAAAGTTAACTTTTGCTGAAAAGGGAAATTTTTTTATAAATGAGATAGCGGGTGGTGTCCGAGGCCAAATGATTTTGAACTTTTTACCTCCCCCTCCCTTGCCGAAAACAAACTTAATGCTAATATTTCATCACTATTAATACTTTATAAAACTCAGATGGATACTAGCTTTACAATTATGCTTCCAGCCACAAGCTTTAAGGGCTCACACAACAACCAAACAATAGAAGGCAGTTTCGAGACTGGGAAATTTGAAGGCCATAATTTTTTTAACGGCGATTGGATTCAAGCTATTCTCCTTAATCACTATCAAGAGTTCGAAAGTACTCTAAAAGATGGAATGAAGAAAAATCAAAGGGTTAAGACTCTTTTAGAGTTCTATGAATGGTTACCAGCATATGGATCTGAAGCCACTAGAAATCATTTTGGTCAAAACTCATTTAACAATAAACTGAAGCTATTTAAAGAAGCTGGATTTGATGATGAGTTTTTAAACATCATGAAAGATTACACTCCAGTTGAATGTCCTCTGTTGCGTCAATGGAAATTCTTATTTAGATTTAAGAAGAGACCTCTTGTAATCTTATAGAACCATTCCTTTTGATTCCTTCTGTGTCTTCTTCTTATGGCACTCAACACATAACGATTGAAGATTGGATTCATCATCCGTTCCACCTTGAGCAACATTAACAATATGATCAAGTTCTAATTGTATTGTGACCAATCCACAGCACTGACATGTGTATTGATCACGTAGATGTATCTTGTCTTTCAATCGTCGCCATGGTCTACCACCACGACCCGAACCCCAATTCTTTTTAGGTTCTAATTGTGCTGGCTTAACAACTTGTAGCCTTGGTTGAAGTCGTTGAAGCTTCATTTTTAATAAACTCCACTGTCACATTGCCACGAAGTAAGCGGGTGTATATCTTGCCTTTACGTCTGTCTTTCTTGGTTAAACGACGATGCGGCATAAAGCAAACTAGACCCTGCTCTTTATTAGCCCACTTGACGCACTCAATGCGATTTCCATTCACATATATATATCGAAGGCCTTTACCATCATTTGAACTATGGAACATATTTACCCAACCAAATAACCAGACTCAAGCTCATCATCATCTTCAGTCAATTGAATCAACAACTCATTGAGCTGTGCATTCTGTTCGTTATTGATCTGAATCAGTTGATTGTTTTGATTTATTAGCTGATTGTTCTGTTCGATCAGCTTTACCAGTAAGCCGCTGCATACACAGTTGCATGCGTTGCTTTGCTCGTTCTGCTTGTTGTTTGATCCACTCACGTCTTGCCTCACAACTTGTACATGCCATAACAATTACTCAACGGCGCTTACATTCTTGAAGTGACTCTTCAATATTGTTGATTAGTCGGTTCTGTTTCTTAATGATGACCGTGATTGTATTTAGCTCATCAACAGATAAGTCTTGAGGATATATCTGCTGTAATGCTGATACGTTTGTTTGATAGCGCTTAAGATTGCGCCGTGCCTCTATCACATCCATAAACACCACCAATAAGAAAAGAAAACCCCTCAACATCTAGAATGCGAGGGGCTTTTATATGCCGTAATACGTTCGGCAAATTTTAATCATCTTTACCGCATTTACGGCATTCTTGTGTATAGCCATGTTCATGGTCGTAATCAAACTCATAAGCATGGATGCAAAATAATTTACGTAAAAAATAGAGCATGGCTTTCTCCTTAATCTCAATCACGGGATATGAAAGGGATTATCATTAGATGAACTATCCCGTATTTCTGGATGATTCAATCAATAATTTTATATGGTGCAAATACGCAATTTTAAAGGGTTCGAATTCGAGCCTTTTAAAATTTATGTAAAAAAAAGCCCACATCCAGTAGTAGTTGGGTGTGGACTATAACTAAAGACCTTGGAGGGTCAGAAACCACAGCTAGTTTCTGATTATCATTATCATTTATATAGCAATAGACTTACACTGGCAAAATGTACCAAACATTAAAATAATGCTAAATAAATCAAATTATTAGTTGTGCTTAACCTATTGTTTAGAACAAATAAAAAGCCCGATCAATAACCGAGCTTTCGTTGCTACATAAAACTAACTTGGCAGCTTTGGAATATCCTCAACTGTAAAGTTAGCGTCATATTGGGTTTTTATAACTTCAAATAATTCATTAAACATTCGCTGATAATTTTCAGCCATATCACCGTTTTGTTTTGCTATCAGTAATAATTCTTGAGATGCTTTGCCCAATTGTTCATTTTCATCTGTAAGTATATCGCACGCAACTTGAAGCACAGCACAATGCTCTTCTAGCGCCTCTCTTGATAACTCATGAAGCTTTGGTAATCGTTCCATTAGCATATCCAATACTATTTCTTATATAGAATAACTAATGATTGTTACTTTTTAATTATGGCGAATTCGACCTAATTAAAATTTGGTGCGCCATACAGGACTTGAACCTGTGACCATCCGCTTAGAAGGCGGATGCTCTATCCAGCTGAGCTAATGGCGCTTAAAAAAAGGATGTGGTGATCTGCCACACCCTGCCTATAGATTCGATATTAATCAGCTCGGCAACTGATCTACCGCTACTCACAATCACACAAACCTAACATGCACGGTCTGCTTTACTTGCTTTCATTCTCTTTAAGGTCAGGGTGCCAATCCCTAGTCTATGTTTTTTACTCGAAGGCATGTTCTACTGGTCGGCACTCCAATAGGAATAGGTTGCCTTTTTACAGACAACAAAAAAGCCCACCTTTCGATGAGCTTTAATTTTTATGTAGTCGATTTAATGCAACTACAGCGACAATAACACAAATATGCCATGTTACTGTATACAATGCAAATACTTATTAATGGCTCACATAAACTATGAGTTATCACTTAATGGTACATGGACTATACCATATGTTCTTTTTTTGAAGGATGTTTCCACATTTCAGTATAGTCATCCCACTCAGGAGGAATATCATCTTGCGTACTGGAATATAAAGCACCCTCAACATCTTCTTCTGATTCTTCAGCAAAATCTAATAATTCATATTGCATATTCTTATGTGTTTTATAAATAACTTGCTCAAAAAGCAACGATAAAACCATAAAGTGGCTTTTTAAATTAATATCTTGTGAAAGCATATCTAAAAAGTCGCAATAAGAATGCATAGACAATTTTATACCATTCTTGATTACTAATGTCGTTTCTTGAGGTCTATAAACCCTAGCCAAGCTTAAATATCTAAAAGCAATACCTAAAGCAATGATTGCATTTGGATTTTTACTTTTGATTTTATCTGCTAGTTTTGAGCTTGAAAATGCATCTAAATCAATTGGAGCAATCTCAACGAAACATGCTACAAAAACTGCTGCCTTTTTAAAGACACTTGCATTTTCTATCCCATCAATACAGGGAAAATTCTCCCTTATGCTTTTACAAGCCTGCACAAGCTTTTGCGTATCTACAGGTGTCTTACTAACCCCTATTTCACTACTAAAACCATCAATATGTTCCAAGATATTCAAAATATCTTGTTCAAAAGTTTGATTGTAAAGCAAACCACACCCCATTAAATAGAAGGGAGGCTATAAGCCTCCCTCATCAAACTAAAATTTTGTATTAGTTAGTGCTAGCACACATTAATCTTGCGATAGAGATCGCACCTTTTCTCACCTGTGTGCGCGTACGAAATGCAGCTTCACCACGTGCATTTGAAGCAGAAAATGCACGGCTAGATTGAGTTGTAGGGGTGTAAGACACAACATTACCATTACTAAGGCTCTGACATGACTCAATAAGATTTATAAATGTAATTTCTTTTGTGCTCATATTATGCACTACCTTTATTCTCTAAGAGATGAGGTCTAATAGAAGTGAATCTATCAATGAATAATGCAATACCTAATGGTATGCAAACAAATAATTCTGACAAAAAACCTTGACATACTGCGATTTACAAGAATCGCATAAATTCAAGGGCTTGTGGTCAAACTATACTCATTAATCAATCCATCGTCAATAATTTTCCTTAACACACCTAATATTAAAAGGCTACTTCTTTACCAAAATCATGCGCTAGATATTGTCGCACTTTAATAAATTAAATATATATCAAAGATCATAAAATTATAAATACACTTAGGAGATGAAAATTTATCCTGCTAAAAACTTCACTCCACCTATATTAACAATTGTTAATTTTTATTATTTCTTCTAAGCGGCAATCTAACCAACTTTCTGCTGCCAATAAATACCCATCAATTTTATATCGTGCAATCTTGGTTTGATTTGCTAATACAGCAATAGGAATACCTTTCAAATAGTGAAACTCAATCCACTGAAACAAATCAGGCCGTGAAAACTTCAATTGCGTCACCAAATGATCAATAGCAATCAAAGCATCATCATCAAGCACCACTTGAACACCTGATGACTTCACCCCTTCTTTTAAACGCATCAATCCATATGTATGCGATGTATAAGTCAATTCACTTGGATTATAGGAAGCATGCCGCGCCCACTTACCCCACTGCGCCAATTCATTTTGCATCATACGAACTGTTGGTTTTACTTCTACAATTACACCCATCAATAATCCCCTTAAGTCTTCCAATATCTTTTAAATACCAACATAGCTGCATCACGTGCATGCTCATTCGTGCGACCAGTCCAGCCAGTCATACGCTTAAAATCTGCTGCTTTCTTTTTTGTTGCATTTGCTGCTGGGTGAATCAACTTAAAATGAATGTCCTGCTCCTTACACCAGTCTTCCCAAATTTGTGCATCACGTTTAACCGACCCAACCCCTTGGGACTTTTCACGACCACCAGTAAACCAAGTACGTTTACGTGCATCTTCGATATAAAGCGTTACGTCCTTAATATCATATTCATCTTCATATTTAAGAACGCCTTGCATGGCTTGAGTAATACTGAGACTTTCCACTTCTTGAAGAACACCACCTTCGCCATGATCGAATGCCACGGCGAAGCCAGTATTAACACCAGTATCGATACCGATGAGGATTTTCACTAAGATTCACCTCGCAACGGACGTTTTTCCAAAGATTGTGTCCAATGTCCTTTGTATGGAGCTAACCAGATACGATGCCGCCACTCACCACCAGATTCATGCCAAATACCCGTATTTGGTTTTCTGCACGGCTTGTTTACATAACCCCAAGCCACATCCCCATATTCATATGTAGCAATCCAATTAATATGAGCCGGCACATTCGCCCAATCGTATTTTGGTTTGTTAGCTATTGGCATGCTCACCTCGCAGGGCTTGCGCCTCCAAAATAGCTTCAGGTGTTCCTTGCTGGTACATTTCAAAGAAAAACATCACTGGTTTGTCAGTGAATGCAACCAAACCAAAACGCAATGAATGACGAAACGTATGTGAATCACGAATCAGAGCCTTGCGATAACCACCCAAAACACCTCGCCAACCCTCAATAGACATTGAAGATTTATTTAGGTTGCATGGCACACATGCCGGGTTCATGTTTTCGATGGTATCTAAATGCGGTTTGTGCATTTGGTTTGTGGTTTTGATTCCACGCTTCTCACAATCCACCATCACACGATCAACAGATTCGATATGATCTGCATGCCACTTATCACCCAACTCACAACCACAGTAAGCACAGTGGCCACCAAATTTATTCTTGAGTTGCTCACGTTGAGCTTTGGTTAATTTCACGCTGCCGCCTCAAACTTAAAATTACTAATCAACTTTTTAACCAACGCCCATTTATCATCACCCAATTTAGAATGCCCTTTTGCAGCATCACGAAAATGGCGTACGCGATAACCTGCCATTTCAGCAAGACGCTTAAAATCATCCTTGTTTACGCACTTAGATTCAAACCGACCTAGCACAGTAATTTGCTCTTTAATCTGAGCATCATGCTTTTGCTTTGCCTTAACTTTGCGTTGTGCAATAGCCGCAGCCTTGTACTCTCTGATTTCTTGGTTTTTAACCTCAATTGCCTTTTCACGTGCAATTCGATCTTCTTCACTCGTTGCTGGTCTGCCCTTGCTTTGCGGTATAAGCCCATCACGAAAATTAGAGAATCCCCTAGGTAGTACTTCGACTTCAGATCCACTTGCTAAGAACTCTTCCAAATCACGTTCCAATTGCTCACGTAAATTTTGCTTAGCCATGATTTGTGCATGAGTGATGTTCTTACCCACTTGCACTGCTGATATACGCTGCTGAAGAATTTCATTCATGCTGCACCACCTGTACGAGCATCAGCCCAAATACATTCAACCAATCGTGATCCGTTATCGTGAAAACGAGACCAAAGACGATCCCCCATCCATTTTTTCAGTGACGATGCATCAAAGTTAGACACCAAAATTGTGCTTTTCATATCGTCATAACGCTTGTAAAGCAATTTATGTACAGCTTCGCGCTTCATATCATTCATGCTTTTAGCTTTGCCATCAGCACTAACGCTTGAATCATGTAAACCCACCTCATCAACGATCAGCAAATCATAGGAAGCAAATTCATCAATTACTGATTGTTCTGTTTGGTCTTTGCGACTCCAGCTGCCCATTATCTTTTCAGCGATTTCAGCACTGGTGATATAGCGAACACTTTTTTTAGATTTCAATAAATATCGGCCAATACCACAAACCAAATGCGTTTTGCCTGTTCCGGTACTTCCCACCAGCATCAAATTTTTATTCAGACCTAATTCCAAATCTTTTGAAAACGTCACACATGCTTCAAGTGCAATTTGCTGACCCGGTGTTTTCACCACATAACTTTTCAAAGTGCATTCAGCATGACGGCGCGGGAAAAAAGCCTGTTTTGTGCGAGTGCTGATCCATTTTTCAGACTGTGCATTCGCTTCATCTAATTTTGCGTTATGCACATCTTCAGTAGCACATTGTGGACAAATCGTATTACCAACGATCACAACCATATTCACTTGATGAGTCGGGCAAATCGCTGTTGAATTCTCTAATTTAAACATTGCAGTCATCTCAGTTGAACTCCTCACCAAGTACCAGTGTTGGTACAAAATCAGTTACTGGCTCTTGCGCTTGCAGTTGGTCAGTCCAGTATGCGTTTACGTCAGTGTGGTGCTGCTGTTGAACAGGTGCTTGAATCTCATCTGTCCAACGCTCATTGAAAATCCAAGCCTGTGGCATTGGTACGTATTGACCGCCGTTCTTGGTCCAATCATCTGACTGCTTTTGTTTTTCAAGTGAAGACATGATTGATTCAAACGAAGTCTTTTTGAAATCGATGCGTTTGAATTTTTCAAATGCGGTTTTTTTTGATTTCTTTTTTGGATATACAGACCAGAACAATTCAAAGTTTTTCAGAAGTTGAGATTCTGATTCCGCTTTTGCTTTTGCCTTGGCTTTAAAGTTGGCTTTCGCTTCCTGTTCCGCTTTTTGTTTTTCAAGACGATCAGATTCTAATTTTTGCTCAACAAGAACTTGATCCTGTTTTGCTTGGACTTGTGCGTTTTGCACAAATATCTTTTCTTTAAAGTTTTCTTTAAATATATCTTTAACAGTCCCCCCATGATCGGGGGTAGTTTTATCCCCATTATCGGGGGTGGTATACCCTCCATGATCGGGGGTACTACCGTTTATAGGTGGTACTACCATTTGGCGGTGGTGGTTTAACGTCAATGTATAAACATTTGTTGTACCTGTACCACGAGCCACACTGATCAATTTAAGCTGCTCTAATTTACGCACGGCGCGAGAAAAGGTTTCTTCCTTGCTGATACCAGTTTTTTTACGGATGAGGCTGCCACTTACACAACACGTATTACTACCGAACCCATAAGCCATACGCATTAAGAAATCTAAAACTTTGTATTCATTACCGTTAAGTTCAGCCATAAGCCCTGAGTCAATAATGAAGTTTGGTTTTTTTGTATACCCACCCATAAAAACCTCTGAATCTGTACCCAAAGGCTTTGATAAACCTTGAAAATTTGATAAACTAACTGCTATGTTCATTTCTTTTTTCCGATCGAAATTGAATTAAAAAGCCTGATCTCAGAAATCAGGCTTTTTCTTTATCTGAATTAATGTGAATCCCTTCCGATCCCTCTGAATCCCAGACCTCAGTACTAAGATCCCGTATTAACCCAGTTAATCCCAAGCGCTCAAACGATTTTGCTTGTAAATTAAGAACATGCCACTCACCAACGATTTCCTTTTCAATCAGAAACGCCAAGTAAGAGGCAACATCTTTCCCTTTTAATGAAGCAAGTGTTTTAGCTCGTTCATGGATTTCCGGAGACAAACGAACATGTGTAGATTTCTTTTCGAGACTCATAAATTCACCTATGCTGCACTTTCATTGTTTTTGTGGATATTTGGATTCAGAAATAAATGCGGATATTCAAGTTTGATTGAAGCTGGAATTCCTCGGACCATCCAATTCTGAACACGCTGTTTGTTCTTAAAGCCAAGAAGCTCCGCAACTTTGGTGGAACCACCTAGTTTTAAGATGATTTCTTTGTCTTTGGATACGGACATGACTAAAACCAACTAAACACTATGTTTATTGAATAGTAAACACAATGTGTATTTATGTCAAATTTATTGTTTAACACAAAGTGTTTACTTTTGTTGATAATCAGAAAAACAATGGGTATTTAAAAAAATGAATAAAGCTGAATCTTTAGAACGTCTACTGGAGGCTGCTGGTAATATTTCCCAAGAGGAATTAGCTAGAGCTTTAGATGAGTCACCACAAACAATAACCAATTGGAAAAAACGTGGAGTCTCCAAAGCTGGGGCTATTAAAGCTTCAGCAGCTTTTGGTATATCCACCAACTGGATATTGAACGGTAAGGAGCAACCAGATTCACTTAATGCATCGAAAGTTATTGAGTGGGATTCTTCGACTAACGTAGATGATGACGAAATAGAAGTTCCGTTCTATAAAGACTTTTTAGTTTCTTGTGGGGTTGGAACTTTGCCGCAAATCGTTGGACAGCCAGCTAGAAAGCTTAGATTAGGAAAGGCCACTCTTAGAAGTTACGGTGTTTCACCAGAAAATGCTTATGCATTAACAGCACATGGCGACTCTATGAAGTCTGTAATTAATAATGGTGCTACGGTATATGTCGATTTAGGTCAAACGAATATTGTTGACGGTAAAATTTATGCGATTAATCATGGCGGCTTATTTAAGTTCAAATATTTATATAAAATGCCCATGGGTGGCGTTCGAATCGTAAGTGAAAACAAAGAAGAATATCCTGAAGAAGTATTAACAGCCCAAGAAATGATTGACCAAGAATTTTGTGTGGTGGCATATGCGTTTAACGTACAAAATCCACTTCCATAATACTTAAAAGTAAACAAAATGAATTGACTACACACTGTGTGGTCTTTTTTTTGCTTTTAATTTGTAAAAATAAATAAAAATAATCAACATAATGTTTAATAATTGTGTTGACTATAGTAAACACTGTGTTTACTATTATTCTCGTACACATCATAACCAGATACGGGAAGAGATCATGTCAAAACAAACCGATGCACCCCAATTCGTTGCCGACCTATCAGGCGGTAATTTCGCTTAGACATTAAAAAAGCCCTGATTACTTTAGACGGATATCAGGGCTATTTGTAAACACTTGCAAGCTTACGGATTAAGTATGAATCAAACCCACCCACAGAGTCAAACGACTCCAATTCTTCAACAAGAGCCAACATACGAAGAAATGTACGGCAAGACTGCAAACATCTTCGCTAACTTTTGCGCATTCCTTCTGGTCGTTATAACTGTTTTGGCTTTGTCTTACATTTATCAGCGCAGCTCTGAAAAAGAAATACAACTGCAAGAAGAACAATCGCTTGCTCGTCAGGCTGAATACAAAGCAGTGGATCGCCAATGAAGCTCTTAGACATTGAACCCAAAGGGACCAAATTCATTCATTTCAAACTAGCCATCGCATTTGAAAACTGGCTGTTAAATGATGGTTACCACCCAAAACTAATTAAGCACTCGGCTTTGATTCGGTTTAGTAAAACAAATAAGCCAACTATTGAAATTTATAGCACTGGAAAAATGAACGAAGCGGCACAGAAACGCTATTCAATTTTTCTAAAACAATATCTTCGACTTGGTAAATCAATGATTGCGTCATTGAAAGGCCAATCTCTAAAAATGCTAAAGGTGGCGTGATGGGAACTAAAGAGCAAAAAATTGAAATCAGCATGAATGAATTTGAAGGCACTTCTGACCAAATTGCTGAACAAGTTTTCAAAATAGTTATCTTGCCAATGCTGCAACAAATGAAAGTACAAGACGCTGAATCAGCGAAGTTATTTGCCTTTTCAATCATGTGGCTTGGGATGAGCCAATATGCTCAGTTTTTTCCTACTGCTGGCGCTAAAAAATCAATTAATTTTACTGCGGATAAATTGATTGAAGTTCTAAAACAGCAACGTGGCGAATTAAAGGTTTAGGTGGCGTGATGGAAATTCAGAAAGAAATTGAGTTATTTGAAGAAATCCTTTTAGCAAATCCTGATTTCGATGAAGCACTTTTATCAAAAGATGAAAACAATGATTATGAAGATTCATCTATAGCTGATCAGTTAGGGTTTTTTCAAGCAGGTATTGAGGTTGCAGAACGTGAAGCTCGAATGAGTGTCAAAGCTCAAGCGGTGCTAAAAAATGACTGCATGATTGGTCAAACATGGTTCATGAAGAATACGCCAGTTTCAGCACTAATCAAACATGCTGAAGATGTCTATAAAACTGAAACTGTCGCCCAAAACTCTAAAATTGAATTTGGTACAGACGATAACGAACATTGGTTTGCTCATGATGTTCCTTTTTATGGTCGCGTCCAGATTGACCGTATTGAAGAACGTCATGGTTTGATTGAATGGGATATTCATTTCAATGATTGTTGGCAAGGGCCTTTTAACTCTAAATCCGAATGCATTAAGCATTTAGAAGAATGTATCGCAGAGCAACGTGAAGAAGCACAGGAGCAAAGTCATGAGCATTCTTGATAAAAACTATGTTATAGAAATGGAAGACAACAGCAAATGGGCTGTTCCTGTTCGATTTATTGCCGAACACCGTGCTAAATATTTTGCGGAAAAAGACGGGGTTCTTCTAGAAGAAAGCCTTGAAGAAGATACCGTTCCTCTTTTTGATGAAAATGACTACGAAATTTATGATTGGGCCGCAAACAATTTGAATTTCAGTGATGTTAAGCATGTTGCCAAGCAAATAGGCATGCCAGATGTTGATTACGAAGATGGTTGGGCGAATGGTGAATATGAAATTCAGGAGCCAGCCAATGATCAATCTTGAATTAGTAAAAGATATTCGTGAGTCATTATCTGCCCGTGTAATTGGAAAAACTGGCTCTCAATTTAACAGTGAAGAAACCGAGCAGCTTTATCACATTGTTAATGACTACATTGCTCGAAATGATGAAGCAAGTGTTGATGTGAAATTGCCATTTGATGTGATTCAAAGTTTGCGGGAGGCGCCTTAAAGTGAAAAATAATATTCAACGTATCAAGCTCACTGTCTTTTCAAAGCGCTATTGGGAGGATGAAGAATCTCGACCATGCCGTGAAACTTTAATTAGCCATATAAAACGTGGCTGGCTAAGCGGTAAAAAGATTGGTACGCATTGGTATGTTGAGTGCACAAATTGGGGTGCTCCGCTTTTCTATTCTAGTGAAACACCAAAAATTGATTTGCCATCTCCCCCTTTAACTGGCAATGCGATTGCAGATAAGATTTTGTCGGAGATCTAATATGTCGCCTCGAGCACGCAAAGTAGGTAACTTGGATTTACCACCACATGTAGAAACGGATAAAAAATCTAATGGTCAGGTTTATTACCGTTATGTGCTACCAAATGGGCAAAGGAAATCTCTAGGCAAAGATAAATCAGAGGCAGTTAAGGCTGCACAAGCCTTAAATTCTGCACTCGATAGAAACCCTGACATTGTTTCGAGAATTCTTAATAATGCTAAAAGACCAGATACTCAAATTCCAAATTTTGAACAAGGTCTTAATGAGTTTATTAAGAACCGACTATCTAAAAAGAAATATGCGAATTCCACCATGGAAATCATTAATGCGAATTTAGATAAATATAGGGAAATGTGGGCCAATACCGCGTGCAATGAAATCACGCTTAATATGATAGCGGTTTATTTAAATAATCAGACTGATTATCAAGCTGAAAAACATCGTTCATTGCTAATAGATATTTGGAAATATTTTACGGCGCATGAATGGGCAAATGAAAATATTGTTGAAAAGACATTAAAGCCTATTCGCCCTGAAAAAGTTAAATTACGTCATTCAAACGAAGCTATTGAAAAGATTAAATCCGTTTCACCTGCTTGGCTGTGCCTTGCAATAGATTTAGCACTTCATTCTGTGCAACGGCGTGCCGATCTAGTTGTTATGGAAAGATCGGCAATTAATATCAAAGACAATACTATGACTGTTTTACAGCACAAATCTTTAAACTATGACAAGCCGATTTTCATTGAAGTCGATATGCATCCAGAGTTAAGAGAAACTGTTTTGAAGTGTGTTGAGCATTCTATGCAACTTCGCTGTCCATATTTAATATCCACTCGACCAGATAGAATTAATGAACAAACTCGTGCAGCTAAATTACATCCATTTGCCGTGACTGAAGATCACCTAACAAAACAGTTTAAAAAGTATCGAGACTTGGCTGGTGTATATGATGATCTTGAACCAAAGCAGCGACCATCTCTTCACGATTTACGTGCACTTGGTTTATATAACATTACCCAACAATATGGGAAAAAATATGCACAAGCATTAGCAGGTCATGCAACTGTGAAAATGACTGATCATTATATTGAAGGTCATGAAGCACCTAAACCTGAGAAAATCAGCTACAGATAAAATATTACTTTTAAAGGCTATTTTCAAAATGAGGTTGAGACTACTTAGCCTCACTTTTTAACCAACCATAAAGATATGGATCTTTTTTCAATAGGCTCGCAATCATTTCAATGCGTTTTGATTTATCTAACTTTGAAAGAATGCTTTTAAGATCAGCATTTATAGATTTTTCTGGTGCACCTCGATCACGTGCTTTGCTATACCAATCATGCCCAAGAGTATATTTATGGTTTTCCATGTATATAGCCCCCAATAGAGTACATGGTCTATAGTCTTGCGAGTTATTTGCATGAGCTTTTACACCACATTCTATTGCCGTATCGACTTTTCTAATATCTCTTTTAGCTCCCCCTAATGTAGTGAAATATGCTGACAATAACTTTTTATTTTTATTTAATGAAATTTCAGTATTTTCTAAAAAATTTTCAGCCTCTTTACTTGCTTTAGCTTTTCTTAATTGACTAGAGGCATTAATAGCATGCCAATGTAATTTTGTTGTCTTATATTCATTGATGTAAAAATCAGCTTCTACACGATGATATTTAATCTTAACTTCATCTATAAAAAACCCTCGTCCTTCTGAATTTAACCAAATAGCATCTTGTTCCGATAGTCTCTGATTATTATCTAATAATTTCAATATATTAACTAATTTTGATCTATGCTTACTTAAAATATCATATGAATAAATATCATATTTTTTTATTAGATTTTTTTCTTTTTGCCTTTCAATATATTTAGGGTCAGACTCCAATTTTTTTCTACGTTCAAGTTCAGCCTGTTCTCTGATTTTTCTTTCCTGAGCTAGTTTTTCTTGTTGTTTCTTTAACTCAATAAGTTCTAACTCTCTGACTTTTTCCAGACGTAATCTTTCTGCTTCTAAGTGTTCTTTATGCTTTATTCTGTCATTAACAACTTCTTTCTTATATTGATTAAAAGAAATTTTACCTTCAACCAAATTATATAAAGCATTAAGATTTTGGCGAACTAAATAAGCTCTTTCTAGCAAAGTTAAACTATCGTTCTGCTTCGTTTTTAACTTTTGAATTATTTTATGAAGCATACTATGCGGAATCATTGAACTTTCTATGTGATCTACACAATAAAAAACAGCATCTTTTTTCATATCATCAAGATATGTTTGATGTTTAAGAGCATCCTCAACAGATACTTTACCTCGATAATTAGAATGATACGTTTTTTTTAAAAATATACTTCTGCTCATTTCAAATGACTCAAAATTATTCTATTCAATTAAATAACAGTTTATTAAAAATTGAAAAGAATATGGACCCAAAAAGAGTAGCCTTTTTAATTTAAATTAATGCTTATCCACATTAGAAAACTATTTAATTCCCCGAAAATAGCCCTAAAATACCCCTAACAAAAAGCCCACTACAATGAGTGGGCTTTATTGTGTTGATTAATCAACGAATTTTGGTAGGTATAAGCAGACTCGAACTGCTGACCTCTACGATGTCAACGTAGCGCTCTAACCAACTGAGCTATACACCTAAGTGCTGTGAATCATATTCATTTTTATTTTTTAAGACAAGGGCTTTCTATTATTTTTTAAAACATATGCACAAGTTTTAAGCATTTCTTTAAATTTGATCGCTTGTTGATCATTAAATTCACATGAAAACCGTTGCTGTTGATAATATTGCGCTGTTTGTATAAAGATCGGTTGTTGATCTTTTTCAACCCATTCTGCCAAACGATGCATCCACATATAAAAAGTTTCAGCGGGTTGCTTACGTAAATTTTGCTGCAATTGCTTAGAAAATTGTTGAATCGCTTGCTCATATGCAGAAACATACTGTCTGTTACGATAATAAATCCAAATAAAATAAAGAATAATTACTGCCACAATACTTGATAGCAAGACCAGTGCACTGGCATAAGCAGAATTCAAACCTAATTTTGACAACCAGCTTTGCTGCTTTTCAGCAGTATATCCTACGACTTTACTTTGCCATTGATAACTTGCATAGTCACTCAAAATATGTAAATTTTTCAGCATAGTAAATCGTTGATATTTCCATTTTTGTTCTTTATTTCCTAAAACACTACGATCATTTTCAATATAATTTTGCATGCCCCCATCAATCCGTTGCGGAGCAATCATCGCTGTGGGATCAATTCGTTGCCATTTTCCATTCAATTGTACTTCTGTCCATGCATGTGCATCAAGCTGACGAACTTCCCAACTCGCTTGATCAGGTGCAAGCTGCCCACCTTGATAACCAATGACAACTCGTGCAGGAATTCCAACATAACGCATCAACATGGTAAAACTCGAAGCATAATGCTCACAAAAGCCTTGTCGAGATTGAAATAAAAATTCGTCAATGCGATTGCCCCCTAATAAACCGGGTGACAATGTATATACAAAGCCTTTTTCCTTATACCATTGCAAAATATTGCGCACATATTGATCGGGTTGCTGACCACTTTGTTTAAACATTTCTAATGCAAATTGACGTGATTTTTCATCCAATGCTTCTGGCATTTGGGTATTCATTTTTTTCAATATATTCGATTTAAATAATGCTGACTCTGGTAACTCAGTATTACCCAACCAATGCAATTTAACAGGTTGATTACGCAAAATTTGACGAACCGGCGTAATACTCCAATCCTGTTTTAATTGGTACTCTGTTTCAAGTGGAATTGACTTTTCCAATCCCATCACCCACATCACTCGTGCATCAGCAGCCAAGTATTGATAATCAAAACCACGTTTCGATTTCCCAGAGAACTTATTTTCTAAAACAGGTTGTTGATTGATAAAACTGCTGGTCCATGTTTTTCCATCATATTGATCTAGAACCATCGCACGCCAATACAGTTCATTGCGTGATGGAAGTTTATCCATATTCCCAATAATTCGAAAAGCCAAACTCGTTGATTGTGACAGCTTAGCAATATCACCGGATGACATGGTATCACTCATCCCCGTGACACTATTTTGTTCTGGAATTGGAATATGCCAAAGTGGCGGTAAGCGTGGAAAAAATACAAACAGTAAAATAAAAAAAGGCAAAGCCAAAACTAAGAATCTAGCCACATGTTTTGCATCAGTTTTTAATGCTGCCGATTGATGTTGTAATGACTTAAATTCAGTGGTTTGTAGGCGATAAAGTCCAATTAAGCAACTTAATAAACACAGCACAATTATCAGCGCCATCCAGATAGATTGGCTATATAAAAAGGAACTTGCACTAACAAACAAAGCAAAATTAAATAAAACAATAACATCACGCTTATTCTTGGTTTCTAAAGCCTTTGCAAACAAAAAGGTTGATAAAACAGCAACCCCCGCTTCAATACCAATAAAACTTTTATAACTAAAATAAATCGTGACTAAAGCTAAAATGGTCAATACAAATGTCCACATCTTAGCGACCGCTTTGTTCTGATCTTTTAAACTAAAAAATAAACAAAGCAAAATCAGCGCAAAAATAGCACTTAATAAAACAGGATTAAAAAATACCTGTGCAATAAAGACCAAGACCATTGTGATTAAAATTGAAATTCTAATATCAGCATGGATCATAATTTAAGCCTGTGCCAAAAGTTTTTTTGCTTGTCTTAACTGATTTTCGCCAATGCCTACAGGTAATTCAGCTTGTGGTAAATACACGGCATAATCACATTGCATCTGCTCACATTGTTCAATCAATCCCATCATTAAATTTAGCTTTTCTTCATGTTCTGTGCTGGGCATATTGGCATAATGAATTTCAATATTGCTTTGATCACTATGCTGTTCAAACACTTTGATATATAAACCTTGCCCACGTGCAGCTTGCTTCCATGACACCGCTTGTAACGCATCCCCCAACTGGAAATTACGTAATTCACGAAACTCATCCATATCTGGTTCAAAATTATGCTTCTGCTGTTTATTTTCAGCACTATAAAATGCAGCTTTGGGTGCAATCCATGCAGACTCTTTTAAATAAAAATAAGTCCATGCCCGAACCAATCCAAAGGGATAAACTGAATAAATTTGTAAAGTTGGATAGTGAAATTTCCCTCTTTTTTCAGGCAAAAAAGAAAGCGTGATTTTATGCTGGAGTTCTGAAATCAGAACTTTTTCTAAATGCTGATCGGTTTTAATCCATAAATAACGGGAGTGCTTTTGCGCTTGTTGAAAATGTAATTGCAATTCAACACTCTTGCCAACCTGTCCTATTTCAGCAATAGAGACTTCAACGCCTAAATCATGTAATTGTTTAAACGTTAAATAAAAGCTAATACATAAAATGGCACTAATCAAAAAGCAAAAGCCCAAAATCAAGTTGTTGGCATAATTCACTCCTGCAATAAAAGTAATTAAAATCAATACCAAATACAGATAACCTTGTTGATAGATAAAAATCAGAATGTCTTTTTGCGAGAGATGTTTTACTTTTTCAAATTGAAAACGTGCCGCTAACCATTTTTGCCAAGGATTGCTCAAATTGATCTTCCTTTAGCTAATATTTACTTGCTGCATCAACTGCACTGTTTCAGCTTCACTCAAGCCAATACGATGAGCAACCACAGCAACAAACACCGCTTGCACATCATCTGGCGTCACAAAACTACGTTGCTGAATAAAAGCAAAGGCTTGTGCGGCTTTTTTCAAAGCCAATAAACCTCGGGTCGATAATCCATGCTGTTTTTTACGGGTTTCTTCAGCAAGATTGAGCATATATTCCAACACAGCATCGGCAATATGTACCTGATTAACCAATTGTTGCATCGCTAAAATTTCTTGCTCGTTAAACACATGCTTTAGCGTTGCAATTAAGGCATAGCGTGAATTTTGTTGTAAGAGTAGTTTTTCTGCTGAACGTGAGGGATAGCCAAGTGACAAGCGCATTAAAAAGCGATCGAGCTGCGACTCTGGCAACGTATAAGTCCCACTTTGAAACAATGGGTTTTGCGTGGCAATGACCCAAAAAGGTTGGGGTAATGGATAACGCACGCCATCCACAGTCACTAAGCCCTCTTCCATCGCTTCAAGTAAAGCACTTTGCGTTTTTGGACTACAACGGTTAATTTCATCGGCCAATAATATTTGGGTAAAAATGGGACCTTGTTTAAACGCAAACTGATGTTCTTTTTGATTAAACATGTTTACACCAATCACATCGCTTGCCAGCATGTCATTGGTAAACTGAATACGCTGAAATTTCAGCCCTGCAAGATGTGATAAGGCACTCGACAATGTCGTTTTCCCCAGCCCAGGCAAATCTTCAAACAACACGTGTCCGCCTGCCAACAAACAACTCAAAGCCAATTTAGTTTGGTTTTCTTTATCTAAAATAATGCGATTAATTTGAGTTAAAAATGTTTCAACCTTTAAAGCATAAGATGCAACTTTATGATTCAGTTCTCGCTGTTCATGCGTGAGCTCTTGTTTTTGAACTTTATTCGTCCCCCAAATCACACTCTTATCCCCAATAAAAAAACGGTGCATGAGTAACATACACCGTTTTTTTATTTTTCCAAAGAAATCAAAAGATTTCTGACAAACACTTGTTCGAAACTAACAAGGACATTTCTTTAATCCACCATTCGCACTTGGATACCGTGCATCCACACAGTAACGATAAAATGTTTTGGCATCCATGGGCACTAAATCAGCATGATTCTTTTTCATATGCTCTAAATAAGTCTGATAATCAGGCACGCCCACCATCAAGCGAAAACTTTGCTGTAGACGCTGCCAAATAATTTGAATGGTTTTAATACCATTTAACATTAATAATTTCTTGGGCTGCGCAAGCACAGTAAATTTAATCATTTTGCCCAAAGCCAGTTTTTGGCGAATTTGATCTTTTAGACTCATTTCACCTCTCCTACTGGAATTTCATCACTGTAAATGGCTTCTGACTCACGCACACTTGGATTAGGATCTGCCAATGCACGACGAATCACACCAATTGCAGCAAACAACATTACAATTGCCACGATCATAAAGAAACCGCAAAGTACCGCATTGATTTGATTAGAAAAGACAATGGTTTGCATTTCGGTGATGTCTTTGGCTGGTTTTAAAATTTCATTACGCGCAATCGCATCAGAGAATCGGTTCGCTTGAGCCAAGAAACCAATTTTTGGATTCTCATGGAAGATTTTTTGCCAGCCTGCCGTCATACAGGTAATAAATAAGAAAATGGTGGGAATAATCGTGATCCAAACATATTTTTCTTTCTTCATTTTAAATAGGATAACCGTACCCAAAATAAGTGCCATTGCAGCAAGCATTTGGTTACCAATACCAAAGAGAGGCCACAAACTGTTAATACCACCAAGTGGGTCAATCACACCTTGATAAACAAAGAAGCCCCATCCCGCGACAGCAACAGCCGTACCAATCATATTACCCCAAAAATTATGTGAGTTTTTAAGTGACGGAATTACAATACCCACCGTATCTTGAACCATGAAACGGCAAGCACGTGTACCTGCATCGACTGCAGTTAAAATAAATAATGCTTCGAATAAAATCGCAAAGTGATACCAGAATGCCATCATTGAACGGTTATTAAAAATTTCCGTAATAATATGTGCCATCCCAATCGCAAATGTTGGTGCACCACCTGTACGTGATAAAATTGTACTTTCACCCACTTCTTGAGCAAGTAGGGTCAAGGCTTCAGGAGTTACCACAAAACCTAAAGTACGGACAGCTTCAGCAGCACTTTCAACCGTTGTACCCAAGACTGCCGCAGGGGCATTAATTGCAAAATAAACACCTGGTTCTAAAATAGTGGCACAAATCATCGCCATGACAGCAACAAAAGATTCCACCAACATCCCCCCATAACCAATCATACGAATATCCACTTCGTTATTGACCAGTTTAGGTGTAGTTCCTGACGAAACCAACGCATGGAAACCAGAAATTGCACCACACGCAATCGTAATGAATAAGAATGGGAACATAGATCCGGCAAAGACAGGGCCAGTACCATCAATAAAATGCGTTACAGCAGGCATTTTCATTTCTGGTAATGCCACCATAATGCCCACCGCTAGACCTGCAATCACACCAATTTTCAAGAATGTAGATAAGTAATCACGTGGCGCAAGCAATAACCACACAGGTAAGACTGAAGCAATAAAACCGTAACCAATCAAACACCATGTCAATTGCGTCCCAGTGAGCGTAAACAAAGGCCCCCAATAAGGATCGGCTGCAATATTCCCACCATAAACAATCCCCGCCATCATCAACACAAAGCCAATGAGCGAAACCTCGGCAATTTTTCCTGGACGGATATAACGCATGTATACGCCCATGAACAATGCAATGGGAATGGTTGCCGCAATACTAAACACGCCCCAAGGACTATGTGCGAGTGCTTTTACAACCACCAGTGCTAATACAGCAAGAATAATAATCATCACGCCTAATGCACCAAGCATAACGATAATTCCAGCAAAGGAACCAAGTTCTTGCTTCGCCATTTCACCTAATGAACGCCCATCACGACGGGTCGAAATAAACAACACCAAAAAGTCTTGCACAGCACCCGCAAGAACGACACCAACCAACAACCAAATCGTTCCTGGCAAATAACCCATCTGTGCAGCCAGAATAGGACCGACTAAAGGCCCTGCACCAGCAATCGCTGCGAAGTGATGTCCAAACAAGACATATTTATTGGTAGGCACATAATCCAGACCATCAGCTAAACGATGTGCTGGTGTTAAACGTCGAGCATTGAGTTCAAAAACTTTATTCGCAATAAATAAACTATAGAAACGATAAGCAATGCTATATATACAGATGGCTGCTAAAACCAGCCAAACAGCATTTACATGCTCACCTCTGCTCAGTGCAAGCGTTCCAAATGATACTGCACCTAAAACTGCGACTAAAATCCATACTATTTTTGAAGTTATTGATAACTTCTGTTGAGTCGTTTCCATGTCAATCCCTCATCTATTCTGCATAAATCAGCGTTCATTTTTATTGTCTGGCTTACTGCTGTTTGTTCTTTTGTGATGGCACTCCTTATATTTTATTTTTCATTTATAGTTCTGGCATAAAAAAAGGGACGATTTTCATCATCCCTTTCGATAATAGTCTATTTTTAAACCATTATGCACGCTCTAAATAATCGCCTGTACGAGTATCTACACGAACGCTTTCTTCTTGCTGTACGAATAATGGTACACGAACAACTGCACCAGTTTCGAGTTTAGCAGGCTTACCGCCACCGCCAGAAGTATCACCACGTACACCTGGATCAGTTTCAACAATTTTCAAGACCACAAAATTCGGTGCACTTACTGTCAATGGAATACCATTGAACAACATAATGGTACATTTTTCGTTTGAATCGTCTTTCAACCATTTAGCAGCATCGCCCATCGCAGTTTTGTCAGCTGTGATTTGTTCGAAGCTTACTGGATCCATAAAGTTCCAGAGTTCACCATCGTTATAAAGGTAATCCATTTCAACTTCTACAATGTCTGCACCTTCCAGTGTTTCATTGGATTTGAATGTTTTTTCTAAAACTTTACCCGTTTTAAGATTACGCAATTTCACACGGTTGAATGCTTGACCTTTACCAGGTTTCACATATTCATTTTCCATGATTGAACATGGGTTACCATCAAGCATGACCTTTAGGCCAGCTTTAAAATCATTTGTCGAATAATTGGCCATGAAAGGCTCACTCCAAACTTACTAACTTAAATCTATTAATGCTAGACTAGCATCATTTTTTACATGCGGCATGATAAACTATTTGTATCAAGAGCAAAACTGGCAATCTCAACTCAGTGACCTTATTACAGACCCTTTAGAGTTACTTGAGGTGCTTAAGCTCTGTCCTGAGCAATTATTATCAGGGGCAATCCTTGCTTCTGAACAGTTTAAATTACGTGTTCCCCGTGCATTTGTCGGAAAAATGACCGTTGGTGATCCACTCGACCCCCTTTTACTGCAAGTATTGCCTCATCATTTAGAACTCGAAGACCACCCTGACTTTGTGACAGACCCATTAGGTGAAGAACAAGCCAATCAACAGCCAGGTGTATTACACAAATATAAATCTCGCTTTTTACTCACCTTAACGGGTGCTTGTGCAGTTCACTGTCGCTATTGTTTTCGTCGTCATTTTCCTTATCAAGAAAATCTACCTAAAAATGAAGATTGGCTAAACATTAAAAATTATATTGAAAGCCAACCCGATATCAATGAAGTCATTTTTAGTGGTGGAGATCCACTTACGCTCTCAAATCGAAAACTAAAACTGTGGATTGATCGTTTAGAGTCTTTACCGCAAATTAAATTTTTGAGAATTCATTCACGAGTTCCTATCGTAATCCCCAACCGTGTCGATGAAGAGCTTGTTTCTCTATTAAAAAACAGTAGGCTACGGATTATTCTAGTGGTACACTCAAATCACGCAGCTGAGCTTGATGATTTGACTTGCGCTAGGCTTTCGCTATTAGTTCAACAGCAAATTACCGTGCTCAACCAAGCAGTTTTATTAAAGGGAATCAATAATTCTGCACAAGTTTTAGTCGATTTAAGTTATCGTTTGTTTGATGCAGGTGTAATGCCATATTATTTACATGTATTAGATAAAGTAAAAGGCGCGCATCATTTTGACTTAAGTCCTAAAGAGATTAATCTTATATATAAAGATGTTTTAGAGAACCTTCCAGGATATTTGGTTCCTAAACTCGTTAGGGAAATAGCGGGCGAAAAAAACAAAACACCGCTTTTTGGGGTTTCAACTTTTTGAGTTAAATAATAACGATGCTTATGAGTACTTCAGATATCTTCCAAACTCCAACAGAGTTAAAGTTGGAAAAACTGAGCTTTTGTCCATCTAATGCAAAAGGTCTGCAAGAATGGGTAGCTAATTTATCCATTCTACAACTCGGGAATTCTTCCAAAGAACTTTTCAACGCGTTACTCGAAATTTCAGAACTTAAATGCCCAGAAATGCTTCGTTTTGATTTAATTCAAATTCTCCATCCAACCATTGATAATGTATTGATTAGCTTGGAAAAACATTTTTTCAATCAAAGTCTTATCACCTCTGATCGTAATGATCAAATTATTGAATTGGCGATGTTATTACGCAGCCATTTCGCAAAAATTTATATTGATATTTCAAAGAGATGTAATACACAATTAAGTTTGCAAAAATTTTCATTGTTTGCCTTTAATCAAAAGAAAAGTTTACAAACTGCAAGAATGGTTTCGACCTATTACGCATTGCAACAACTGTCATTGTTACTTTATCAGCAACATTTGCTCTATAGCACACCTTTATTTGGGCAATGGTTAGTCGCGCACCAACTGCTTGAATGTGCGATTAAAAACAATTTTTATCAAACGAACATCAATCAGATTTTAGATACTCAACACCAATTACAAACCATTACTCAGGCTTACTCACAGCTTATTTTGCTCGATATCTTCAACACGCATCAAATTCGCCCTTCTGAAATGCAAGGTCTATACTTGTGTAGCTTTGATTGGGCAAAACTGGTTCACATCTTATCTAAAGAAACGACGCTTTCACGTTATATTATCGACATCAACAAAGATCATCCGCCTGTTTTCAATACGGATCAATCCAGTTTATATAAACCGACCATCTATATTTCGACCCAGAGTTTACTTGATCATTTATCTGAAACTCAATCGAAAAAAACGGGATATTTATCGCGTAATGAAAAGCTCTTCTTAACCCCTGCACTACATTTTCATATTCACAATTTACTGACAACCAATACCGAACGTCGCTATGAACGTTACGAATATTCTGCGCAATTACAAATATGTTTTAGTCTTGCCGTTGCACACTTTTATCTCTCGAAAGGCAAAAATTTTCACGAAACTTTGGATTTAGAAAATAATTATCAATTCCAAAATGAAAGCACATTTATTAATTCAATGAATTCTAATATTCCTGCTGAAATCACAACCGCTAAAACCCTCGATCGAGAAGCTAAACAAATTTATTCTGCTGACGTTCTTGATATTAGTGTAAATGGTTACAGAATTAAATGGACAGGTATTACACCTACGAATTTAAAAACAGGTGAATTTATTCTTATTCAGGAAAGCACCAATAGCCCTTGGCGCGGTGGTGTAATTCGTTGGATTAAACAGTCGACAGAAAAAAGTTTAGAGCTTGGTCTTGAAGTATTAGCGCAAGATTTATTCCCCTGTTCAGTCATGGTCAAAACTGAGCGTCATAACAACAATTATCAACCTGCATTGATTGTTCAAACAGCTCAACTGGATAATATTTCGACCAGCTTAATTGTCTCAGGCTCACACCTATTTAGAGAAAAACAAACCATTCACTTACGATTAGGAAAAGAAGAACTCAAAATTTATCTCACCAAAGCACAGCTAATTACACAAAGTTTTATCCGATTTGAGTTTGAGTTACTCAATGATCAACAAGAAATTCTAGTTAAAAACTTTATCAATAAACAAATGAATGAAATCAAGAATCACGATTTATGGGAAGCATTGAAGTGAGAAATCCATTATTGTCTAAAAAGTTAAAACGTACCGAGACGCGTTTACTCATTATCGATGATAATCAAATACGTTTTAATCAGATTCGTGATCTTTTAATATCGAACGAACATATCGTACAGGCAACATTGCTTGATGATTTACAAAATTTTGAGAAACAATTACATCAAAATTGGGATCTGGTCATTTTTGGTCGCGCATATGACTTAAAATATGAACAAGCCTTAAGCTTAATCCAATTATCAAAACAACCTAACTTACCGATTATTCTGCTAAAACCCGATAATTATCAGGCAGATCAATATGCGAGTTATATTCGTAAAGGTGTTTACGACATTTTAAATCTAGATTATCTAGATCGTTTCTACATTGGTTTACTCCGCGCCCTTTCATTGAGCCGCCTCCTTCTAACGCAACAACATTTAATGAGTGAGTTAGAGTCAGCACAAACCCAAGCTCAATCTTTAGCGCAAGATAGCAATAAAGCCATTGCACTGATTCAAGAAGGCATTCATATTCAAGCCAATGCTGAATATTTAGCTCTATTTAGAATAAAAAATGAGGAGGATATTGTTGGTCTTCCCTTACTTGACCTTTTACAACCGAAAGAATTAAATGACTTTAAGTTGCGGTTTAAAAAAATTACCCAAGGTCAATTCGATTTCGGTCGTTTTGATATCACTACCTTAAATAATCACGTTGCTATTCCAAATCCGCTTAAAATCGAATTTTTACCTTCTACGGATGAAGATGCATTACAAATTACCATTGATATTGAAAATTCAGAATCAACCAATGTAACTAACCGTACAACTGAGAAAAATACACAAAAGCCAAATACATATCAGTTGATCAATCGGGCAATCACCAAACAACCCTCTAATATTAATGCCTTGGTGCTCTTCTCTTTAGCATCATGCCCTGAAATTATTTTTCAAGGTGATTGGATCACTTCAAAAAATTATTTCAGTCAGATCAATGAGTTTTTAAAAGATCAAACTCATGCTCCATTATTTCAAATTGCTACTGGTGTTTTTATTGGTTTATTCCAAGCAGAATCCAAAGCAAAATTAGAATCTAAACTCATTGGCTTAAACTCACTCACTAAGCCACAATTATTAACCATCAATCAATCCACTTATCCACTCAATCTTAGAATTGGTTATTCAGTTTTAGATAGTGAAATACGTGATGAAAATCACTTCGAACAATTTATTAATTTAGCTTACAGCACTGTTTTACCTAAAAATGAGCCTACACCACAGCTCGAATTAGAAACACGTATAGACACCCCGACAATTGAACTACAGCATCAGGAAATCAAGTCCGTAGATGCCGTACCTGAATCTGCACTCATTCGCGCTTTACAACACAGTTTAGACCGAGGCGAAATTCATCTTAAATATCAACAGTTGTATGATAAACAAGACAGTAATTTATACACCTATGAAGTAACGAGTGGCTTCATTTTTGAGAATACATGGAAAGATCTATCCAGTTTAAGAGAATTGGCAGAAGATGCTGAATTATCAATTAAATTGGATCGCTGGATTTTAGTTGAATCATGTAAACAACTGCATAATTTCATTACTCAATATCCTGAAGCAAAACTGATTGTAAATTTAAATAAAGCAGTTTTATTACTTGATCGTACTTTCCCTGAATTTATCTCCAAATTAATTACAATTGTTCGCAGTAAATTAACTCACCCGCTTATTTTACAATTTTCAGAAGAAGACCTGACTCAGAACATACCTGATGCACAAAAACATATCGCGCAATTACGCCAATTTGGTGCTGAAATATCATTAAGAGACTTTGGTAACAGTATTTATAGTGAATCTGCTGCACGTCAACTCGATATCAACGGCTTAACATTACATCACAGTCTAACCAAAATGCTACATTCCGAACAATCCACACAAGAATTACAAGAAAAAATCAAAACGTTCCATGAAATTAAACCCGTTGAAATTATGCTGCGTAATTTAAATGACATGACACTTTTTGCAAATGCGTGGAATGTCGATGCTCGCTTTATTCAAGGCGACTATTTCCAGAAAAAATTAGATCATCTTATTGATGTACAAGACCAATAGGTCTTGTACATTTTTTCTAGAATATAAATTTTAGATGTAAAAAAAACGGGCAAAATGCCCGTTTTTTTTACATCTAACAGTATTAGTCAGGACGTTTGATAGAACGTGACATACCAGAAAAACGTTGTTTGAACTTGTCGATACGACCACCTTGATCAACATTCTTCTGTTTACCAGTATAGAATGGGTGGCATGCAGAACATACGTCTAGATAAAGAGTTTCTTTACCAATCGCTGAACGAGTTTCGATTACGTTACCACATGAACAGGTAGCAACTAATTTTTCATATTTTGGGTGGATATCGGCGCGCATGGTCGACTACTCCTAAGTTAAGAAAGGCTTATGCTGTCATCGCAATTGATCACTCTCATTATTAGAGGAAAAAGCTTATCCAAAGAAAAGCGAGATCAACACCACAACAGACCATTCTTTTGGCCCACCGAGACGGATACCGTCAGAGCTAAGCACAACAAGTGGGCGTGATTATAACTGAAATAGATTTATTAATAAATAGATCATTCTTGGCTTAAAGCTTTCTTCTTCTACATTGCTCTTTCTATATAATGACTATATTGCATTTCTACAGTACGTTGAAATTCAGCTTGATCAAAATTATTTAATCGATCAATAAGAGAAGGACAATATTTTTCAGCATCAATTTTTTTGATCGATATCGACATGATCTCAAGCATTTTTTGCAATTCGTGTTTGAAAGTGGCATCAACAGGTTGATCAATCTCTTTTTGTTGTAAAGGGCTAATCCCATTATATTTTACATTCTTTGCAGCATTGACCAACTTGAGTTTCGCAACTAAATACGCTTTGTCCAATTCAACATTCAGTTGCGGTTGTTTTTCCCTACAAAAATTTAACATTGGTTGTAGAGAAATTAATGGCATTTTTTCAAAAATATCTCGATTTGTTTCAATTGTTAAATTCTCCTCAGCAAAGCTAACATTGCAATAACAAAGTAAAGAAATGAAAATAAATTTTATTAATCTCATAGAAATATTCTTTTAAGTATTTAATTTAATAAAATATACGCAAATTGATCGACTAAATCTAGATTCATACAAAACCCAAGCTTAAGAACTTGAGTTTTTCATTATTCAATTATTCATCTGTATTTTGTTTCGACCAATAATTCGCGATCACACCACAAACCATTAACTGAATTTGATGAAAGATCATAATCGGTAAAACAATCATCCCTAAAGGCTGCCCGATAAATAAAATCTGTGCCATCGGTACACCACTGGCTAGCGTTTTTTTAGAACTACAAAAGAAGATCGCAATTTGATCTGCTTTATTAAAGCCCAACCATTTGGGAATATAAAACGCCAACAACATAATCAGAGTTAAGAATATTGAACAAACCAAAGTCAAAATCAATAGGGTTTGCCAACTGACAATTGTCCATAGTCCAGCAACCACTGCCCCACTAAAAGCACCATAGACCACCATCAAAATGGTGCTTTGATCGAAAAATTTGACCAAGCTGGGTGTTTTCAACATATGCGGATAAACATAAGGACGCAATAGCTGCCCTAAGACAAAAGGTACCAATAACAATAAAGTAATTTTAATAATGGATGAGGTTGGGTCAAAGCCTTGTTGAGACTGACCTAAAATAAAGAAACTCACCAATATTGGCGTTATAAACATTCCGATCAGATTAGAAAATGACGCACTGCATACTGCACTGGCAACATTGCCTTTCGCAACAGAAGTAAAAGCGATAGAAGATTGTACGGTCGATGGCAAAAAGCACATAAATAAAAAGCCCCAGTATAATTCCTGCCCCAAAATCGGCAATAAAACTGGCTTAGCCATCAGACCTAAAACTGGAAATAATGCAAAGGTAAAAGCAAAAACTACAAGATGAAACTTCCAATGCATCACACCATCGACAAGCGCCTCTCTGGAAATTTTTGCACCATGTAAAAAAAATAAAATCGCAATTGCACCCGAAGTGATGACGCTAAAGATATTTGCAGCCAAACCAGATACTGGAACAATCGTTGCCAAGATCACCATCACAATAAGTAAAATGGTAAAGCGATCCAATGCCAATAGTTTTAACATTGCTACTTCCTGTAATTATTTAAAGATAAAAAAGCCCAATAAGTGAGTTTACCTAGTGGTAAAGTTTCATCTTACTGGGCTGGATAAATAAAGCTAGTTTTTCAATTCAATGTTGAATATTTAGTTTATCTATATCACTTTTTTCATTAGTTATTTCGAGCATTTACATCTTGCTGAATTAACTCAATCTTGTAGCCGTCTGGATCTTCAACAAAAGCAATAACCGTGATACCACCTTTCATTGGCCCTGCTTCACGTACCACTTTACCACCGCGTGCTTTAATTTCTTCGCAAGCTTGATAAGCATCATCCACCGCAATGGCAATATGACCATAGGCATTGCCTAACTCATAGCTTGTCGTATCCCAGTTATGCGTAAGCTCTAGTACCGTATGATTTTCTTCATCACCATAACCAACAAAAGCCAAAGTGAAACGACCTTCTTCATAATCACGCTTACGAAGCAAAGTCATACCGAGTACTTCAGTATAGAACGCTAAAGATTGTTCTAAATTGCCTACACGTAACATGGTATGCAGCATACGCATCTTATTCATCCTTATTTAATATTTGCATTTTGATGTTCACCTAATAACTTCGCTACCCACACCACTAAAACTAAAATTGGAATACCAATTAAGGCAGTCATGAGGAAGAAATTCGGATAACCAATATTGCTCACTATAGTACCCGAATACCCGCCTAAAATCTTAGGGGTTAAGGTCATGAGTGAGCTAAAAATGGCATATTGCACGGCTGTAAATGACACACTGGTTAAACTGGATAAAAAGGCAATAAATGCCGCACCTGCCAGTCCTGAAGCCAAATTATCAACAATGATAGCGAAATATAACCACAAAGAACTATAAGGTTTAATCACCTTGCCTGTAATTTCAACGTCATCGGCAGACTGAGGGTTCACCGCAGCCAAAGGATCAATATTAAGATCTAAATCTTTAGCGGTGGTTAAGTGCATGTTGGCAGTATAGTTGTGCTGAGTGCTGACAAGGCTTTTATTATTTTCAACAACTTTTGCGACGAGTTGCTTTGAAGCAGAATTCACCAAAGTATCGGCTGGAATTGCCGCACTAAATACACCTGTTTTATCTAGATTGGCATCAAAATTTTGATCATCTAATTTTAAGATAATTTTTTGCGATTCAGATAATGTCGGTCCAAAATATTGACCACGAACCACTAAACTATTATTTCGTTCATGCAAGGTAATGGTGTTGTCGCTGGTCACAGGCAAAATTTGCATACTGGATTGTTGATCAGCAAGCTTTAAATAAGGCAAAGTGGTGACTGCTGGATTTTGCGAAGCACCCTGATATTGTGCAGTGACCTGTACTTCATTTGCTTGCGCCAACACCTGACTTGGTACTTTTAATTTCCAATATCCAACTTCATCAGACTGTACATGATAACGATGTTGACCAATTGTGACATTCACATCATTGAGTTGCTGCCCTGATTTTACCAACCCAATAAAAATAAGATTGGTTGAGCTGGCCAATACAGCACCGACAAACATCAACTTCATAATGTTCATGCGCTGTGCAAGTAAGCCACCTAAAAAGCCACCCACCAAACTAAAAATCACCCCATAAATTTTAACGGCTTCGGCAATTTGCTCTTTGGTAAAGTTCAGGTCTTGATAGAACACATTTGAAATCACTCCCGCAATAATGTCAGAAATGCGGTAAAAACCAATCAATAACAACAACACCAATGCCAGTTTAACGCCATAACGCTTAAAGAAATCTGCAATCGGGTTAACCCAAGTTTCAAATGCCATTTGCTTATTTACAGCGCCCATTTTTACCAGCAATGAACCCATCAATAATGCAACAACAGCAGAACCAATAAAACGTAATGCTTCAAAGCAAAAAAGTAACAAAGAATCTGAAATTTCAAATTGTGATTTCAGTGCTTCAGTTAAAGTACCAGAGAAAATATAGCTCAGTACAAAACTAATTACAGCCACAAAAAAGACTGCAACCAAACGATAATAATCGGTACGTTTATAGTCTTTATAGATACGATTAACTTGTGGCTCACGAATCACCAATGTAGTGATAATACCCACCAACATGACCGCAGCCATGGCTAAATAGGTAATTTTCCATGCACTATAGATATAGTTACCTTTCGCAGTCCCTAAAGACGCGGCCAGAAATAACGCCCCTGCACCCGCCACAATCATCCCAATGCGGTAGCCTGCATTATAAGTCGAGGCAAGTACCGTCTGCATTTGTGTTTCAGCCAGTTCAATACGGTAAGCATCAATGACGATATCTTGTGTCGCAGCAGAAAAACCGAGCAACACCGCACCTACTGCCATTTGATACAAATAACTTTGACCTAATGCAGGATTGGAAAATGCCATGATACAAATGGCACAGATAATCAGCACTTGAGCAATGAGCAACCATGCGCGACGTCGCCCTAAGATTTTGGTCAGTATAGGTACAGGCAATTCATCGATTAACGGTGCCCAGACAAATTTAAAGGAATAACCTAGTGCAGCCCAGCTAAAAAATGTGACGGCACTTTTATCAATTCCTGCTTCTCCAAGCCATAAAGATAAACTCGAAAAAATCAGTAATATTGGAATACCTGCTGAAAAACCCAAAAACAGCATAATAAGCGCACGGCGATCTAGAAATGCAGTAAAGGCTGATTTCCATCCAGTAGAGTGTGTTGTCATTGATTTATTATGTTCTGAAAAACTCAATGTCGCTATTCAAACGCGTAATGCGCTAGGTTTCAATAACATTTACGAAATCATTATTTTATTTTATCGATTAAAGCACCATGTCTGCTTGAATTTTTCAAACAAACCTGTATACCTTTAAACCTCTATCGCAATATTTCGTTTTGGATTTCACAGTGACCCAAAGACTCGAGCAAATGAACGCTTCTTTATCTACCAATATTATTAGCAACAATGAACAACCAAGCCAAAGCATTTTAATCTCAGCATTTGAACAAGCCGAAATACAAAGCACCTTAGAAAAAACCCAACTAAAATCTGAACAACTGACGCATATTCCTAATTTTGAAAAAATTCCTGCGTCAACGCGCCGCCTAAAGCCACTCAATAACTTTCTGGGGCAAGATCGTGCACGCGCCTCTGTAGAAGCAGGGATTGCATTACCTTATTCAGGCTATAATATTTTTGCTGTAGGGACTGCTGGTTTAGGTAAACGCACCATGGTTAAGCGTTTATTACAACAACACGCCAAAACCATGCCTACGCCAAATGATTGGGTCTATGTTTATAACTTTAAACTTCCCCGTCAGCCAATTGCTCTCGAGCTTCCTTCAGGACAAGCAGCAAAATTTCAAACCATGCTGCACCAAGCATGGAAAACCATCTTAAAACAATTAGAACGTCGTTTTACTGCTGAAATTTATCACAATCGAATCGAACTTATTCGCCAACACACTGGGGATGAGCAACAAATCGCGCTCATTGAACTGACCAAAGAAGGTGAAGCGCTTGATTTAAAATTAATTACGCGTAATGAAGAACATTGTTTTGTTCCAGTACATTTCGTTAATGATTCACCTGAAGAAATGACCACTGAGGAAATTAACGCATTAAATAGCAAAGAACGTGCTGAAATTTCAACCAACATGCGTTACATGGACAAAAAACTGGAACGCTTAGGTTTACATTTAGGTGATTTAGAAGATGATGCACGCGATAAAGTACAAATTTTAAATCGTGATATTGCAAAACAAGTGGTGATGCCACGTATTGAACAAATTTTAAATAAATTCGGTGAAGTCGAAGGCTTAAAAGACTATTTAAAATATTATGCTGAAGACATTATTAATAATGTCGAAATCGTACTTGAACAAGAAGAAGATGACTTTACCCCAGGGGTATTCAGTCGTGTTCCTGCACGTTATCAAGCCAATATTATTGTTTCGCACAAACCCAACTCTGGCGCACCAGTTATTTTTGAAGACTTCCCAACCCACTACAATTTACTGGGTCATGTGGAACAATTAACTCAAAATGGTACGATCACCACAGATTTCACCCTCATTCGCCCGGGGACATTACATAAAGCCAATGGTGGCTTTTTAATGCTCGAAGCTGAGCAACTGCTTGAACAGCCGTATGCATGGCAAGGTTTAAAACGTGCTTTAAAATCTGGGCAGCTCAAATTATCTTCACTGGAACACATGCTAACTTTAACCGGTAGCATTTCAATTGAACCACAATCTATTCCATTGAATTTAAAAGTGGTTTTACTTGCAGAACCTGAAGTTTATTATGAAATTTTAGAAGTTGAACCCGAACTCGGCAGCGTATTTAAAATTCGTGCTGACTTTACAGATACATTACAACGTAATGACACCAATGAGCAGGCTTATATGCAATTGATTGCCGACTATGTGCAATCAGACAAACTCTTGCCTTTCGACCGTTCTGCTTTAGCTGCATTGCTCACCGACTCTAGTCGTCAAGCTGAAGATCAAAGTTCATTGTCATTACATGCTTTAACTTTAGGTGATTTGATTCGTGAAGCACACCATCATGCACTCAAAGCGGATGATAAAACCGTTTCAGATAAGCATATCAATACCGCCCTCGATCACCGTAAATACCGCTTAGGATATTTACGTGAATTATATTGGGAAGATTTGTCTCGTGGTACGCAGTTGATTGAGACCAGAGGACACCGTCTTGGTCAAATTAATGCGCTTTCAGTGATTCACTATGCAGATGTTGAGTTTGGTTTACCCTCACGTTTAACAGCATCGGTTTATCAAGGTGGTGGCGATATTCTTGATATTGAACGTAGTGTAGAGCTGGGTGGCTCATTACATGCCAAAGGCGTGTTACTGATGTCCAGCTTTTTAAAGGCACACTTTGGTCGTGAACAAACCTTACATTTCTCTGCGGCCCTCGCCTTCGAACAAAGCTATGGTCAAGTGGATGGTGACAGTGCGACGGTGGCTGAACTTTCTGCATTATTGTCTGCGATTAGCCAACTACCCATCGACCAATCTTGGGCCATTACAGGCTCAATGAATCAACTTGGTCAAGTTCAACCAATTGGTGGCGTCAATGCGAAAATTGAAGGCTTTTTTGATGCTTGTAAACTTCAGGGTTTAACAGGTAAACAAGGGGTCATTATTCCACGCCAAAATATGCAACATCTCATGTTACGCCATGATGTAATTGAAGCAGTGGACAAAGGTCAGTTCCATATTCATGCCATTCAAACAATTGACCAAGCCTTAGAAATTTTAATGGCTCGCCCTGTCGGCACCTTAAATAAAAAAGGTCGTTATAGCAAAAATTCAATTTATGCTGCGGTGATGGAACAACTTGAATATTGGCAAGCCATTGAAGATGGTACAGAGTTTGAAGAAGAGTCGAAAAAAGCCAAAAAAAAGAAAAAGAACAAAAAAAAGAACAAAGAAAAAGCTAAAAAACAGCCGCCCCCTGCTGAAACTGTCGAATCTGAAAACACAGTTGATGCTGCACTAGAAGTAAAGTCATCTGCTTCTTAAAAAATAGCCATAAAAAAAGCGCCACTAGGCGCTTTTTTTATGCTTTACAACAACTGAAATTAAGCTTCAGCTGCTGGGCTATATTGTTCTACTAAAGATTTTAATTCACCTTTTTGGAACATATCCAGCATGATATCACTACCACCGATTAATTCGCCATTGATCCACAATTGTGGAAAAGTCGGCCAATTTGCGATTTGCGGTAACATTGCGCGAATGTCTTGGTTTTCCAAAATGTTTACATAAGCAAATGGACGACCAATTTGACTGAGTGCTTCTACCGCACGTGCAGAAAAACCACATTGTGGGAATTGCGGCGTACCTTTCATATAAAGAAGTACTGCATGTTTAGCAATTTGGTCACGAATTAACGCTTCAGTATCGCGTGCTTGTTCAGTCATTGATAAATCCTCAACTCATCTGCCTCGCATTATACCGAAAACTTAGCAAAACAGTATGACTAAAGTAATATTTCCATTTTTATTTCTAATAAGGCTTTTATTCTTGGGTAGATTTTGCTTATATAAACTTTTATTTTTCCACCTAACAGATAAGAGTTAGTCATGAATAACATTACCCTTGCGCCCGTGCAACCTGATCAACCTTCACATTTGATGCCAGTATTTGGTCGTCAACCGATCAGCTTTGTTCGCGGTCGAGGTTCTTATCTCTATACAGAAGATGGCACTGAATATTTTGATGCACTCACAGGTATTGCTGTGTGTGGTCTCGGTCATGCCCATCCTGTTATTGCAGAAGCGATTGCTGATCAAGCTGCAACACTTATTCACACCAGTAATTTATTTGAAGTGCCATGGCAAACTGCAGCGGCGCAAAAGCTTGCTGAAGTCTCAGGAATGGAAGAAATTTTCTTCTCCAACAGTGGTGCTGAATCCAATGAAGGTGCAATTAAAATTGCACGTAAATTTGGTTTTATGCAAGGTATTGCTCATCCTAAAATTATTGTTGCGGATCATTCTTTCCATGGTCGTACTATGGCAACCCTTTCTGCAACGGGCAATAAAAAAGTTCAAGAAGGTTTTGGCCCATTAGTTGAAGGTTTTATTCGCGTACCGTTTGGTGATATGGAAGCCATTCAAGAAGCAGCCATTCATCACCCAGATATTGTGGCTATTTTTGTTGAACCTATTCAAGGTGAAGGCGGTGTAAATACAGCACCTCAAGGCTTTAGCTACCTAGATGAAATTCGTCAAATGTGTAACCAACACAACTGGTTAATGATGCTTGATGAAGTTCAAACAGGTAATGGTCGTACTGGTAAATACTTTGCTTACCAACACACCAACATCGTTCCAGATGTTTTAACCACAGCCAAAGGTCTAGGCAACGGCTTTCCGATTGGTGCAGTGATGACGCAAGGGCGTGGTGTTGGTGTACTCACTGCGGGTAATCATGGTTCAACCTACAGCGGAACTGCATTGGGTTCACGTGTTGTTTATACGGTTATTGATCTGATTCAAAAAGAAAATCTGGTTGAAAATGCTGCAAAAATGGGTGCTTATATTGTTGACCAACTTAAGCAACAGTTAGTCGATCAAGCTGTGACAGTACGTGGTTTTGGTTTAATGATTGGTATTGAATTACCAAAAGCCTGTGCTGAGTTGGTGAATATTGCACGCGATGAATATCATCTGATTATTAATGTTACTGCGGGTTCCGTTGTTCGCCTGCTCCCAACTTTAAACATCACTCAAGAACAAGCAGATCAACTCATTGTACGACTTGTGAAAATGATTAAAGCATTTTTAGCTTAAGTTTTCACATCGTTAAATATGCAATCTAAAAATATGAAAAGCCGCTAATAGCGGCTTTTTTTAATACTTATTTGCTTTTATGAAGCGTCTTGATAGATTCTACCACCAGGTAATTGGCAGAAATATTGTTTTAATGCTTCTAGACAACGATGGATTTTCATTGGCTGTTGTTCACATTTTGCAATAATGGCATACAAAGTAAAACTGGGTAAATTCCACTCTGGTAACACTTCAACTAAAGCGCCACTGATTAAATCTTTTTGCACATCTAAATATAAAATTCGAGCAATACCATGCCCCTGTTGACACAATGCTTTGGCCACCAAAACATTATTTGAAGTCAACCGAGATCGCATGTCTAAACTAATAATTTCATTGGTTATGCCATGTTTAAATGAAAAACTTTGATAATTTTTCATCACATTAATTGGAATTAAGTCATGATTTTTTAAATCTTCAGGACGTGAAATGGGTGCTGATTGATTCAAATAACTTGGTGATGCAACCAAAACCTGCTCAACACGAGCAAGCGGCACAATATGCAAATTACTATCTTCAATTTTTGAACTCATTCGCAATGCAATATCTATACGACCATCAATGAGGTCAATATATTGATTATCTGCTTCTATATGAACTGCTAAACCACGGTGAGCCGACATCCAATGTGACAACGCTGGAATAACATGATTTGCAGCCAGTTCTGGTGTCGTTGCAATACGTAAATCACCAATCAGGTCATCACGCAGCTCATTGATTCGTATTTTTCCGCGCTCTGCAGCAGCGAGCATTTCTTGGCAGCTGTGGAAAAAAGCTTGTCCCGCTTCAGTCAAACTCAACTTTCTGGTAGAACGATGCAAAAGTGTAACTTCCATCTCTTGTTCTAAAGAACGAATTTGCTGACTAACAGCGCTTGTGGTGATGCCTAAATCACGGGCTGCACCACTGAACGAATTTTTTTCTACAACACAAGCAAATACACCCATTGCTCGAAGTTGATCTAACATAAATTTCCCTCTGAACTTATGAGATGCTTTACCTTACGATAAAAGCAACTCATTGTATTATACGGTGAAATTCATGCATTGTATTAATTTATTTAATTAATAGGTAAAACACTAGTTGGATCAATTGGCTTACCATCTAAACGCACTTGAAATTCCAGCATTGTACGGCTTGTACCAGATGCTCCCATTTCTGCAATTTTTTGACCTGCGGTTACATTATCACCACTTTTCACATTCATTTTACTGTTATGTGCATAGGCTGAAATATAACCATTCACATGTTTAATCAAAATCAAATTACCATATTCTTTCAAGCCATCTGCTGCATAAACCACTTGCCCATCGGCTGCTGCATAAATAGCATCACCGACATTCCCTGCATAACGAATGCCTTTAACATTATTGGCTAAATTAAAGTTTTGGATGACTGAGCCATTGCTTGGTTTCACCCAACGTAAAGCCGATACTTTAGAGGATGATACTGGCGCTGTTGGGATATTCGCTGCCACAGGTGCAGCAGGTTTAGTTGAGGTGGTTGGTAGTTGTACAGTTTGACGTTGAATCGGTGCAGCTTGTGTCACTGCCTGTGTCGTTGTGCTACGGCGTGAACCCGAATCTTTTAAACGTAAAGATTGCCCCACATAAATACGATACGGTGACGCGATATCATTCATTTCAGCAACACTGACATAACCCAAACCATAACGTGCAGCAATCCCACTTAAAGTGTCTCCAGATCGAACGGTATAATAGTCTGGTGCTGTTGCATAACGCGTTACATTATTAATTTGTGGTTTTGAAGCGCAACCACTCAAAATGACAGTGGAAATAACAGCCGTAGACAACACTATGGTTTTCAACAAGGCTGAAGGCACAGCAAATAAGCGATATTGTGACACCAAGTGCATTAATCTTCCTCTCTACATACAAATGTATTTATTGATTTACGCTAAGATTAGCAAAAAAGTATGTGAAAAATAATTTCAGTCCTGTATTTTCACAAAGTTATAACACTACTTGGCCCTATTTGGAAAACTGTGCTTGTAATGTATTTAGAATCTCATAATTTGTCGCATCCATTTGAATCGGCGTGATACTTACAAAACCATTTGCCACTGCAAAAAAATCGGATTCTATTTCAGTTAAGCCTTTTTGCGGATCAGCTACGGCCTCACCAGATAAACCGATCCAATAGACTTGACGACCACGTGGGTCTACATGGCTGGTAATCGGTTTTGACTGTCTACGTCGACCTTGGTAGGTAATTTTTGCACCTTGTAATACAGCTACATCTGGAATATTCACATTAAAAATATGACGTGGCGGTAACACAGGTAAACCTGCGGCAATAAAATCATGTACCCATTGGGCAGCAGTAGCATAATCTTTGGGATGCTCGTAGGAACGAACATTTTGCCCTGCCATCGAGACTGCAATGGCTGGTTGTTTCATTAACCGACCTTCAAAAGCAGCACCCACTGTTCCAGAGTAAAGAACATCATCACCTAAATTGGCACCACTATTAATTCCACTGACCACCAGATCGAATTCAAAATCGAATAAACCATTCATGGATAAGTACACACAATCTGCTGGCGTTCCATTTACAGCCCAAACATCAGATGAAATTTGAATGGGACGTAATGGGCGATCTAAAGTTAAAGCACTGGAAAAACCGCTACGCTCACTTTCAGGTGCAACAATAACCACACGACCCAGTGGGGCTAAAGCATGCGCAAGCGCTTGAATACCAGGAGCAAAAACACCATCATCGTTGGCAATTAATATATTCACTTAAAAAATCTCGTAATGGTTAAAAATGACTGGTAAGAACATTTGATTGAATTATATAAAGAATTATATATATTTAACGCCCGACATCCATTCAAAATATGTGACTAAAAAATGATTAAATTGATTTCATTTCGTAGCTTACTGAGCTTAGGCATTGCAGCACTACTATCACAAGCCGTTTTAGCTAATGAGGGTTTAACACCAGCTGAAGCAGATACCATGGCTAAAGAAGATATTGCTTCAGCTCAAGTCATGATTGAAGTATGCCCTGCAATCATTGGTAAAAATGCAAAATTTGATCACAACACACATCAACTGATTCAATCTTATCTGCAAGATTATTCAGATAAGTCTATGAATTTTGATAAAATTCAATCTGATACTGAATATAAATCAATTCTAAATGAAGCGCGTCAAGCAGCAAAAGAAACCAGTAAAGATGAACAAAAATCAGTTTGTGATGATGTAGTAAATTACGAAGCATAATACATAAGGCATTTCTAAATAATCGATCTGCCATATTTAAGTATGTGATCAGGGCACGGAAATATTCATTTTCATGCCCTATTTTTCATCCATAAACTAGATGCAAAATCCCCTTCATTGTGGCTGCAATTTTCAACAGCTTCGATACATTTGTGTACTTACAATTCATAAAAATACAGTTAAGCTTATTTATATTGTTCTGTTTTTAAATAATTTAGGTCTGCTTCAATGAAATTATCTATGTTCAAATCTCTTTCTTTAGGTCTTTTGACCACTACGCTCATGACCTTTTCTGTTACCCATGCAGCTACGCAACAAGATGAAAATATTGAAGTTACCCCAACTCAAAAAATCACCCAACAAGAACTTGCTGCTATTTATGTTTTATCCGAAGTTTGCCCAAGTTTAGTCAAAGAAAATGATCAATTCAAAAAAGGTTATGCAAAACTTGCACAAGAATACTTACCGCAAGAACAAGACCCCGTAAATGCACTGCAAAAGCTAAGCAAACAGAAAAACTTTAAAAGCATTTTAGCTGAAGCAAAGTCGGATGCGAAAAAAGCAGGTGATGTTAAAAATAAAGAAATTTGCCAAGAATTGACCACATACAGTAATTGATACAAATTGGTTACAATACTTTTGAAATAAGCCGATTTCCCCGTAGAAGTCGGTGTGGCTTTATCCTAAAATGCTAAGCTCTTTGTGCTTATATCAAGATACTGGAATCACCTCGAATGACCCACAAAAGCGCCCTTGCTGCATTATTACTATTACCAAGTTTTACTTACGCAGCAACTGTCTTATCTGCACCTCCAGAACTCAATAATAAATCTTATGTTTTGATGGACTATGAGACGGGGCAAATCCTCGCATCGAAAAATGAAAATGAAAAATTAGCACCTGCTTCAATGACCAAGATGATGACCAGTTATATCATCGAACAAAAGTTGTTGAGTGGCGACCTCACGGAAGATGAAAAAGTTCGTATGAACGAATCTGCATGGTGTCGTGGTAGTAGCACGGAATCATGTATGTACGTACCCCTTAACGGTACTGCAACAGCATTAGAAATGCTGCGTGGGATTATCATCCAATCAGGTAATGATGCTTCTAAAGCCATGGCAGAACATATTGCGGGTAATGAAGGTACTTTTGCTCACATGATGAATGAAGAAGCAAAACGTATTGGTATGACAAATACTAGCTTCATCAATTCAACAGGTATGCCGGCTGAAGGTCACTACTCGACTGCAAAAGATATGGCAACCCTTGCGCAACATATCATTCATGACAGTTCAAAATATTATCCAATTTACTCTGAAAAAGAATTTTCTTTTAATGGCATTAAACAAGGTAATCGTAATGCCTTGCTTTATACCGACCCAAGTGTAGATGGTTTAAAAACTGGTCACACCGATGAAGCGGGTTACTGTTTAACCACTTCAGCTAAACGCGGCCCACTGCGTTTAATTTCAGTGATTTTTGGTGCGCCAAGCATGAATGAGCGTGCATCACAAACCCGTGAAATTTTAGCGTGGGGTTATGCAAACTTTGAAACTGTAAAAGTACAACCTGCCAATCAAGTTTTAGCCAAAGCCAAAGTTTGGTACGGTAAAGAAAATGAAGTAAAAATTGGCTTAGCTGAAAACTTCAATGTTACCTTGCCGAAAGGTCAAGCCAATGCCATCAAAACGCAATTGGTTGTGCAACCTAAACTCACGGCTCCGCTAAAAAAAGGTCAAGTGGTTGGCAAATATGTTGCTAGCCTAGATGGTAAAGTGATTTCAGAAAAACCCCTTGTTGCACTTCAAGATGTTGAAGAAGCAGGTTTCTTTGCAAAAATGCTTGACCATATCAAACAATTCTTTAGTAATTTATTTTAATTAAGTCCTGATAATTTTATTCAGCCTTAAACTAAAGTTAAAGCACTTCTACTTCGGTATGAGTGCTTTTTTATTTTATAATTCCTGTAGCCCTTCAATTATTGACTGCTCATCATGAAAAAGAATATTCGCCCTTATTTAGATCATCATCCTAAAATTGATGCTACTTGTTGTATCGATGAACTTTCCGTCATCATTGGTGAAGTCTGTTTGGCTGAAAATGTTTCAGTTTGGCCTTTTGCCGTCATTCGCGGTGATGTCAATTATATCAAAATCGGCAAAAACTCTAATGTACAAGACCATGCCATGTTGCATGTCAGCCACAAAAATACAGCTAAGCCCAATGGTTCACCGCTCATTATTGGCGAAGATGTCACCATTGGTCATCATGTGACTTTACATGGTTGTACTGTGGGTAATCGCGTTTTAATTGGCATCAATACCATTGTTTTAGATGATGTGATTATTGAAGATGATGTCATGATTGGCGCAGGCAGTTTAGTACCACCCCGTAAAGTCTTAAAAAGTGGTTATTTGTATGTTGGAAGCCCAGTACAACAAGTTCGTCCACTAACAGAAAAAGAACTGGAATTTTTACCTTATTCGGCGCAAAACTATGTAAAGGTAGCTGGGAATTATAGTCATTCCACTAACTGATCGTTATGAATATTCATTTAAGTACATAAGTTGAACTTCTATTGAATGATGAAACATAATACTTAAATGGGTTCTAACATTTTATGTTATTCCCAAGTAGAAATGCCCTACCTAATAAAAATCTATTCAAAGTATAAATAAGAGGAAGTTATGAACAATAGTTCAGGGTTTACAGAGGGTACATTAGTACATACAAAACGAGGATTAGTTCCGATCCAAGATATTAGAATAGGTGATGAGGTTTTAAGTGTTGATGTATCGCAAGGTAATGAAAGAGTTTATAAACGGGTAGAAAAAACCTTTAATAGCATACAAGATATTTTCCGTTGTACTATGCTTTATCCGAAAGGAAATCAACAACATACAATTCATTATTTTTTTTCTTCTCAAAATCAAAGGGTCAGATCTGCTAGCGGTGAATGGTTTGCTGTAAATGAAATAGACGACTCTATGATTGATGTATACACACTGACAGATAAAAATTTATGTCTTTGGTGGAATAAAATGATCTATCAATCAAAAAATAAGTCTGGTCAAACTTTCGCCATATCAACAAACACCTTTACTGATGATTATCACTTATCAGGGAATGATGAATATATTGATATATCATCTGAAGGACTAATACATCACAAAGTAGATGATGAAGATTTTAATTTCTCACCTGAAACAGAAAAATTTCTACAAAGTAGTGTTGATTGGAATATATTTGAATCAGAAATATTACGATTGTCTGTATATCAATTAATTATTCAGGATACTGGTAACTATCTGGTAGGTAGTGAGGGTATCTTAGTGCATGATGGAAGCTAATCTACAGTAGCTCCATTAATCAGTTTTTCTAAAACTAACATAATACACCTTATACGAAACTACTCCTTTATTTTCTTTTAAATCAATCGATTGTGATGCAGTAAAAAGCCTTGTCCTCAACGATTGGGCTTTTTATGTGAATAGTCGCGTTCCACGCTTATTATTTAACCATTATTCATAAAGTTGATAAGCTAACATTTATAATGAGTTATCGTCTATTTCAAACGCTCAAAGAAAAAAACAATCAACATAGCCACCACGCCCTAAATTTTGTAGAATACCCCTTTACTCCCATGGTTCTTTTTTATGACCTCTTGGACAGCTCACGTTACCGTAGCCACAGTTGTTGAAAAAGACGGAAAATTCCTGTTTGTTGAAGAACATACTGAAGGTGTTACACATACTGTATTCAATCAGCCTGCGGGTCATGTTGAATGTGGTGAAACGCTTATTCAAGCCGCTATTCGCGAGACCATGGAAGAAACGGGCTATGATGTCGAAATTGAATCATTGCTCGGTATATACACCTATACACCGCCAATGTTCCCCGATCGTACTTACTATCGTTTTTGCTTTTTAGCACATGATATTCAATATCATCCTGATGCAAAACTCGATACCGATATTGTTGGTGCGGTATGGATGACTTTAGATGAGCTTATTGAGTCTGCACGAGCACGTAGTCCCTTGGTGACTAAAGCCGTAAAAGATGCTTTATCTGGTCAGAAATATCCTTTATCGCTCGTTTATGAGCACCAAAACTCTCCTTTAATTTCAAATTTGGATGCCTAATCCTATGCAACAACGTGTCATCGTCGGTATGTCTGGTGGTGTAGATTCTTCTGTTTCTGCAGCACTTCTTCTTCAACAAGGATATCAAGTTGAAGGACTTTTCATGAAAAACTGGGAAGAAGATGATGGCACGGAATATTGTACAGCAATGGAAGACCTAGCCGATGCACAAGCTGTTTGTGACAAGATTGGCATCAAACTGCATACGGCTAACTTTGCAATGGAATATTGGGATCGTGTATTTGAGCACTTCTTGGCTGAATATGCTGCGGGTCGTACCCCAAACCCTGACATTTTATGTAATAAAGAAATTAAATTTCGTGCATTTTTAGATCATGCAGTGAATCTGGGTGCAGACTTTATTGCTACAGGTCATTATTGCCGTCGCGGTGAAACCCAAACCAATTCTAAAGGTGATGAATATGCGCCTTTATTACGTGGTGTAGACAACAATAAAGACCAAACCTATTTCTTACATGCGGTACATGGGCGTGAAATTAATAAGACCTTGTTCCCTGTCGGTGAAATTGAAAAACCTGAAGTTCGTCGTATTGCTGAAGAACTGGGTTTAGCCACAGCGAAGAAAAAAGACTCAACAGGCATTTGTTTTATTGGTGAACGTCGCTTTAATGACTTTTTAAAACAATACTTACCTGCACAATCTGGAAAAATTCTACTAGATACGGGTAAAGAGGTTGGTGAACATCACGGCTTAATGTACTATACGCTCGGTCAACGTGGTGGCATCGGTTTAGGTGGCTTAAAAGGCGAATCTGAAGGTGCATGGTTTGTGCTTTATAAAGATATTGAAAACAACCGCCTCGTGATTGGTCAAGGTCATGAACATCCACTCATGCAAAGTACAATACTTTGGAGTGAAGCAATTGACTGGGTGGCTGGCGAACAAGAGATTCCTGAAACGGGTTTCCGTTGTACGGCTAAAACGCGTTATCGCCAACCAGATCAAGCCTGTGTCTTATTTAAAGATCCGAATTCACCCAACGGTGTACGAGTTGAATTTGATGAACCGCAACGTGCGGTGACTCCAGGACAAAGTGTAGTGTTCTACGCAGATGAAGTTTGTTTAGGTGGCGGTGTGATTCATCATACCAATGCGCCAAAACCTGATTTTATTTAAAAGGAAGCGATAGGCATGGCTGAGTTACCCTTTCAACAGCCTCAAACTTTGAATGTTCGCCAAAATAGAGCTTTGGCATTAGCAGCTGTGTTTCAAGCGACACAGCTGACGCATATGACTGCCATGTCGGGGCAGCAAAGTATGGGTGAAAGTGGTGGTTTCTACTTTGAAAAACTCATCAAAGCCAGCCTCAATATCCGCCCAAGTGCCAATGAGTCCTGTCAAACACTGTATTTTTTTAATCAACTTGCCGATCTTTCTTTAGGCTTAAAAACGCTAGAAAATAGTATTACACAGCCATTTAATACGTCTCCTAAGTCTCGTTTACCTAAACTTTCTAACACCAAATTGCCGATGGGCTATGCCATGGCACTATTGCAGTTAGAAAAAAAAGTCTATGGCAATCCTAAATTTGTCGAGATTATTGAACAATCTCAACAGAAAATTCTGAAACAACTGTCTTTCTTTGACAATAATTATCTGCATCCCAGCATTATTGCTAACCTTGCCCAGACCTATATTGAAACTGCGGGACAAATTAATCCACGCATTATGGTGAAAGGCAATGCAGAAGCCTTCAAAGATGCTTCTCACACCAATCGTATTCGCGCTTCCCTCTTTACTGGCTTACAAATGGCACATTTATGGCGTCAGTTGGGTGGCAGTTCATGGGGCATGATTTTCAGTAAGCGTAAGCTGCTCCAAGATATTCAAGATCTTGCTCGTTTACAGTATCAGGTGGTTTAAATCTGATCTGTGACGTGCTTTCGTTTCGGTTTAATTCCAAAATTCAAGGAATCTATATGAACGCTTTAACCGCACTTTCTCCATTAGATGGACGCTACGCGAGCAAATGTGATGCTCTCCGTCCTTTCCTCTCTGAGTTTGGTTTAATCCATGCTCGTGTGACTGTTGAAGTGCGCTGGTTACAAGCGCTTGCAAACCGTCCTGAAATCACTGAAGTTCCAGCTTTCTCAGCAGCAACCAATGCTGCTTTAGATGCAATCGTGACTAATTTCTCTGAAGACGATGCAAACCGCATTAAAGAGATTGAACGTACCACCAACCACGATGTAAAAGCGGTTGAATATTTCCTAAAAGAAAAAATTGCGCATATTGATGAATTGAAAGATGCTGGTGAATTTATTCACTTTGCATGTACTTCTGAAGACATCAACAACTTGTCTCACGCCCTTATGTTAAAAAATGGTCGTGACGTTCTTGTTGCTTCTATGCAAAGCATTATCGACGCAATTGCGACTTTGGCTGAAACACATGCTGAACAAGCGATGTTGTCTCGTACACATGGTCAAACAGCAAGCCCAACCACATTGGGTAAAGAAATGGCAAACGTGGCTTACCGCCTTGCTCGCCAAATCAAGCAATTTAACAATGTTGAATTACTAGGTAAAATCAATGGTGCTGTAGGTAACTACAATGCGCATTATTCAGCTTATCCAGACATTAACTGGCCTGCGCATTCACAAGCATTTGTTGAATCTTTAGGTTTAGCATTTAACCCGTACACCACGCAAATTGAACCACATGATTACATGGCGGAACTTTTTGATGCGTTACGTCGCTTCAACACCATTTTGATCGACTTTAACCGTGACGTTTGGGGCTATATCTCTTTAGGTTTCTTCAAACAACGTTTGAAAGAAGGTGAAGTTGGTTCTTCAACGATGCCGCATAAAGTCAACCCAATTGATTTTGAAAACTCTGAAGGTAACTTAGGTTTAGCCAATGCAGTATTGGCTCACTTGGGTGAAAAACTGCCTATTTCTCGCTGGCAGCGCGACTTAACTGACTCGACCGTACTTCGTAACATGGGTGTTGGTTTTGCACAAAGCTTAATTGCATTTGATGCGTGCTTAAAAGGTATTGGTAAATTAGAGCTGAATGCTGCGCGTATTGCTGAAGATTTAGACCATGCTCAAGAAGTCTTGGCTGAACCAATTCAAACGGTTATGCGTCGTTACAATGTAGAAAAACCATACGAAAAATTAAAAGCCCTTACTCGTGGTCAAGCCATGACGCGTGAAATGATGGTGGACTTCGTGAATGGTCATGAGCTTGCAGTTGTTCCTGCTGCGGATCGTGCACGTTTAGCGGAAATGACGCCTGCCACTTATACAGGTAATGCTGCTGAACAAGCCAAACAAATTAAAGATTTAATTGCTAAAATCTAATTCAGTTTTAGTAGCAAAAAGCGAAGCTTCGGCTTCGCTTTTTCATTATAATTCCAATACTTTATAGTCGAAAATAACAAGATGATTGAATACCAATTCAGCTTAAAACACTGGCTTCTTTTAGGTTTTTTAGCCATTGCGATTATTATTGCAAGTATTCAACCCCTCGAATTATCCTCTTACATACTGCATCAGATTGGTACAGTATTGATGCTCATTGCCCTGTTCATTTGTTTTAAAAAAATTGGACTAAGCTTTTACAGCTTTACTTTATACCTTGGCTTTTTACTGATTCACATTGTGGGTGCACACTATTTATATTCTTATGTGCCTTACAACGAATGGATCAAAGAAGTATTCAATTTTGATTTAGACCACTACATGGGTTGGACGCGTAATATGTACGACCGTTTAGTTCATATTGCTTATGGCGTATTGCTGTATCCTTTTTTCTACCGCTTATTTCAAGTCTGGCTTCCCAGCCTAAAACCACGGGTTTTATTTCTACTGATTATTCAATTTGTCATGGCAAGCAGCCTCATCTATGAATGGATTGAATGGTGGATTGCGATGGGTTTATCTCCTGAAGATGCGGAGAACTATAATGGACAACAAGGAGATATCTGGGATGCTCATCAAGATATGTTGCTGGCAACCATTGGCGCGATTATTTCTGGCGCGGTTATTCTAATAAAAAATCAACAAGATACAGCATAAAATAAAAAAGCCAGTGGAGGGTTTTACCACTGGCTTAATGCAATCTAAAGCTTAAATGAATTAAAGTTTCGGATCACGCATTTGGACTAAGCTTGAATTGCTATTTGCTAAAGTTTCCATGATTTTATTCATAACCGCAGGCACTAAACCATCTGCAATTTGTGCTGCTTGTAAGCCTAACTTCTCACCTAAAGTTGGCTTACGACGTGTATCAATCACATAAACATCGTGTTGTGCCAGTAGACTCAGCAAATATTCATCTGAGGTTTGTAGCTTATCCACCAAGTTTAACTCAAGTGCATCTTTACCATACCAATGCTCGCCTGTAGCCACTTTTTCAACATTCAATTGCGGGCGGTACTTTTCAACAAAGTGCTTAAATAGTTCATGCGTTTGCTGTAATTCTTCTTCAAATTTTGCTTTACCTTCAGCCGTATTTTCACCAAACATCGTTACTGTACGTTTAAATTGACCTGCGGTATATAGTTCAAAATCGACATGATGTTCTTTCAATAAACGATTAAAGTTCGGCACTTGTGCAACCACACCAATTGAACCGACCACTGCAAATGGCGCAGAAACAATTTCGTTCGCAATACATGCCATCATATAACCACCGCTGGCTGCAACTTTATCCACACAAATGGTTAAGTTAAACCCAGCATCACGTAAACGTACCAGTTGTGCAGCCGCTAGACCATAGCCATGCACCATACCACCCGGACTTTCTAAGCGGAGTACCACTCGATCACGTCCGACTTTTGCAGTTGCTAAAATTAAAGTAATTTCTTCACGTAAACTTTCTACAGCAGATGCCGCTGTATCCCCCTTAAAATCAAGGACATAAACTTTTTGATTATTCTTTTTACGTAAACGTGCTTCTTTTGAAAGCTGTTGAGTAAGTTGCAAGAACTCAAATTTAGATGCTGTGGTTTGTGCAATTTTTTTACGTTGTTCATTTACACGTGCATTTAAATGACTGATTCGAATTTCAGCAGGTAATTTCGGGGTATGGAATAACATATAAAATAATTTCTCTAATTGTATTTACGGTTAGCTTTAACATGAGGCCAAAACATTGAAAATTCAATATGATTTTTGATCCAAATCGTCTGATTTTTTATCCTGCTAATCTTATAAGCGTTTCAGTCGTTGTAAAACCTCTTTTATGGCGCGAATTTTAACCAAATAAAATAAATAAGCAATTCTAAAAGCCATAAATTTAGCTCGATATATCTTTGATTAAAAATAAAAAAGAGCCTTTTGGCTCTTTTTTATGCAGTCATTGGATTAACCAAAACGACCTGTAATATAGGCTTCTGTTAATTGATGATCTGGCTGGGTGAAGACTTTTTCAGTCGCATTCACTTCAATTAAATCACCTAAATGGAAGTAAGCAGTACGGTCAGAAACACGTGCCGCTTGTTGCATTGAGTGAGTCACAATGGCAATAGTGTACTGAGTTGAAAGCTCTGAAATCAGCTCTTCAATTTTTGCCGTTGCAATTGGATCAAGCGCAGAACACGGCTCATCCATTAGAATCACTTCTGGACTCACCGCAATGGTACGTGCAATACATAAACGCTGCTGTTGACCACCAGACAAACCTGTACCCGGCTGATTTAAACGATCTTTCACTTCATTCCAAAGACCCGCTTTATGCAAACTGTTTTCAACAATTTCTTCAAGGTCATATTTATCACGCGCTAGACCGTGAAGCTTTGGACCGTAAGCGACATTGTCAAAAATGGACTTCGGAAATGGGTTTGGTTTTTGGAACACCATCCCCACTTGTGCGCGCAGTAAGACCACATCAAGGTTTGGGTCATAAATATTTTGATTATCTAACATCACTTTACCGGTTATACGACACGAATCAATCGTGTCATTCATACGGTTTAAAGTACGCAAGAAAGTCGATTTACCACAACCTGATGGACCAATAAAAGCAATCACTTCATTTTCATAAATATTCAGATCAATCCCTTTGATTGCTTCTGCTTCACCATAATATACATGTACATCTGAAGTACTAATTTTCACATTAGCCGTTTTTGCGTCTTTTTTTGCCGAAGTTTGGGTATCAAATTGAGAAACAAATGAAGTCCCTTGACGTTTTTTATCCACTTCGGGAGAGATAAATTGTTTCTGTTCTTGATTCACGGATTCGTCCTGTTCTAAGGAATTTGTTTTTGATGCAGTTACAGTATTCATATATTGCCCTCTCTACCAGCGCACTTCAAATTTCTTACGTAACCAAATCGCAAGGCTATTTAAACTTACCATTAACGCCAGTAAGACAATAATCGCAGCAGCAGTACGTCCTTCAAAGAAGTTACGTAATTCATTGCCCTGCCATAAATAAACTTGGACGGGTAAAGCCGTTGATTGATCTAAAGGTGATACGGGAATATTGGCAACAAATGCACTCATCCCAATCAATAACAATGGTGCGGTTTCACCTAAAGCATGTGCGACACCAATAATAGAACCCGTCATGATTCCAGGCAAAGCCAAAGGTAAAACATGGTGAAAAACTGTTTGGATTCGTGATGCACCAATTCCCAAAGCTGCTTGGCGAATAGATGGCGGTACTGCTTTTAACGAAGCTCGAGTCGTAATAATCACAGTTGGTAGTGTCATTAGGCTTAAAACCAAGCCACCCACCAACGGTGCAGAAATAGGTAAATGCATCCAACCAATAAAGATTGCAGCACCCAGTAAACCAAAGACGATGGATGGTACAGCCGCAAGGTTATTGATATTCACTTCAATAATATCGGTAATGAAATTTTTAGGTGCAAATTCTTCTAGATAAATCGCACTTGCCACCCCCAATGGAATCGAGATAAAAATCACGATCAGCATCATGAACAATGAGCCCACGAATGCACCCGCCAAACCCGCTGTTGCAGGTGAACTACGCGAGTCTGGATTGGTAAAGAGTTGCGTATTGAATGTACGCTGAATAATTCCTTTTGCAGCAAGATCATCAGAAAGCTGACGGATTTCTGGGCTTAATTGTTGCTGATCATCTGGTAATGAGCGATCAATATTCCCCGCTAACCAGACATCAATATTGGCATCTGCTAATAAATTCAATTCAACTTTTTCACCAATTAAAGACGGATCTTTAAAGACCATATCTCGAATTCGATAAGCTTCTGAACTGGTATATAAACTACTTAATTCATCACGATAATTGGCGAGTGATGGATCTTTGGTGATTAAACCATTGGCAATCAAAGCATCCCAATCAACCATCCCCATTTTAGTTTGCCATTCTACATAACGCTCTTGGTAGAGTGCTGGAGACTCGCCAACTTTCTGAGTTGGTCTAGGGCCAGTGTCAATCAATGTAGGATCAAAATAAACAGGAACCGTCATACTGGCTTGCCAAAATGCAGGAAGGCCTTTATACAAAATACTACCAAACAATAAAGCGACAAAAGCCAGTCCGATGACCACGGAAGAGAAACCGACAAAGCGAAATGTTTTTTCTTTACGATGACGCTTTGACAATGAACTTGCAATTTTAGCTTTACGTTTTTCGCGTAATGCCGCAGCTGCACGAGGATCAAATACATTTTGATCCGCTGGAGATGTATTTGATGTACTCATTCGTATTGCTCACGATATTTACGCACAATATAGAGTGCTACAATATTAAGACACAGCGTAATTACAAACAGGGTCAAACCGAGTGCAAATGCCACCAAGGCTTGAGGACTTGCGAAATCTGTATCACCCGTTAATTGCTTCACAATCGTTACGGTGACGGTCGATACGGCCTCAAAAGGATTAACATGCAGTAATGGGCTATTTCCTGCCGCAAGCACCACAATCATGGTTTCACCGACAGCACGGGATACAGCCAATAAAAATGCACCTGTAATCCCAGGTAATGCAGCAGGCAGTACCACTTGACGAATCGTTTCAGATTTTGTCGCGCCTAAACCTAAAGAACCATCACGTAGTGAACGTGGGACTTGAGTAATAATGTCATCTGAAAGTGAAGATACAAATGGGATAATCATAATCCCCATTGCAAAACCTGCTGTTAAAGCACTGGTTACATTAATTTCAATACCAATCACTTCACCTATTAATTTTAAAGCGGGTCCAATCACCATCAGTGCAAATACACCATAAACGATGGTTGGAATACCCGCTAACACTTCAATGGCGGGTTTTGCCCAAGATCTAAATTTTGGCGATGCATATTCTGCCAAGTAAATCGCAATCATTAAACCCAATGGTACGGCAACCAGTAAGGCTATACCACTGACCATCAGTGTGCCCCAGATGAGTGGCAATAAACCATAACTTCCTTCAGCATTACCCGATGTACTAAAACCAGGATTCCATTCTGTTCCGAAGAAAAAATCAACTGGAGAAACAAAATTGAAAAAATGAACCGCTTCCTTAAACATTGACATCACAATGCCAATCGTTGTCAGAATTGCAACCCCTGAACATAAAATCAAAATAACATTGATGGTACGTTCAACTTGATTACGCGCGCGATAATTTTGACTGACCCGTTTCTTCGCCCAAACCAAACCTAGCATTGCAGCACAAATGACGACAGCAAACTTTGCCAATTCACTTACTCTTTCGAACTTAGCCAAATGCTCTGCTGCTGCAACTTCATAAGCTGCGGGTGTGTCACTCACACCAAAACCTGAAGCAATGGCTTTGACCCGATCAATCAGTACATCTATACCCGCGACATCTAAATTTGCGGTAATATTCGTTGGAACATTTTGTAAAATTAAATATTGCAAAACGTTGGCTTCAACCAAATTCCAAACAAGTAAAATTAAAAAAGCAGGGATACCACACCATAAAGCAACCAATGCACCGTAATATCCGGGACGAGAGTGCAACTTCGCAGAATTATTTCCCTTACCTGCTAGGTTACGGCTTTTAGATAACCCGATTTGATAGGCTACGGCAATCAATGCCAATAACACACCTATGAGTAGCAGATTCATGTATTCTCCGGCATTTTTTCAATTTTCATGCTTTGAAAAAACCTTATTTTGCAAAAAAGCCGATGCTAAGAATTCTCCTAACATCAGCTTATTCATCCTAATTACTTAACCGCTTTGCCTGCTTTAAAATCTGCAAGAACTTTTGCACGTTCTTTATCAGACATTGAAATCAGACCTGCTTTTTCTAATTTAGAACCCTTACCTGAAACTTTTTTGTTTAAGAAGTATTCAGAATACTGCTGTAAACCTTTGATTGATTTAAGGTGTTCACCTTTCACATAAAAGAACAATGGACGTGATACAGGGTAAGAACCATTTAGAATTGTTTTTTCTGATGGCACCACATTGTTTACGGTTGCTACACGTAATTTGTCACGGTTTTGATCATAAAAACCTAAGCCAAATACACCCACTGCACTTGGTGAAGTTTTTAAACGTGCCAGTGTTTCAGTATAGTCACCAGAAATTTCAATCACTTTGCCATCTTTACGGAAAGTAGCACATGCTTTTTTCTGAGCATCTTTGTCTAAATTCTTGAAATATGCATAAGATTCACAACCCGCTTCAACCATTTTTTCTTGGAACACTTCACGCGTACCATGGTTAGAAGCTGGAATGACCAATGTAATTGGTTCATTCGGAAGTGATTTGTCAATTTGATTCCAATGCGTGTATGGGTTTGCAACTAACTTACCATTTGATGGTAATTGTGCTGCAAGTGCTGCAAATACATGTTGTGGACGAAGTTTATACGCGGCTTTTTTTGAGTTAGATGCAAACACAATACCGTCATAACCGACTTTTACTTCAATAATTTGATTCACACCAGCTTTTTTACATGCAGCTAATTCAGTATCTTTAATTTTACGAGATGCATTAGCGATGTCGATCGTGTTATCACCTACGCCTTGACAGAATTGCTTTAAACCACCAGATGTACCACCAGAACCAACAACAGGTGTCTTAAATTGTGGGAAAGTATTACCAAACTCTTCTGCAACAATACTTGAGTATGGCAAAACAGTTGAAGAACCAGCGATTTGGATTGTGTCACGAGCTGCATTTGCTGTTGTTGCTACAACTGCTCCTGAAACTGCTAAAGCAAGTGCGAGGTGATTTAAGCGCATTCTTTTCTCTCTTCATTAGATGCAATTTTGAAGCACGCTACTTTTTTATAAAGTTTTGTACTTTTTCGATCTCTGCATTTTGAGTTTAAAATATGACAATGAAGTTACAGCTTTATGACACTTTAATGATCTGTATATTTTAAGTAAATTTATACAGCTATTCAGCATATTCACGCACTTTATAAAAATACATAAAACTTTGTTTTGACTTAAAAATTGAGAGACAGACTCAAGGAGGATGTTTATGACAAAAGATCATCCTACAATGTTTTATACAGCTCATGATCAATGCAATATTAGCTATGATGACTTGGCGAACATGATAGTTTGCACCTATTTACTGTAAACCACACCGAACATTTGACTATAAATTAAGCTATAAAAGCATGTTTTCTGACAGATCACCACCCGAATATGTATCGAAAATGACTTCGCAAAATTGGATTCAACCCAATCTTGGCAGCTTAATTTTAAAATACATATTTATAAATGCATGCAACACCCATAAATATGTATGCTGCAATATTTATGACCTCATTTTTACTCATTAAAATTTTTAGCAGTGTGACTAACCTTGTTTTTAATCAAGTTAATACAGAATAAAAGTAATGACTTAAGTACAAAACTCATCCATCAAAGCAATTAAAAAAAGCAATATTACCATCCACTGGTCATGTGAAATTGATTGATTTAACACTTTTAAAATTAATGAATAATCATGTGAATGAAAGTCTTTATACGCAGATTTTATGATGAACAGCTTACTTTAGAGAATGCTATTGAAATGATCAAAGTGCAGAAAAAAATATTTTTATGCTTTTATCACACCTCCTAACGTGTATAAAAAAAGCCAGTTATAAAACTGGCTTTTTCTTTAACTTAAGAAACTTACATGTGCTTAATCAATTGCTGTCACATAAGTACCAGCTTGAATTGGCCCTTTGATACGATCTGCTTCTGCTAACACAAGGTTAAGCAAATTCTTCACGTTATCTAAAGTCGCTACTGGACTTAAAGTGGTCATTTTCAAGGATTGAACTTGACCGACTTTAGTGACACCTATATTCGCTTCTCCGCGCGCAAACAATTCATCTGCGACGTTTTGATTCAATGTATCAAGCAATTCTGTTGGATAACCTTCAGGAATCACACGGAACAATACAGAAGCAAATTGTGGATCAATCAACATCTCTAAACCATCAGTTGTATTGATATAATCAGCAACTTGACGTGTGAGAACCACACCATGGTCAATCATTGAACCATAAAGCTCTTCGCCTAATGATTCAACAGTCATCCACAATTTCAACGCATCGAAACGACGCGTCGTTTGTAGTGATTTCGACACTAGATTTGGCACACCATGTTCTTCATCATAAGCCGAATTTAAGTACTCAGCTTCATAATGCATGAAACGGTAGTTCGCTTCGTCTTTCAACAAAAACGCGCCACAAGAAATGGTTTGGAAATAATGCTTATGGAAATCGAGCGTCACAGAATCGGACAATTCGATACCATCTAACATGTCACGGTAGTCATTCGAAAGAATGAGTGCCCCACCCCATGCTGCGTCGATATGCATCCACGCGCCATATTTGTTGGTGATTTCACGTACTTTCTTCAATGGATCAATTGCGCCAGCATCAGTTGTACCTGCCGTCGCAACCACACAGGCCACGATTTTACCCGCTGCTTGAAGATCAGCCATGGTTTTTTCCAAGGCATCCATATCCATCTGTGCATTTTCATTCACAGGGACAGTCACAACCGATTGAAAACCCATACCCATCATTGCCATGTTCTTTTGCACAGAGAAATGTGCATTTTCAGAACAAATAACTTTGACGTTACGCATTGCATCCGCAGGTATACCATCACGCTGAACAGACCACGGCTTGCCGTTTTCGTCTTTCCAGTTTTTCGCAATACACCAGTCACGTGCCAACAATACACCCATCAAATTAGACTGTGTACCACCAGAAGTAAACACACCTGCTTGACCTGCACCATAACCAACCTTTTGACGAAGCCAATCAATCAATTGAACTTCCATCAATGAACCCGCTGGGCTTTGATCCCATGAATCCATCGATTGGTTGGTTGCATTGATGAGCACTTCCGCAATTTGGCTAGTGACCATCGTTGGGCAATGCAAATGTGCAAGTGAATGCGGATGATGTACTTTCAAGCTTTTATTGAGGAAAAGCTCCACCATGCGTTCAAGCGACTTATGTACACCTAAACCTTCTTTTGAAGGGTTAAACGCAATTGCACTGCGTAGCTCTTTAATGCTACCGCCTGTGTACATTTTATCATTGTGCAACCATGCTGCGACTGCTTTAGTCGCCTCACCCATTGCTGACTCGTAGTCAGCAATGGATTGAGCATCATTGCAAAGTAATGCTTTACGATGTTCTGCAAAATCAACCATTATGCGCCTCGTACTGCAACTAGTGCTTCAGCAATTGCTTTCTTAAAGCGAACAAGTACTTCTTCACATTCAGCTTGAGTGATGATGAGTGGGCAAAGTAAACGAATTACAGTACCGTTACGACCGCCTTTCTCTAACAACAATTTGTTATCGAAACACGCTGTCTGGATAGCAGCTGCCAATTGAGAATCACCTGGTAATGAACCCATGTGATCTGCTGTTTGACGTTCGTCTACAATCTCAACACCCAACATCAAGCCACGGCCACGTACGTTACCGATACATGGGAATTCTACGGCTAATTTTTTAAATTCAGCTTGTAAAAAATCACCACGTTCTTGTGCATTTTGCGCAAGATTTTGCTCTTTAATGGTGTTAATTGTTGCAAGACCAGTACCCATCGCCAATTGGTTACCACGGAAAGTTCCTGTGTGACCCGCAGGTTGCCAAGCGTCAAATTTGCGCTTAATACCAAGAACTGCAAGCGGTAAGCTACCACCTACTGCTTTTGACATCACCACAACATCAGGTTCAATGCCTGCGTGTTCAAAGGCAAACATTTTACCTGAACGGGCAAAACCTGCTTGAACTTCATCAAGAATCAACACAATGTTGTGTTTTTCAGTGACTTCACGGATTTTTTTCAACCATTTGGTTGGTGCTGTAACCACACCACCTTCACCTTGAATTGCTTCAAGAATCACGGCAGCAGGTTTAGTTACACCACTTTCTACGTCTTCAATAAAGTTTTCAAAGAAGTAAGTTAAGGCATCTACACCTGCTTCACCGCCAAGACCCAGTGGGCAACGGTATTCATGCGGATATGGCATAAACTGTACGCCTGGCATTAAGCCATTTACCGAATTTTTCGCAGATAAGTTACCTGTCATGGCTAAAGCGCCATGCGTCATTCCATGATAGCCGCCTGAGAAGCTAATCACTGAACTACGACCAGTATACGTCTTCGCTAATTTAATTGCTGCTTCTGTACCATCTGCACCAGATGGACCACAGAACTGTAAACAATACTCTTTTTTACCACCAGGTAATTGTTCAAGTAATGCTTCAGTAAATGCATCTTTTAAAGGCGTTGTTAAATCTAAAGTATGTAATGGGAGACCACTCGTTAAAGTATCTTGAATACTTTGAATAACCGCAGGATGGTTATGGCCTAAAGCCAAAGTCCCTGCCCCAGCCAAACAATCGAGGTACTCTGTACCTTCAACATCAGTAACCCAGCAGCCTAAAGCTTTTGCTATCGCTAACGGTAATTTACGTGGATAGCTACGAACATTGGATTCCATTTGGCTTTGGCGAGTCAAATAGTATTCGTTAGTAGAATTAGGGGCAGGATTTACAGAAGAAACGCTCATATCGAATTACCATCTCTGATATGGGTTGAAAGAAATAAGTCGGGTGACTTGTGGTCCTTTGACTCGGTGCTTTATAGAATCTAGTTAGACTTAAATTTGTTTGTCATAACTAGAGGGCGGATGATACCGAATTTTTCTGAAAAATAAACAACTTTCGGCACTTTATCCGTCCTATTTCATTAAAAAAAATCAAGCTAATCTATAAGTTGAATTCTCATCTTACATTGTGACAGGATAAAGAAAACCTCATTTTTTTATGCTTTTATTGAAAAAAAATTATAATGCAGTGAAATTTCATGTAAATTAAATCGTAAGTATATAATTTTGTTTTAGTTATGTTGAGCAATACGATTTAGTTAATTTTATCTGTTTTTACAAAGCCACCACAAAATCTGCTCAAATCCAACATAAACACACTTTAAGATCATCAATCTAGATTCCAATTCTACTTACAAAAAATAGGTCAAAAAATGCGTTACTTAACTCTCTCATCTTTAATTTTAGCATCTGCTTTAACGACACCTGCTTTTGCTCAACAAAACGAGCAACTCAATTATAATCTAGTCAATATACAAGCAGAAGCTGCACGTAAAATTTCGAATGATGAAATGCATGCTGTTTTATACATTGAAAAAAGCAATAAACAGCCCGCTGAACTTGCTGTGCAAATTACACAATTAATGAATCAAGCCATGGCTTCAGCCAAGAAATATCCGCAAGTGAAGGTTGAAACTGGTTCTCAAACCACCTATCCAATTTATGACAACGACAGCCGTAAACTCAAAGAATGGCGTGGTCGTGCCGAAATTCAAATTGAAAGTACCGACTTTAAAGCGGCGAGCCAATTGGTCAGTGAACTGCAACAAAATTTTCAAACGCAATCCATTAATTTCAGTGTTTCTGATGCCCAACGCAAAAAAGTTGAAAATGAGTTAATGGTCGAGGCATCTAAAAACTTCCAACAACGCGCCCTAACCTTAAGTCAAGCATGGAATAAATCAGGATATAACCTCGTTAATCTAAATTTAAATACCAATAACTCTTACCCACAACCGATCATGATGCGTGCGAGTATGGCAAAATTTTCGGGTGCTGAAGCAGCAGATGCGCAAGATGTTGCTGCGGGCGAATCTAAAATAACTGTAAATGCAAACGGTACAATTCAGTTTAAATAAGCATTTAGGCCAGTTCTCCCAAAAAGACTACAAATCTGTGGTCTTTTTTTATGTCCTAATTAAGTGATTCTGCTAAATTAACCCGTTATTTTTCTCTTTGCATCAATTTTTATTATGTCTCTCACCGAATTAAATCTTAGCCTTTTTGAATGGATTAATGCATCGAATCATGCTAGCGATTGGATGATTAATTTTGCAATTTTCATCGCCAATGATTTGTTCTATATCATGGTCATGTTTTTTGCATTTTTCTGGCTAAGAGGGAATTTTCAAGTTAAAAAACAAATCATTAAAGCCTTTATTTTTACCTGTACGGCACTTCTGATCAGCCAAATTATTTCTCATAGTTTTTATCATCCACGTCCTTTTATGATGGATGTTGGGCGTACCCTCATTTACCATTCACCTAATGGCTCTTTTCCCAGTGACCATATGCTGATTTTCAGTAGCATTGCCTTTGCATATTTTTTCTCTGCAAAACGCTCGATTGGTGTAATCCTGATTGTAATAGCATGGCTGGTTGCATGGTCTCGGGTTTATTTGGGCGTGCACTTCCCTTTAGATATGCTTGGGGCTTTTTTCCTAGCATTTATATTAAATTATTTCGGTTTAGCTTTATGGAATCGATACAAAGTACTGATTATGCAGCTTGTATTAAGAGTACATCATTTTCTGTTTAAGCCACTGATTGAAAAAGGTTATATAAAATAATTTTCAGCTCCTATAAAAAATCCCGCTCGAAAGCGGGATTTTTTATAACGAAATTTTTAGTAAATCGCCATATGGTTACGATGAATCATTTCCAAAGAACGGGCTTCACCTAAAACTTGATAAACTTTATCTGAAGATAAACCCTTCACAATTTCAGCAGAACGAGAACTAAAGTTGACTCGACCCACTGCGACACGACCACCTTGACTATCAACGCACTCAACCACATCACCGCGATCAAAATGTCCTTCCACCGCTTTTACTCCGACTGGTAATAAGCTACGGTGATTATCTTTAATCGCTTTTACGGCACCATCGTCCAAGACTAAACGACCGGCTGTTTGTAGATGTGCTGCTAACCACTGTTGATGTGCAGTCATACGATCATTGTCTGTAATAAACAATGTTCCGAGCAATTCACCAGACATTAAGCGAGCAAGCACTTGAGCACTTTCACCACTCGCAATCAGTGTTGGACAGCCTGATTTAGCGGCTAAACGTGCTGCACGAACTTTGGTCAACATACCACCACGACCAAATTTCCCACCACCGCCAGCCATATCAAATAAGCTTTCATCCAATGCGCGAACCGTATGGAACAGCTTCGCATTCGGATTAGAACGCGGGTCGGAGTCAAACATGCCTTGCTGATCGGTTAAGATAATAAGCAAATCGGCATGGACTTGACCTGCAACCATCGCCGCTAAAGTATCGTTATCACCAAAGCGAATTTCATCAGTCGACACCGTATCATTTTCATTAATGACAGGAATCACATGCCAATCAATTAAATGCTGTAAAGCATCGCAAGAGTTTAAATAACGACGACGGTCTGCTAAGTCATCATGGGTCAATAAAACCTGTGCCGTTTGAATAGCATGGTTTTCCAATACGCTCGACCATGTTTGAATTAAGCCCATTTGCCCAATAGCAGCACATGCCTGAAGACTCGGTAAATCAGTGGGTCGGTTGGTCAATTTCATTCGAACCATACCTTCAGCCACAGCACCTGAAGACACGAGAATAATCTCATGTCCTGCATTGTGTAGATCTGCAATTTGTTTCGCCCAATGCGAAATTGCTGCAATATCTAAACCTTGCCCATTTGCTGTGAGTAAAGATGATCCGATTTTAACAACGATTCGTTTGCAATCCTTGAGCTGACGTTGCCCATCCACCACTTCTATCATCTTGTCCTCAGTTACTCGTATTTCAGAGCTTAACGTACGTAAAACACTTCCATATCGCCATCATCGCCATCTTCATCATCTTCATCGTCGTCTCCCAACAGACCTTCAAGACGTTGTTGACGACGCATTTCACGATAAGCTTCTTTCGCAGCAATCGTTTGTTCACGTGTTTCAGCTTCAAGCTGATCACGGAATGCTTTCATTGCCGCAGCGTATTCAGGATCTTCAACTTCGCGTTCGCGTTGTTGCTCGATTTCATCCATTAAGTAATACACAACATCTTTGGTGCCTTCCGACATCAAGCCAGAAGTTTGGAATACAGGACCTTCCCATTGAATTTCATCAAGAATGTGCTGACACCATTCTTCACGAGTTGCTTCATCAAGTTGATCGACTTTATTCAACACCAAGACCACTGGCAATTTCGCTAAAGTTGGAGAGAATTTTTTCAATTCTTCCACAATTGCTTTCGCGTTATATGCTGGGTCTGAACCATCAATTGGTTGAACATCAATAATGTGCAACAAGATACGGGTACGTGCCAAATGCTTAAGGAAACGAATACCAAGACCCGCGCCTTCAGAAGCACCTTCAATCAGACCTGGAATATCGGCCATTACAAATGAACGGTGACTATCGGCATCCACCACACCTAAGTTCGGCACCATTGTAGTAAATGGATAATCTGCAACTTTTGGTTTCGCAGCCGATACAGCACGAATAAAGGTCGATTTACCTGCATTTGGCATACCCAGTAGGCCAACATCAGCAAGAACTTTAAGCTCTAAACGAATTTCACGGAACTCACCTTTAATACCATGGGTACATTTACGCGGTGAACGGTTGGTCGATGATTTAAAGTGAGTATTCCCCAAACCACCTTGACCACCCGCAGCAACCATAACGCGTTGACCATCAGCGACTAAATCGCCGATGATATCACCAGACTCTACATCGACAATGGTTGTTCCTACTGGAACTTTTAATATAGTGTCTTCACCGCCACGGCCTGCACAGTTCGCACCACGACCATTTTTAGCACGTTCCGCACGGAATCTACGTGTATAACGATAATCTACGAGTGTACTGGTGTCATTGTCTGCTTCAACATAAATGCAGCCACCACGCCCACCATCACCACCATCTGGACCACCAAATGGTACGAATTTTTCACGGCGAAAACTGGCTACGCCATTGCCACCGTCGCCAGCCTCTACGGTAATGACTGCTTCATCAACAAAGCGCATACTGCCAATCCTCTAAATACTTTAAAACCGCATATTCTGCCATATTTTAAAGAATTTCTCGAATAGTATTATTCAGCATTACATGATTTTTAGTCATGCCCAGACCATCCCCTACGGCTTGGCCCATATTTCGGACTTCATTTCAATAAATCGCGACCAATTTAAAGTACACCATCAGCGTATTGCTATACACACTGACCCAACATGGATCGCGCCAATTTTGATTTTTCTATTGGGCTATACTTCAATTACACCATCATTTTAAGACGAGGTAAAAATTAAAAATCAGGTTAAATTTACGCTATAGACCCGAAACACAATGATAGATTTTAGCTGTGCGATCAATCCGACTTAACCTTTTTCCAAATCTGCTCATAAAATAAAGTTTTTTTTGTTCTTCTTGTCATGCGCATTTTAACTTTTATCGGATTCAAGAAGATCTTTGGATCTTAAAAATCTTCGTAAAACTCAGGCATGATTATCTCAAGAAATATTTACAATGATGGCGTAGCACACTGTTTATTTTCCATAATTTCAGGCAAATTACGTTCAATCCAGCCAATCAAATGATTCAGCTTCTCTGCGGCTTGTGAGCCTAAAAGAGTCAACTGATATTCCACTTTTGGAGGCACAACAGGATAAACAGTACGAATAAGAAAGCCATCTTTCTCTAAAACCTTCAAAGTTTGAGCCAACATTTTTTCACTGACCCCATTTATACGCTGTCTTAACTCACTAAAACGATGAATACCATCGCTTAAACAGCGCAAAACCAATACCGACCACTTGGTGGTTAAGTGTTCTAATATTTCACGTGAAGGACACTCATTGGATAAAACTTGTCCAAGTAAATTACTTGTTGCATAGTTACTCATCATTTCTCTCCAAACCGAAATAAACTTACTTTTAGGTACGTACTTACATTAGGTAAGTTAGTATACTAAGATAAAAACATAAAGTATGCAAAACAAACAAATCAAAGGTGAGTCAAATGAAAATTGCAATCACAGGTGCAACTGGTCAGCTCGGTCAATTGGTTATTCAATCACTGTTAAAAAATACCGCTGCTGCCAATATTGTGGCATTGGTTCGAAATAAATCCAAAGCTACCAATTTAAAAGCAAAAGGAATTGAACTGCGTCTCTTTGATTATGACACACCTGTAACTTTAGCTTCGGCATTATCTGGAATTGATAAACTATTGCTTATTTCAGCCAATGAAGTGGGTCGTCGTACAGCGCAGCATAAAGCGGTCATTGATGCGGCTCAACATGCAGGTGTTCCCTATATTGTCTATACTAGTTTGCTCAATGCCGATCATTCACCACTTGGTTTAGCACAAGAGCACTGTGAAACTGAAAGCCTCATTCAAGCCAGCGGCTTGCAGTACACGTTCTTACGTAACAATTGGTATAGTGAAAACTATTTAGCGGGTGTCACTCACACCGTTGAAGTCGGTACGCTGTATGGTGCAGCAGGCGAAGGAAAAATTAGTTCCGCGGCACGTGCCGACTATGCCGAAGCCGCAGCAAAAGTGCTAACCACATCTGGACATGAAAATAAAACCTATGAACTTGCAGGTTCAACCAGCTTCACATTGGCAGATTTAGCAGCTGATATTGCTGATGTTTCAGGAAAAGAAATCACTTATCAGAACCTCAGTGCTGAAGATTATACTCAAGCTTTAACACAAGCTGGCTTACCTGTTGGCTTGGTCGATATTATTGTCGATGCAGATATACAAACTGAAAAAGGTGCCATGTTTAGTGACAGTAAAGACTTAGAACAACTGATTGGGCATCCAACCACAGCGATTAAAGAACAAATTGCAGCGATTTTAAAAGCATAGTTTTTACATTCATAATTCCCCTTCTTCTTTTTCAAGAAAGAAAACCATCCTTAAATATCAGATATAAAAAAAGAGCCTCATGTGAGGCTCTTTTTGACTGCTTTACAAATTATGCATTTTTTTCAGCAGGAATTTTGCGGTAGTTCACGCCACACATTTGTTCAGCAATACGTAATACTTGGCAGCTATAACCAACTTCATTGTCATACCAAACATAAGCCGTTAAGCGCGTACCTGAAGTGATGGTTGCTTGCGCATCAAATACACCCGCAGTACGTGAACCAATAAAGTCAGAAGATACAACTTCAGTCGAATTTGTATAACCAATTTGACCTTGAAGGCTAGAATTGATTGAAATTTGACGAATGTATTCATTCACTTCTTCACGATCAACTTCTTTCTCAAGTGTTAAGTTAAGAATAGCCAGTGATACGTTTGGCGTAGGAACACGTACAGAGTTACCTGTTAACTTACCTTTAAGTGCAGGAAGTGCTTTTGCAACCGCTTTAGCAGCACCAGTTTCAGTAATGACCATGTTCAAAGTCGCAGCACGACCACGGCGATCTGCACTGTGATAGTTGTCGATTAAATTTTGGTCATTCGTGAAAGAGTGAACAGTTTCAACGTGACCATTAATCACTTTGTATTTGTCATCTAACACTTTTAATACTGGTGTAATTGCATTGGTAGTGCAGCTTGCAGCAGAGATGATTTTGTCTTCATCTAAAATATCAGTATGGTTTACGCCATAAACGACATTTTTCATTTCGCCTTTACTTGGCGCAGTCAATACCACACGAGCAACGCCTGGGCATTTCAAGTGTTGAGCAAGACCTTCAGCATCACGCCATTTACCCGTATTATCAATGACTAACGCATTGTTAATACCATAAGCCGTGTAATCCACTTCAGCTGGGCTAGATGCATAAATAACTTTGATGAAGTTACCATTGGCAATGATCGCTTCATTTTCTTCATCTACAGAAATCGTTCCTGAAAATGGACCATGAATTGAATCACGACGCAGTAAAGACGCACGTTTTTCTAAATCACCATCTGAAGATTTACGAACCACAATGGCTTTAAGGTTTAAACCACGACCAAGACCTGATTGACCAATGATTAAACGTGCAAGGATACGACCGATACGACCAAAACCATAAAGAACAACATCTTTAGGTTCAACAGTTTCAGCATTGCCTTTTAACGATTCTACTGCTTGCGCAACAAAAGCGTCGATATCGCCGCCTTTTTCTTTAAATTCAACAGCTAGTTTACCTAAATCGATTTCAGCAGAACCGATATTTTCAACTTTAGCCAATGCTTCTAAAATTGGAAAAGTATGAACAACTGAAAGCTCAACGTCCATAACACGTGTACGGCGATGCGCTTTTAAAATTTGGATTACTGAACGGTTAACTAAAGAACGACCGAATACAGAAGTCACGATATTTTTTTCACGATACAACTGACCAATTAAGGCAATCATATGCTCCGCGATTTCTTCACGGTTTTTCCAGCGACCTTGGTGCTCTGCATGTAGGGCGATGATAGTGTCTTTGCTCACAGATACGTCCTCTAATTAATTGTATATCTAGGCATAAATTTCAAAACCCGACAATTGTAAAGGAATTATCGAGAAGTTTGAATCAAAAGCTGATCCAGACTTGGCTATTTTCCTACATATTCATTATAAATTGAAAAAATAGTTGTAATTATTTTCATGATTCTCATATCAAAAGCACTAAAAAAAATTATTTCTGATAAAAAGGCTCAATTAAGCTCAGATGTTGTTTTATCAAGCAACACCCAAAAGATAAAACCCATCACTTTAAGCGCTCTTGGTAATTTTTAAGATTTTTAGACAAGGCTTTTTGCTTTTGCTGCTGTTTGACTAGATGAATCGAACCTTCAACAATCAGCAGTAACACCGCAAACCAGATTGGAATATAAGTAAACCATTCAGCTGCTTTAATTCTTTCACCTAAAATAATGGAAGAAAAAGCAAGCAATATAGGCTCTAAATAGCTTAATAATCCAAAGATAACAAAAGGTAAATAACGACTCGCCAGCATGTAACTTCCAAGCCCAAATGCACTTAAAAAGCCCAGACCCAAGATCGCCAAAATTAAGTGTGGAAACTGTGCAATGAGGTTAAATGAATCGCTGTAAACCGTTGCTAGGTAAATCGCAATAGGTAGAATTAAAAACAAATCCCACCAGAAACCACCCAAATGATCCGTTTTAAAAGCGCGTCTTAAGAAGAAATAAATAGGATAAGCCACAGCAACATAAGCAGTTTCCCATGCAACACTGCCGATACGCCATAATTCATGTCCAACGCCCATGCAGGCAAATAGCACTGCGGCAAATTGCCATTTGGACAGCTTTTCTTTGTAAATCACACAGCCTATCAGCACCATCACCAAGGGCAGTAAAAAGTAGCCTAATGAGACTTCTAAACCGCGTCCATTCATTGGCCCCCATAAAAACAGCCAAAGCTGTGAGGTACACATTACTGAACTGATGATCAACCAAATAAACAAAGCAGGTTGCTTAAAAATACGTTTAAAAATTTCGGCGATATATTTTAAATCGCCGATCCACCACATAAATAACGTTAGGAATGGCAGTGTCGCTAACATACGCCAAGCAAAAGTTTGTTCACTATCGAGTGGTTTTAAAAACTGGGTATAAAAATACAGAACACCAAAAGTGATAGATGCCAATACAGACAATGCTACGCCTTTATACATCCTTCACCTCTAAATTTATGTCATGTATATTATAAACATTTCACTCTGATAAAACTTGATCATTCACCTTTCAATTTGACTATTCAATAAAAAACCATGCCGAAACATGGTTTTTTATAAGATCACTTGCAGCACTCAAAAAAACCTGTACATGGTTTCTTTTTTAAAATAAGCGTGGTTTTATTTAGGCTTTACAAATTACATCTACTGATTCACAAACAACTGATGCAAAAGCCTCTTAATTTAATATTTTAAGAGTATTGTGCGTTTGCTTGGTATGAATAAGATCAGTCAAGTTATAGCCGACTGATTTTGCATATTCTAAATATTCATTGACCACCGCTTGATCTGGCTGTGCTGAACGTGACAATACCCACATATATTTACGCCGTGGTTCACCAACCAGTACCGTTTGATAATCATCATCTATTTTCAAAATCCAATAATCACCGCGCGCTACAGATAACCAGCGAATTGCTTCAGGTAAAAAACTAACTTTTAACTTGGTATTAAAAGGCGCATTTTGCACGAAGGCTTCGCCAATCGACTGCTGTAACTGCCCATCTTTACTCAAACAACGGTTGTTTACGATGACATTACCATTTTCATTTAAGGTATAGGTCGCTGTAACATCACGATTGCACTTATTTTCAAAGTACATCGGCTTACGTGCAATTTCATACCAAACCCCTAGATATCGGTCTAACTGAACTTTGTCTACAGTTTGCAATGGTTTGGTCTGTGCATATGCCAGTGTTGCAGCACCCAGACCAATCAACACAACCCCACCCACTGCAATTTTGGCAAGTGTAAAACCTGCCTTTGGAAGATTTTTAGCAACCATAAAAAATACCTGATTAAGAAAATCATATTAGGGTCTGTTGACATTTCAACCATGTATTGCGTTATTCGCTAAAACAACGCAAACAAGGCATGAAATGCAGACAATGGTAATCCCTTGTCAAATTTCATAACGAAGTTTGGAGCAGTTTTAGTGATAACCCTACGGGACAGGGACATTTTTGCCGCTACTGCGCTATATTTTTCTCATTTAGAATGACTAAACTTCGCAAAACAAGCCTTGCATCGTCTAAAAATGTCCTCTGTCGCAAGCATCTGTGAAATATCAACAGCCCCTTATTAATGATGAATATCCATTAAAATAACGAGTATTTTTCAGCCACACTGTAGCGTTATGTAATGATTCTTGAAGATAAAATCTTGATTTCAACCTAGGTCAGCATTTGGGCTTTCAAACGCACAATTTCATCACGCAATCGTGCTGCTTGCTCAAACTGTAATTCTTTCGATGCTTTTAACATCTCTTTTTCCAGTTTAGACATGTGTTTTGCCAGCAATTTAGGATCGGCCAAAATATGCCGTTCATCGGCACTTAAAGCACGGGCTTGATCAGAAACTTTGCCATCAATTTGATCATCTGTTAGTACCTCACCCGTATCAATGTCTTTTTTATTTTGACGTTTAGTACTGCGTGGGGTAATACCATGAATTCGATTAAATTCAATTTGTTTAGCACGACGACGATCTGTTTCATCAATCGCTTTTTGCATGGAGTCAGTTATTCGATCACCATACAAAATCGCCTTCCCTTTCACATTACGCGCAGCACGACCAATGGTTTGAATGAGTGAACGCTCCGAACGCAAAAAGCCTTCTTTATCTGCATCTAAAATAGCCACTAACGATACTTCTGGCATATCTAGACCTTCTCGCAATAAGTTAATCCCCACCAAAACATCATGCACACCAGAGCGTAATTCATGAATAATCTTCACACGCTCAACCGTATCAATATCTGAGTGCAAATAAGCGACTTTTACCCCATATTCTTTTAAATAAGAGGTTAAATCTTCTGCCATACGTTTGGTCAAGGTCGTGACTAAAACACGTTCATCTAAATCTTTACGCAGGTTGATTTCTGAAAGTACATCATCGACTTGCGTCAGTACTGGACGAACTTCAATTTCAGGATCAATCAAACCTGTAGGACGAACCACTTGCTCTGCAATTTGCTCTGATTTTTCCAACTCATATTTTGCAGGTGTTGCACTAACATAAATGGTCGTTGGAATAATGCGCTCCCACTCTTCAAATTGCATTGGACGGTTATCCAAGGCACTGGGCAGACGAAAACCATAATTGACCAAATTTTCTTTACGCGAACGGTCACCTTTATACATGGCACCAATTTGCGGAACCGTAACATGTGATTCATCAATAATCAGTAAAGCATCGTCAGGAAGATAATCAAATAAAGTCGGCGGTGCTTCACCCGATGGACGACCCGATAAATGACGGGAATAGTTTTCAATCCCATTGGTATAGCCTAACTGCTGCATCATTTCTAAATCATAACGGGTACGTTGTTCGATACGTTGCGCTTCAAGCAATTTGTCGTGTTGTTTAAAAAATGCCAATCGCTCTTTCAGTTCCTCACGAATGGTGCCAATCGCACGGTGTAAATTATCTTTCGGTGTGACATAGTGACTTTTTGGATAAATTGTCACCCGTGGCGCTTTACGCACCAGTTTTCCAGTCAACGGATCAAACCAACGAATCGACTCCACTTCATCATCAAACAGTTCGATACGAATGGCATTTTGATCTGATTCGGCAGGAAAAATATCAATAATTTCGCCACGAATACGATACGTACCGCGTAAGAATTCCAGTTCATTGCGAGTATATTGCATCTCGACCAAACGACGAATAATGTCGTCACGGCTAATTCGATCACCCTGTACGATATGCAACAACATACTCATATAGGCATTGGGATCACCCAAACCATAAATAGCAGAAACGGATGCCACAATAATGGCATCACGACGTTCTAATAAAGTCCGCGTTGCTGAAAGGCGCATTTGATCGATGTGATCATTAATTGCAGAATCTTTTTCAATAAAGGTATCGGACGATGGGACATAGGCTTCAGGCTGATAGTAGTCATAATAACTAACAAAATATTCAACCGCATTATTGGGGAAAAAGGACTTAAATTCGCCATAAAGCTGCGCAGCCAAGGTTTTATTATGCGCCATCACAATCGTTGGGCGTTGTAATTGGGAAATCACATTGGCCATGGTATAGGTTTTCCCCGACCCCGTTACCCCTAATAACAACTGATCGTGATAGCCTTTTTCAATGCCACTGACTAACTTTTCAATGGCTTGTGGCTGATCCCCAGCGGGTTGATAGCTGGTCACTAATTCAAAAGGTTGCTGACTATCCTGCATAGTATCCATCTTCAACGACATAACGTTGATAGTATGAGGGCTAAAAATCTACATGCAACATCAGTCGCCTTATATTTCTCGACTTAACCCATTCAACAAAGCCATGAGAACGGATTCAAGTTGATATTGCAGTTAACCATTTGTATGCAACCCAGATAAATTCAATTGAAATATTAGCTCTATTTTTAGTGCAAAATCAGACGTGTATCGCCCTAAATACGCTATCGTTTATGCTAATGTTAAAAATGCTGATCTTTCGCTTGACCATCTGTCATTTCAATTGCAACATGAAGAAAGACCATCACGATTGCATCCGCCTATGTCATATCTCTATCACGATGAAAATATTATAAAAAGCTTACCTGAGGACACTGTGTTTGTTTTCGGCAGCAATATGGCAGGAAACCATGCAGATGGTGCAGCACATACGGCTCTGGTGCACTTTGGTGCCATGCAAGGCGTGGGTCGAGGTTGGTCAGGTCAAAGCTATGCTATTCCGACCATGAATGAACATTTACAGCAAATGCCACTGTCACAGATTCAGCACTATGTTGATGATTTTAAGATTTACACTAAAAATCATCCCAAAATGACCTATTTCATTACCTCGATTGGTTGTGGCATTGCGGGTTATAAAACTGAAGAAATTGCACCAATGTTTAAAGGCATTTCACATAATGTCATTTTCCCAAGCTCCTTCCGTCCTTTTGTAGAAAGAGCACTGCCAAAACTGACACGCCATTTTTTAAGAACGGTATTTACCGATGCTGTGATTTTTTCAACGGCTGATGAAGATGTGATCAATCAACTCGATTTATCAGAAAGCGAAAAAAGTGCAGCAAGAATTATTTTACATACTCAAATGTATCCAACGGACAGTAATGGACGTGATCGCATTTTTGAAATTTCAGATATTTTGCACACCTTAAACGGTCAAATTTTCGAATGGCAAAGTAAATCTGAAGGTGCAATGTTATTTGGTGGGGTGATTTTAGCTTTATTGGAACTTTACAACATCAACGAAAAAGATTTTATTGATGTTTGGCAAGGTGAACGAGAAATCCCAGCACCCAAAGCTGAAAATAAAGCACGGAAACAAAGTCGCTAAATAATCGCGGCATAACATCAAGCGATATGAGCCAATGTTTACATTGGCTTTTTTTATTGATTTTTAAGATTCAATGACCAACACATCAATTGTTAAAAATTACATTTTAATTATCACATTCTTTTAAAAAAATATTTTTTTCGTTTTATACTCAACGCCTAAATTGATCTAAAAATGATGAGCTCCTTCAATGGAAATATTGGATTCGCCTTTTTTTGAACTATCACCAATTGCAATGTGGCTTGAAGACTATAGCGACATAAAAAAACAATTTAATATTTGGCGTGAACAGGGTGTCCAAGATCTTTTCAGTTTTTTACAAGAAGATGAATCTCGTATTCTTGACTGTGCAAGAAAAATTAAATTATTAAAAGTAAACTCCAAGACACTTGAACTCTATCAAGCCAAAGACTTTGAACATTTATCCCAAAATCTTAGTTTGGTGTTTAAAGGTGACATGACCAAAAGCCATATCAAAGAACTGATGGCTTTGTGGAATGGTGAAACGCATTTTTCCAATTCTGCGGTGAACTATACCCTAACGGGTGAACGTCTTGATATTCAGCTCAAAGGGATCGTACTCCCAGGGCATGAACATGATTTATCGTTATTATTGATTACCACTGAAGATATCACGCCCTACACTGAAGCCTGTCGTCTTGAAGAAAAAAGCCGCCATTTGGCAGAAGCACGCTTCATGTATTCACCGACCTCGCTCTGGGTAGAAGATTTTAGTCGTATCAAAACAAAATTAGATGAACTGCGCGCTTTAGGAATTGAAGACTTTAAGACTTTTTTAGATGTACATAATGATTTTATCAATGAATGTATTAAAGATATTGTCATTATTGATGTCAATCAAGCGACACTCGATCTATTTGGCGCGCCAAATAAAGATACTTTATATAAAAACATACACAAAGTTTTTGCTCAAGAAATGATTAAAACCTTTCGAGAACAATTAATTGAGCTTTGGAATGGTAACATTCATCATCATCGGGAAGCCATCAATTACGCACTTGATGGCAGTATCCGTCATGTGTTGCTGCAATTTACTGTATTTCCAGATTATCTGGATGACTGGGGAATGGTTCAAGTTGCACTTACCGATATTACTTCTCGAAAAAAAGCTGAAAACTATCTTGAATATTTAGGTAAGCACGATGTGCTGACCAAGCTCTATAACCGCTCTTTTTACACAACGGAAATAAACCGCTTAGAGCGCAATATGCTCCGCCCTGTGTCCTGCATTTTCATGGATATGAATGGACTAAAGGAACTTAATGACAGTTTAGGACATGATGTTGGGGATAGTTTATTACAACGTATGGGCAATATCTTAAACCAACTGGTTCAGCAAACACTTTATTCTGCATGTCGTATTGGTGGAGATGAGTTTGTGGTTCTTTTGCCTGGTGCCGATGAAGCTGCACTCCAAAATTGTTTGCAAAGTCTGCAAGAACTGTTATTTGTCGATAATCAATTTTACTCCCATCAACCACTTAGCTTATCTACGGGCTATGCGACCAACAAAAATGGGGAACGCGTTGAAGACATGCTAAAACGTGCTGATATGATCATGTATCAAGAAAAAAGAAATTATTATCTCAACAACGACCAAAGCACAAACCATTCATAATATTTTAAAATTCAGGTCACATCGAAACACTCAAAGAAAAAGCCATGGTCACACCATGGCTTTTTCTTTGAAAGCTTAACGCTTTCCCATCGAACGGCGTGTACCGCGAGGTGGCATCCATGTACGATCCGCATAACGTTTCGGACGGGGACGTACTTCATCTAACACTTCATCAAGATTTTGCTCATTTTCTTTTTTAACAGGAAAAGGCAAATTGACCAATGGTTTTTTCTTGGGAGTATTTTGGGTGCTCATGTGATTCACTCAATAATTTATGAGCCGTATTGTACGGAAAAATGCCTTCAAGTGCGAGATCGGATTGTCAAATTGTTTAGACCTAGCTTTACTCTAAAGTCCAACATGGCTGAATTATTGGTTTAATCGGATTTTCTGACCTTGTGATAACAACCTATATCAGCCCTCAAAATACGTTAAAAATATATAAATAAAACAATCATTATTTCAACATTAAACCTATGGCAATTTAACCAAAAATTAAAAATATGCAGTTACATAAAATTATTATTTTCTATGCTATTGAAACAAATAATCTATTTTTTTACATGAACACAACTATATTTATATTCTTCAATAACTGTTCACTTTTTTTCCGTTCATATAATCGTAAAAATCAAAGAAAAAACTTATAAACACAAAATGGACATGGAGTCCCTGAATGAAAAAATCGTTACTTTATATTATGTCGTCTCTTGCATCCTTACCTGTAATTAGTCATGCCGATTCCCCTTATTTTAGCTTAAAAGATGGTGATGGCTTTAAACGCTTTTCAGTTTCTGTAGGTGCGCTACATGTTATGCCGCAAGGTAAAGCTCAAGCCTTCCAAGTGAATACCGCCGTTAAGAATGGTGAAGTGTCCCAAAATGGGGACATTCAAGTTGATACCGTATTAAACAATCTAAATCCAAATGTTGACCAAGCAGGACTTGCAGCCGCCTTAAAATTTTTGGGATTTTTTACGGGTGGCAATTTAACCGCAGAACTGAGTGGCTCTTCTAAAATTAGTGGTTTAGCAAGTTGGGAAGCTCAAGGAACAGGACTTGAAGCAGATGAGGTTACGACATTGGGCATGATGACCAATTACTTCTTTAGCGATCATGTTTCATTTGAAATTAAAGCAGGCATTCCACCAAAAGTTGACTTACAAGGGAAAGGAAAAATTTATGCTCCTTTTTCAGCAGTTGCCACGCCACAAATTGGCAAGCTTCCTCTAGAGTTTCTGAATATTGATCTTAAAAATAATATTTTTATTACCGATTTAGAAGCACATGGCCCTGCTGCTTCCGCACGCGCTTGGACACCTGCCTTTGAACTCCAATATCACTTTGGTAAAACGGGTGTAAATAAATTCCGTCCTTATGTGGGCTTAGGCGTCATATATGCATACTTCAATGCGCTGGAAATTAACCCACAAATAGAACAAGACTTAATTGCGGCGGGTCACATGATTGCCAATATTAAAGAAGGCAATGCTGGAGCGTCCTTAGAAGGGAAAAAGAGCACAGCCAATCCTCAAGTTGACCTAGAAACAACCGATGTGATCGCCCCTATCGCCACTGTTGGTTTTACTTATGACTTTAATGATAAATGGTTTGCAGTTGGTTCAGTGTCGTATGCACACATGAAAAATGAAACTACAATTACGGTCACAGATGCAACCCATGGTGAGTTAATTCGATCTCAAGCCGATATTGAAATTAACCCATTATTGGTTTATGCAGGCGTTGGTATTCGCTTCTAAGTTTTTATTGATTAAAAGACGATTTCAAGTCGTCTTTCTTATCTGGCTCAAACTTTTTATAACTTAATTTTATCGTTTGTTTAAATTTTATTTAATCGCTTCCCTATTCATAATCTAATAACATAGCGACACTAGATTTACATCATGGATGAATTATGTCAGATACCCGTTTTTCCAAACCTCTCATTTACATGTTAATTGGAAGCGCGCTCATTCTGGCGTTATCACTGGGTGTACGTCATGCCTTTGGTCTATATTTGGTTCCAATGAGTCATGAATTTGGTTGGGGGCATAATGTCTTTAGTCTTGCCATTGCCATGCAGAACTTAGTTTGGGGCGCTGTACAACCCATCACAGGGGCATTTGCTGACAAATATGGCAGTAAAATTGTCGTTGCTGTGGGCGGTGCTTTATATAGTTTAGGCTTATTGCTGATGGCCTTCAGCTCCACAGGCTTACTGTTAAATTTAAGTGTCGGTTTAATTCTAGGGTTAGCGTTATCTGCAACCTCATTTCCTGTTTTACTTTCAGCCGTTGGACGTGCAGCCCACCCAGATAAACGTAGCCTTGCCATGGGTATTGCCAGTGCGGCAGGCTCTTTTGGGCAATTTATTATGCTGCCTTCTACCTTACTGCTGTTACAAAATATTGGTTGGTCAGCAGCCTTAGTGGTCAGTTCAATTTTAATTGCCTTGATTATCCCATTGGCATGGATGTTAAAAGCACCAATGTATGTTGCTCCGCATACCTCGGCTCAAATTAATAAAGCCAGTTTAAGCTTTAAACAGATCTTGGTTATTGTCAAAAACCATCAGCCATTTTGGTTCTTGGCATTAGGCTTTTTTGTTTGTGGTTTCCAAGTGGTTTTCATTGGCATACATTTACCCGGTTATTTAATTGATCATGGTTTTAATGCAACCACAGGTACTATTTTTTTGGCCTTGGTCGGTTTGTTTAATATTGTCGGGACATATAGTGCGGGTTGGCTCGGTGGAAAATACTCCAAGCCACATCTACTCATGTGGTTATATGGTCTCCGTGGCATTACCATTATTACGTTTCTACTGTTGCCTTTGAGCGCTTGGACAGTTTATGCTTTTGGTATCATCATGGGCTTATTATGGTTGTCTACAGTACCGCTGACCAATGGCATTGTGGCCAATATGTTTGGGGTTAAATACCTCTCCATGCTCAGTGGTCTAATCTTTTTTACTCATCAAATCGGTTCATTTTTTGGTGGTTGGCTAGGTGGTATCAATCATGATATGACTGGCAACTATAATGCGGTTTGGATGTTTTCAATCGCGTTGAGTTTACTGGGTGTACTGGTACATTTCTTTGTCAATGAAGAGGCCGTGATTCATGACTGATTCTCTATTTGGTTTAAAAAGCATCATTGCGCTAGCAGTTATTGGATTACTTAGCCTTGCCATTCTGTTGTGGTTCAAAACGCCGCAACTCTTTGTCTATTTCAATCAAGCTTTTTGCCCACATTAATGCGTCAAAATCAGCAGCTAAAACAGCAAAAAAATGACTTTATTTTGCTGTTTATATTAAAAGTCTTAAAATCATTTATTTAGATATTTTATTTATTATTTCATAAGCTTAGCAATTTTTTTGATTTTATGTTTGCGTCATTTTTGATTAAATTTTTTTCACAGTAAAATAACTTGAGAAAAAAATGACCAGCCTGACCCAACTATCACAAGCCATTCATGATGCTCCTCGCTGGCATCAGGCAGAACAACTTCAAAATCCAGAAGAAATCACGATTATCCCTCTCCACGATAAAGCATTAGGTGCAGTGGTTTTCGGCTTAGATGCGCGTAAAGCTCAAGCAGGTGAAACGATTCATCGACTAAAACAAGCTCTTGCTGAGCATTTAATCTTAATTTTTAAAAAGCAAAGCTTAGATGATTTTCAATACTTAGCCTTTGCCAGTTATTTTGGCTCTATTTTTCGCCCAAGTGCAGATAATCCTGTACTGGCAACACAGTCTGATACAGGCACCCCACCCGATGTAATTCCTGTATCGAATGCGGTTGGCCAAGGCGATTACACGGGACATGGTGAACTTTCACCGCATGCAGATCACCAATGGACACCGCAACCCTCTTTCGGCTCGTTACTCTACGCGATAGAACTTCCCGAAGATGGTGGACAAACCGCATGGTTCAATACCATTAAAGCTTATGACGCTTTAGACAAGAATACTCAAAACCAGATTGATCAATTACAACTGATTACTTACAACCCTTTTACCCGCTCACAAAACAATAAAGGTACGGGTGGTTATGGCGACACACCTTATTATCGTTTTAAAAATCAACCGATTATTGGACATGCTTATCCACATCCCTTAGTGCGCACTCACCCTGAATCTGGGCGTAAAGCACTTTGGCTCAATACGCGCTCAGAAGTAGAATTAGTCAATTATGAAGATCAGGCTGGCAATGCTTTAATTCAAAAGCTACGTGAACACTTACTCAAACCTGAGTTTCGTTATGAACATCAATGGGAGGAAGGTGATATCGTGTTTTGGGATAACCAAGTCACCCTTCATTCACGACGACCATTCCCTTCAGATCAGCGTCGTTTATTAAAACGCATTAGTTTGGCTGGTGGACGACCTTTCTAAGCCTTTTCCTTTCATTACAGAATGGGTATCTTGGGAAAAATAAAAAGAACTTAACCTCAAGATGCCCTGATCTGATGATAAACAAAGCCAATGTTATAACTCACCTCAGGATAAGTTAATTTTTATAATTCATAAAAAACCCCGCAAGCATTTACTTACGGGTTTTCAATTTAAGACTTAAATTAAACTTAGAATAAACGGTTCATCGCATTTAATACCGTAGTACGATAAACTTTTATCTAAGCAACCAACTGAAATTAACGCTTCAGAAATATCTTCTAGATCGTCTTATCAATCAATAAGAAGACTATGTTTCGCTAACTTCAGGACAGTCCACCTGAAGGACTTTTTTAGCCCTAAAATGATCAACTTTATGAGCAAATTTTTTCGCCCATATAGACGTTAAAATAGGCACCATAATGGCTGAAATAACGACGCAGGTCGCAATTAATATTGTTGCTGCAGGTGCTACTGCTTCAAATTGTGGAGCCACCTGAGCAATCAACATAGGAGTTGCCGCTGCAGAGCCTGCGGTACTTGAGGCAGCTATTCCCGCAGTTCCATTACCTTTGGCCAGAAATATATCTGCTGGAATAAGGAAAATAGCCGAAACCAATACCACAGTTACCCCAAGAATAATGCCCGGTAATCCTGTTTCTAAAATTAAACTGAAATTAATACTGTTCCCTAAGGCAAAACCAAAAAATGGAATCATAACTTTAGCGGCTGGGGCAAAGAAATCCCTCATTTTTTCATCTAGATTTCCTAAAAGGAAGCCGAATAGAAATGGTAATACCACGCCGACCAGTGCAGCAGGATGAAAAGAAGCCACTCCAGCGGAACCTAGAATTAACATGGTAAATAAAGGCCCGGATTCAATTCCGATTAATGCGCCCGCAGCGGCTTCTTCTTTTGTTCCGTACTGAGAAGTCAGTGAAGAATAAAGACCAGCATTGGTCATATCAAATGCAACAACAATGGCAAGAATTGAAAAGCCAGCAAACAGAGGCATGCTCAACATTTCATTGGGTTGCATCAAGGAACCTAAAATGAGTGCCAAAATCCATGCGACCAGTAATTTCGCACCAATCACTGCACCTGCTTTTCTAACGACAGTACCAGTTGCACGGACATTGATAGAGGCACCCAGACAAAACGTCCAAACGCCTAAAATTGGTACTGCACCTGTAATAATACCCTTGGTAAATGAGCCGAAATACTCCGCAGTATCTGGAGCAAAGGTATGAATTGTTGCGCCTAATAAAAGTGGAATCAACATCATTCCACCGGGAACTTTATCTATAAATTTTTTTATTTCCATTTCTTAAAACTCCCTCAAATTTCCATTCTGAATAGTTATGGCTTTCATCTAGAAATAATAATCCGAATATATTTCAGACAATCTAATCTATCTCTGTTCACTTTTAAGCAGATCGATAAATATGACTGTAGTGCAGATCAAAACCATAATTCTTATTGATCAATTTTCGTTTTACATTTGCGCACCAATCATCCATGGTACAAATTCTTCACCGCCAATCCCCAGTGCTTCGCTCTTACTTTGTTCACCCGATGCAACACGGATCAACATTTCAAAGATTTCTTGCCCTTTTTCCGCTACGCTGGACGTGCCTTCCATGATATTTCCACAGTTAATATCCATATCATCTAGCATGCGGTCATACATGGCCGTATTGGTCGCAATTTTGATCGAAGGTGATGGTTTAGCCCCAAAACATGAACCACGCCCTGTGGTAAAAGCCACCAGATTTGCTCCCCCTGCAATTTGACCCGTCGCACCCATCGGGTCATAACCCGGTGCATCCATAAACACTAGACCGTGGGTATCAATCGTTTCTGCATAACGGTATACGCCTTTTAATGGCGTTGAACCGCTTTTGGCTACAGCACCCAGAGATTTTTCCAGAATCGTGGTTAATCCACCTGCCTTGTTACCCGGTGTAGGATTATTATCAATACTGCCCTTTTCACGGTCGGCATAGGCTTCCCAAGAATGAATCAAATCGACCAGTTTATGTCCAATTTCAGTACTGACCGCGCGACGGGTCAATAAATGTTCTGCTCCGTAAATTTCGGGTGTTTCAGATAAAATTGCAGTCCCCCCATGAGCGACCAAATGATCTACTGCCACACCCAACGCAGGGTTGGCAGTAATACCTGAATAACCGTCAGAACCACCACACTGTAAAGCTACACACAAATGCGACAAAGGCAGTGGCTCACGACTGATCTGGTTTGCTTCAGGCAAAATTTCGTCTACCAGTGCAATGGCTTTATCAATTGTTTTTTGCGTACCACCTTCTTCCTGCATCACCAGTGATTGAATCTTGCTGGCATATTCAGCGTTTTTAGATTGAAGTAATGGTTTCAATTGATTCGCTTCACACCCTAGACCGACAATAATAACTGCAGCAAAATTAGGATGCTCCATATAGCCTGCAATGGTGCGACGTAACTGCTTAAGCCCTTCGCCATGATGGTCAATACAGCAGCCAAAACTATGAGAAAGTGCCACGACCCCATCTACATTTGGATATTTGTCCATCATTTCAGGACGATCAAAATATTGAGCAACTTTTTTAACCACTGTGGCTGAACAGTTCACCGTACTAATGACGCCGACATAATTTCGTGTCGCCACACGGCCATCCGCACGTTTTATGCCTAAAAAAGTACGCGACTGAGGTGCTGCAATCACCGGAATTACATTTTCACCAAAGGCATAATCACGGTCAAAATCGGCCATCGCCAGATTGTGTACATGCACATGCTCTCCCGCTTTAATATCCTGAGTCGCAAAGCCAATAATCTGTCCATAACGCAAAATGGCATCGCCCTGAAAAATATTTTCTAATGCAACTTTATGCGCGGCTGGAATTTCTTCCAATGTGACCGTCTGTTCGGAAACGATAGACTGTGGAGCTAAATGGATTTTTGCAATTGCAATATTATCATTGGGATGTAATTGAAGAATATGAGATAGATTCGTCATTGTGTGCTTCCTTTCTGAATGCTGACTGTTTGACATAAATTCCATGCCTTTCGCTGGCGTGATCAAACATCAAATGCCTGATTGATTTTCATCATAGTCTTTTTATTTTTGACAATCTGTGATATTTACTACACACATTGTTGAATCAGATTGGACAATCTATGTCTGCAAGAATACCTCCTCTGCATCTTATTTATGCTTTTGAAGCTGTAGTCAGGCATTCCTCTTTTTCCAAAGCTGCCGATGAACTCAATGTCACCAGAAGTACTATTTCACACAGAATTAAAACGCTAGAAAAACTCCTCAATACTATTTTATTCGAACGCACCACACGTAAGCTGAATTTAAGTGCTACAGGTGCTTCCTATTATTTGGCAGTTAAAGAAGCCCTGCTTTCTTTAGACAATCTGAACAAAATTAATTCTCATAACCGATACAAAAAAACCATTACCATTTCTTCACCACCCACCTTTGCCAACATCTATTTGCTACCACGATTAAAAGATTTTCTGGATCAACATCCGGATATTGAGATTGCGATTGAAATCGCAAAATCACAGCTCGACTATGAAATCAGCAAAGTTGATTTCGATATTCGATATGGCAGCGGTGTATATCTGGGTATGCAAAGCCGCCAGATCAGCAGAGATACCATCTTTCCAGTGGCTTCGCCCTACTATGTCAAAAGCAAAAATATTCGCCAGCCTCGAGATCTGGAAAACTGTGATTTTCTGAGGAGTTATTTGGAACCTTGGTCATCTTGGTTTACTCAAGCCCATCTGGACTGGAAAGAGCCAACTCAAGGCCATCGTTTTGAAGATTTATCATTACTTTATCATGCCGCTCAAAACAGCTGGGGGGTCGCATTAGCACGAGAATCTTTGGTAAAAAAGCAAATTAATCAAGGGACGCTGGTTCAACTGTTTGACATTACCGCCAAACCCCATTTTCAATATTATGCAATTATCGATCCTCGAAAAAATTTGTCTGACGAAGCAGTAATGTTTATTGAATGGCTATGTCGAACTTGATCTTTTATACAGGCTGACAATAAAAAACCCGCAAGCATTCACTTACGGGTTTTCAATTTAAGACTTAAATCAGACTTAGAACAAACGGTTCATACCATTTAAAGTTGCGACACGGTACGCTTCTGCCATCGTTGGATAATTGAACGTGGTTTCAACAAAATATTTAATTGTGTTGTTACCACTATTCATCACTGCTTGACCAATGTGAATAATCTCTGAAGCATTGTTCCCAAAGCAATGCACGCCTAGAATTTCCAAAGTGTCACGGTTGAATAAAATTTTCAATTCACCGACAGTATCACCCGTAATTTGTGCACGTGCCAAATGACGAAAAGATGCTTGACCGACTTCATAAGGAATTTTTTCTTCAGTCAATTGTTGTTCAGTTTTACCAATAGAAGAAATTTCTGGAATGGTATAGATACCCGTCGGAATATCTGTTACAGGTTTAACGCCTTCTTCACCACTCATATTTGCACCAGCGCAACGACCTTGGTCATAAGCAGCAGAAGCAAGCGATGGCCAACCAATTACGTCACCCGCAGCGTAAATATTTTCCACTTCAGTTTGGTATTGATCATTCACCGTAATTTGACCACGGCTGTTTGGCGTAATACCAACATTTTCCAGCCCCAAACCATCGGTATTACCCGAACGACCGTTACACCATAAAATGGCATCGGCTTTAATTTTTTTACCACTTTGTAAATACATGACCACATGATCATCAAATGTTTCAAGGTGATCAATTTGTTCGTTGTGACGAATCAACACCCCTTGTTCACGTAAACGGTAAGACAAGGCATCTGAAATTTCATCATCAAGATAACTTAACAATTTAGGTTGAGTGTTGATCAAATCGACTTTATGATCCAGTCCGATAAAGATCGATGCATATTCACAACCAATAACACCTGCACCATAAATGATGATTTTTTGAATTGGAAAATCCAAGTCCAAAATTTTGTCCGAATCAAATACACGTGGATGATTAAAATCAAGTACAGATGGACGATATGGACGCGAACCTGTCGCAATCACCAACTGTTTAAAAATAATGGTTTCTTTAATCCCATCATCACTAAAAATTAGTACTGTGTTTTTATCTTGGATGTATGCACGGCCATGATAAATATTAATTTTATTTCGGTCATAAAAACGTGAGTGTGTATCAACCTGTTGTTGAATCACTTTATGTGCATTGCGTAATACTTGCTTCATGGTGAACTGTTTCCAGTCGCCCACTTTTTGGAACATTGGATCACGTTGGTAACGGATAATGCTCGATACTGTTTGACGCAATGCTTTACTTGGAATAGTACCCACATGCGTACAGTTACCACCTAACTGCTCACGCATATCAATAATTGCAACACGCTTGCCTGATTTAGCAAGTTTCATTGCCGCGCCTTCACCAGCAGGGCCTGAACCGAGAACTACCGCATCGTATTTAACGAAAGTTCCGCTAACGACCTCTTTTTTACGTGGCATTCAACGCTCCTTTAATCAATTCTGTCGCCAATCTTCTGTATATTATGACTTAAACACAGCTCATTTGGTGTATTTACCTAGCATATATTGCATGATAACCACATTTATTAAATGAATACCGTTTTCACCCTATTTAGACTCAAATTCGCTATAATAAAAGTGCTTTTTTTAGTATCTCCCCCGTCTAAAACAGTGGAAAAGTTGACTATGTCTGAAAACCGTAAACCTGAACAGGGTGTTAAGCTTCGTGGCGCAGAAAAGGTCGCTCGTATACCTGTAAAAGTTATACCTACGGTTGAAACGCCACGTAAACCGGATTGGATTCGCGTCAAAATGGCGGCTCCAGATGAAGTTCAACGTATTAAAACCACTTTACGCGCACAAAAATTACATACCGTTTGTGAAGAAGCGGCTTGTCCGAACTTACCTGAGTGTTTCGGTGGTGGTACAGCAACCTTCATGATAATGGGTGATATCTGTACCCGTCGTTGCCCATTCTGTGACGTTGCACATGGTCGTCCAAACAAGTTAGACCCTGATGAACCGCGTCATATGGCTGAAACCATTGCCAATCTTAAATTAAAATATGCAGTCATTACCTCGGTAGACCGTGATGATTTACTCGATGGCGGTGCACAACATTTTGTCGATTGTATTCAAGAAGCACGTGCTCTCAGCCCAACAACCTTATTAGAAATTTTAGTGCCAGATTTCCGTGGTCGTATGGATATTGCACTGCGTATTATGACTGAATGTCCGCCAGACGTATTCAACCACAATATTGAAACTGTGCCACGTTTGTATAAAGCAATGCGTCCAGGTTCGGATTACCAACATTCCCTGACCTTACTGAAAATGTTTAAAGAATACTGCCCTGATGTTCCAACAAAATGTGGTTTGATGGTTGGTCTAGGTGAAACTGAAGAAGAAGTTCTGGCACTGCTCGATGACCTTCGCGCACATGATGTCGACTACATCACCATCGGTCAGTATTTACAACCGTCTAAACAGCATGCACCGCTTGACCGTTTTGTAACCCCTGAAGAATTTGAACGCTATACCGCACACGGTCAAAAACTCGGTTTCAAAAATATTTGGGCTGCACCTATGGTTCGTTCAAGTTACTTTGCTGATCGTCAATATTATGGCGAACCCGTTCCAGCGGTACGTCGTAAAGCTGATCCTGCGAAAAAAATTGCCGTACAAACCATCGAAGCTTAATTCATAACAAATTAAAAAATAAGCGGATCTACCAATGCCAATCTAATCCATTTAGGTTGGCATTTTTATTCTTAAATATTCAAAATACAGGTCATAAAAAAATCCCCTATGCAAATAGAGGATTTTTTGAACAACCATAGATTAAGCCGCTTGACTCGGCACACCACTATGGAAGCGGAATAAATCATCTGGACTTAAAATCAGATTTTTTTCAACTTCACGAAAGTGTGCAATACGCTGCTGAATATCCTCTTTAGGATTTTTTAACTTTGACGTTTGAGCAACATCCAATGCCAATGCCAAATAATCCTCAAAGTGACGAGATTCAGACTTGAGAAGATAGCGGTAATATTTACCTAAGTCTTGATCTACCAGCGGTGCGAGCGCATAGAAACGCTCGCATGAGCGTGCTTCCACAAAAGCGCCAATAATCATAATGTCAATTAAAGCTTCAGGCTCATAAGTACGGACTTCTTTACGTAGCCCACCCGCATAACGACCTGCACTAATCGATTGCCATTCCTGCCCACGCTTGGTCATCAATTCAAGCACTTGCTCATAATGCAACATTTCTTCACGCACGAGCTGTGCCAATTTAACCTGTAAATCTGTAAAAAACGTGTAGCGAAACATCAGGTTCATGGCAGTACCTGCTGCTTTCTTTTCACAATTGGCATGATCTTGCATGAGTAACTCTAAGTTATTCAGCGCCTCATCGAGCCATACTTTGGGTGTTTCACACCCCAAAAAGCCCAAAACTGGCTTCATGAGATCATCATAATTTATTAACGACATAATTCTAAAAACTTATCTTGCTGCTTTAATGACAGCTTTCATTTGTTGAACTGCTTGTGCTAAACCCACAAATACAGCGTCGGCAATAATAGAATGACCAATATTGAGTTCATGAATTTGCGGAATTTGTGCAATAGGCGTGACATTTTCAAGGTTTAAACCATGACCTGCATTCACCACCAAACCTTTGGCTGCTGCATATTCTGCACCTTGAACAATACGCTCAAGTTCATGTTGCTGTGCTTCAGCTGTTGTTGCATCGGCATAAGCACCTGTATGCAATTCAATGGTTGGTGCACCGCAAGCAATCGCCGCATCAATTTGCGCAATATCCGCATCAATAAACAAAGATACATCACAACCAATTGCCGTTAAGGCTTGTGTCGCTGCTTTGACTTCTTCAAAGTGCCCCAACACATCCAAACCGCCTTCTGTGGTGACTTCTTGGCGTTTTTCTGGAACCAAGCAAACATGTTGCGGTTTAATTTCTTTGGCAAATTCCACCATTTCAGCGGTCACAGCCATTTCCAGATTCATATGTGTTTTCAATAATGGACGCATACGACGGACATCATCATCTTGAATATGACGACGGTCTTCACGTAAATGTAAGGTAATTCCTTCTGCGCCTGCTTGTTCACACATCAACGCAGCATTCACTGGGTCTGGATAAGTGGTTCCGCGCGCTTGTCGCAATGTCGCCACATGGTCAATATTTACACCAAGCAATGCAGCCATAACAGTTACCTAACGATGATTAAAATTGAGATTAAGATTGGGATTGAGTATTTTGAATCCACAATTGCCGGCTTTTAAGCGGTCGATCACCCAAAAGAGAGGTGATCATCTGCCGATACAGTTGAGCCAACAATTGTAACTGCTCTCGGTTAAAATCCCTACCCTTTTCATAATCACGCATTGAGAGAATTTGCTCCCCCGTTAAGGTTGCACGTGATTGCTGCGTTGTCGGAATAAAACCATCATTGAGCTGAAATAAATAATGTTGTGCTGCTTGAATATCATGTTGCTGAGCATCAGTCGTAAAGTCGAGCGCATAACCCAGCTCTTCTAAAAGCGCATGTTCAAACTGACGTAAAATTTGTCTGAGAAAAAGATTGGGATTTTCATGCTGTGCCAGCAATTGTAATTGTTGTAAAGTTTGATGATAAAGCACAAAGGTCTGCGGCATTTCTACTTCGGCTGGACATAAACGAAGAACGACTTCATTCAAATAAAATCCAGAAAAAAACGCATCACCAAAGAAAAAAACGGGCTGATTGACAATTTCAAGTTTGGTAAAATTTTTAAGATCCGACTTACCCGATGCCTGCAAACAAATCGGTTGATATTGTGGCGGTGGGGTTTGTCTTAAAATACCATCGACACGCCCATGCTCTTGGGTAAACAAATGCACAATATGGCTTCGTTCTCGATATTTACGATGATGGATTAAATAGCCATGCAATATTTCATTGCGCATCAATAATAAAATCTAATCTTTTTTCTTTTTAGAGTCTGTATCGGTATCTTCGTCATCACCATCTGGAATGACAGCACCCACAACAGCAGCAGTGCCTTTCACCACCCCCTTCGTGGTTTTATAAGCAATTTTTACAGGAACAGTAACAAGTTTATGAATACAGCCTTGCAGAAATAAAACACATGCTATAACTGCCAATACTTTCATCATTACTCTTCCTATAAAAAATTACCGAATAAAATTTAGATATCGCTATAACCTAAACTTTTCAATGCACGTTCGTCATCAGACCAACCGCCTTTCACTTTTACCCAAAGTGTCAGCATGATCTTTTGTTCAAACATTTTTTCCATATCAGCACGCGCATCCATACCGATTTTTTTCAGCTTCGCGCCTTTTTCACCAATCACAATGGCCTTTTGACCTTGGCGATCCACAAAAATAGTCGCATCGATATAAGTACATGCTGCTTTTGGACGACCTGTTTTTTCATTAATCGTGGCTTCTTCAGTCTTGAATGACTCAATTTGCACGGTTAAATCATACGGCAATTCCTCACCCAATTGACGCATGATTTTTTCACGAATCACTTCAGAAGCAAGGAAACGCTCTGAACGGTCAGTAATTTGATCTAGCGCATATAAAGGTGGCTGGAACGGCAAGTAACGCTCAATTGTGTCACGTAAATGATCTAAATTTGCACCACGAAGTGCAGAAACAGGAACAATTTCGGCAAAATTCATTAATTTTGCGCGCTCTTGAATCAACGGTAATGCATGGTTTTTATTTTCAAGTGTATCAATTTTATTGATGACCAGAATTACTGGCATTTCAGCATTCTTCAGTTTTTCCAAAACGAGTTCATCATTTTGAGTCCATTTATCAGCATCCAGAACAAACAATACCAAGTTGACATCACGCAATGCCGAACTTGCTGCACGGTTCATCATTTTATTGATAGCACGGACTTCTTTTTTATGCATCCCTGGTGTATCAACAAATACAGCCTGAGATTTTTCACGTGTATCAATCCCCACAATTTTATGACGTGTGGTTTGTGGTTTACGTGAAGTAATCGAAAGTTTCTGACCCAAAATATGATTCATCAACGTTGATTTACCAACGTTTGGTCGTCCAACAATGGCAACAAATCCACTTTTAAAATCTGTCGGAATCGTTGTGCCTTGTGAACTAAAAAAATCATTAATTAGGTCATTGCCGTTGCTTTGCGGCTCGTGATCAGCATCGTTGTGATCAGAATGTGTAGTCATTTAAGCTACTGCTCCAATTGTTTTAAAATATCTGCCGCTACTGCTTGTTCAGCAAAGCGACGACTTGATCCTTCACCATACAATACAGGTAAGCCATCAATAATACATTCCACTTTGAAATGCTGATTGGGAGCATCACCTTGAATATCAACAACATCGTAAACAGGAAGTGGCTTTTTACGTGCTTGCAAATATTCTTGTAAGCGTGATTTAGGATCTTTGAGTTGATCTGTAGGCTCAATATGGTCTAAATATGGTACATACCATTTTAGTACAATCGCTTGCAGGACTTTTAAATCATTACAATCGACATAAATTGCACCAATAATCGCTTCTACAGTATCAGCAAGAATAGATTCTCGATGATGTCCACCCGATTTCAACTCACCTGTGCTTAAGATCAAACATGGGCCAAGTTTCAAATCGTTTGCAATTTTACCTAATGCTTCTTGGCGAACCAATGTGGCACGCATACGCGTTAAACGTCCTTCATTTTCATGAGGGTAGGCTTGATACAAATAATGGGCAATGATCATTCCCAACAATGAATCACCTAAAAACTCTAGACGTTCATAGTTAGATTTATGACTAACCGATCGATGTGTCAGTGCAAGCTGCAATAATTCAGGTTGTTTGAACTGATAACCGATACGGCTGACTAAGTGCATATCACTTAGTTTGGACTGACCTTTGATCAAAACTTTTCTCGAACTTTAACACTAAATCTATATTGAGTAAGAAAGGCTTTCTTATCTCATAATCTTTTTTCACTTGTAGCCCATCAGTATTCATGACTTGTGCAATATCTTTAAACTTGATATCACGTATCCCATTCATATCTAAACGCTGCGCTATCTTGGATTCAAATTCAGAAGGTGAAATATCTTTTGGACTACTTTGCAGCAACTCTGTAATCTGACCATCTATAACTCGATCATCCCAATAGGGTGCCCAAACAGCAATCACAATTTTTGCTAAAAAAGCAAAACCAATAATTGCTATTAAAACTCCAATATATGATGCACCTTGTTGATTTTTATGCATTTGTTGTTTTTCCAATCATGCTCAATCAATTTTACCGTTACGACCAAATGACGGCAATTTAAACCCAGGCTCTTTATGCATCCAAATATAGAATGCACGACCTGTTAAGTTTTCCTCTGGTACAAAGCCCCAAAAACGACTGTCAGCACTTTGATCACGATTATCCCCCATCGCAAAGTAATGACCTTTTGGAACTTTGACTTCCCAATATAAACCATTTTCAGCCGAGTATTTACCATTTTCAAGATAATTGATAAATGGCGCTTGGCGTGCAACATTCACACCCTCAAGCTCACGCATTGTAAAGGTATGCTTACCCAGTGTTTCTTTATGATAAATCGATGTTGGTGTATCTAAAATATCTTTTTCGCGGCTAAACTCAACAGGAACTTTAGCAACTTTCTGACCATTAATGGTGAGCTGACCGTGATCATAAACAATATGATCCCCTGGTAAACCCACTACACGCTTAATGTAGCTAATAGTCGGTTGCGGTGGATAACGAAATACAATGACATCCCCGCGCTCTGGCTCGCTGACATCAATCACTTTCTTATTCACGATTGGTAAACGCACACCATATTGGTATTTATTGACCAAAATAAAATCACCCGTTTCTAAGGTCGGTACCATAGAGTCGGATGGGATGTTAAACGGTTCATATAAAAATGAACGTAAGATCAGGACAACAGCCAACACCGGCCAAAAGTCATACGCCCATGTGATAATGAAGTTTTCATTACCCTTGCCTAGAGTTTGTCTTTGCTTAAAAACAAACTTATCCAACAACCACACCAAAAAGAAAATTAATGTCGCTGGTACAAGGATTAAATTAAAATCAAAATCCATGGGTTTATATCCTCAACCTTATTATCTTTCGACTTTCAATACAGCCAAGAACGCTTCTTGTGGGATTTCAACACTACCCACTTGCTTCATGCGTTTCTTACCTTCTTTTTGTTTAGACAACAGTTTCTTCTTACGTGAAACGTCACCACCATAACATTTTGCCAATACGTTTTTACGCATAGCTTTCACTGTAGAACGCGCGATAATTTGTGCGCCAATTGCAGCCTGAATAGCAACATCAAACATTTGACGTGGAATCAACTCTTTCATCTTTTCCACCAGTGCAATACCACGGTGACGTGCATCATTACGATGACAAATCATAGCCAAAGCATCTACTTTTTCACCATTGATCAGAACATCGACTTTGACCAATGACGAACTTTCAAAACGTATAAAACTATAATCTAGTGACGCAAAACCACGCGAACATGATTTCAAACGGTCAAAGAAATCCATTACCACTTCGGCCATTGGAATTTCAAAAGTCAAAGACACTTGTTTACCCAAGAACTTCATTTCTTTTTGAATGCCACGGCGCTCAACACATAAGGTCATGACGTTACCCAGGTATTCTTGAGGCACTAAAATATGACATTCTGCAATTGGCTCACGTAAATCTTCAACCGTCGAACCATCTGGCATTTTAGATGGGCTATCAATGTAAATGGTATTACCATTTTTCATCACAGCTTCATAAATCACCGTCGGTGCAGATGAAATTAGGTCTAAATCATACTCACGCTCTAAACGCTCTTGTACGATTTCCATGTGTAGCATGCCTAAGAAGCCACAACGGAAACCAAAACCTAAAGCATCAGAGCTTTCTGGTTCAAAGAACAAAGCTGAGTCATTAATTTGTAGTTTATGTAATGCTTCACGGAATGGTTCGAAATCACTAGCATCAATGGGGAAAAGACCTGCATAAACCTGTGGTTTAACCTTTTTAAAACCCGGTAAAATGGCAACATCTGGCGTGGTAGACAATGTCATGGTATCACCGACTGGCGCACCAAAAATATCTTTAATCCCCGCAATCACGAAGCCAACTTCACCCGCTTCTAACTCACCTGTTTCAGTATGTTTCGGATTAAAAATACCCACAGAAGTGACGATATGAGTTTGACCCGTCGATTTAACCAACATTTTGTCGCCCTTACGGATACGACCATGTTTGATACGAACCAAAGAGACAACGCCCAAATAGTTATCGAACCAAGAGTCAACAATCAAAGCTTGCAAAGGTGCATCACGATCGCCAACTGGTGCAGGAATGACATTTACGAGTGTTTCTAGAACACCTTCAACACCTAAACCAGTCTTTGCCGAACAGGTTGGTGCTTCTGTCGCTTCAATCCCGATAATATCTTCAATTTCTTGAATAACACGTTCAGGTTCAGCTTGAGGTAAGTCAATTTTGTTCAAGACAGGAAGAACTTCCAGCCCTTGTTCAAGTGCAGTATAGCAGTTAGCAACCGATTGCGCTTCTACACCCTGTGCAGCATCAACAACAAGTAATGCACCTTCACACGCAGCCAATGAACGCGAAACTTCATAAGAGAAGTCAACGTGTCCTGGAGTATCAATAAAGTTCAGTTGATACTCTTCACCATTGGGATGGGTATAATAAAGCGTAACTGAAGCGGCTTTAATGGTAATACCACGCTCACGCTCAATATCCATAGAATCAAGGACTTGAGCTTGCATTTCGCGAGCTTGCAGACCACCACAGGTTTGAATAAATCGATCGGCAAGCGTCGATTTACCATGATCGATATGCGCAATAATCGAAAAATTTCGTATATTATTGATATTAACTGACTTTTTAGCAACTGCCATAAACTACTCTAAATCAAAACACACAATCACATACTTATAAATGAACACAGTATTTATGACGTGCAAAAAAGGATATTCCGAAGATGTCGCACAGTATAAGCAGTAGATAGTCAAAAATACATAGAGCTTTTAAAAATAGTCCGATTCTTCTACAAAAGTTTATCACGAATTATCGTCATCAAAGTATGCATAGATGAAGCGTATAACATCTATTGAATCCAAGCTTTTCCAGTGAACTCAAATAGAACTGCTTACTCATTCTTCAAATCAATATGACTGAAATCTAATGGGTTAATATCCGCAGCCAAAGCTTGATAAGCTTGGGTGAAAGTCGGTGACATTCTTTTTGGTCGACCTGTTGCAATTTCGACGCAAGCCCATTTGGTATGTCCTGAAAATAAAACAGCCTGATCTTGAGGGCGATAAAAAACATATTGGCGGAACGAATACAGTGCATTAATCTCATTCAACCATGTTCTTAAAATAATTGTTTCGCCTTGAAACGCTGCTTTACGATATTGTACATGATGCTCCACAGCCACCATTGCATGCTTCAATTCAAGATATTCTTTAAGCCCCAAACCCAATGAATCAATATGTGCCGTGGCAACCTCCTGCATCCATTGCATATATACGACATTATTGACATGCCCCAAACGGTCAATATGCTCTGCTTGAACGGTCATTTCTAAATCAAAAACTGTACTCATCTATTTTTACGATCCTTACTCTTTGGAAAATTTCGTTCAAGGTAAAACAGTCTACGTAATTTTTAGAGAGAGTAAAATTGCAAAATATAAAAAAACCACTCATTTTCAGAGTGCTTTTAAGCTGCATCAATTGATGCTATACCAATTTTTAAAATTAAATTATCATCTTTTATCAGCTAAAATCTCTCCCAACCTCCCTTTGAAAAAGGGAGGAATTACAAAAATTCAAATACTTATCTGATCCATGATACTCCCCCTCTTTAATAAAGATGAGAAGCATTGCTTCGCAAGAGAGGAGATTTTTAGAATATTGAGATATTTATGAAAATTGATGTTATTCAATACGCATGCCCAACATTGCGCGTTGATCTTGACGAATAATCGAAACACGTGCAATCGATCCTTTCTTCAATTCAGAAACAGATTTAATAAAATCGTCACTATTGAGAATGGTGTTGTTATTAATTTGCGTGATGATATCACCTGCAACCATACGTGATTGTGCAGCAATTCCCCCTAACTTTACTTCCTGTACCAAAATCCCGCCCTTAACATCCAGCTGTGATTGCTCATTGGCTGTTAAATTACGAATCGTAACCCCTAAAACAGGCCCTTTTTGTTGCGCTGTTTGTTCTGCTTTTGCAGGGGTATCATCTGGAGCTGTGGTTAATGTCGCTGAAATATTACGTATTTTATCATCACGTAGAACGTGTAACTGAATGACTTGATTTGGCAAAGTTCGATTTAAATAATTCAATAAATCAGATGTTCTGGAAATTGCTGAACCATTATATTTTAAGATCACATCACCTGACTTAAAGCCAGCTTTAGCTGCGGGTGAATTGGGCGTTACTTGTGTAACCAATGAACCTTCTGGTTTTGGTAAATTATAAGATTCAGCGAGAGTCCGATCAATATCTTGCAGCATCACACCTAAGTATGAACGCGTTACCTTACCATTCTTTTTCAATTGGTCTGCGACATCCATCGCCACATCAATCGGAATGGAAAAAGACAAGCCCATATATCCGCCAGTCCCACTAAAGATTCGTGAATTGACCCCAACCACTTCACCATTTTGATTAAACAATGGGCCACCTGAATTCCCCGGATTCAAAGCAACGTCAGTTTGAATAAACGGTACGGAAGTTTCACCCATCATGTTACGCATTTTGGCACTGACAATGCCAGCAGAAGCAGAATAATCAAAACCAAATGGCGAACCAATGGCAAGTACAGGTTCTCCGACTCGAAGTCGATCAACACTGCCAGTCCGTAATTCAGGAAAATTTGAACCCTTTACTTTAAGCAGCGCAACATCTGTACGTTCATCACTACCAACCACTGTCGCATCAATTTCACGACGATCACTCAACATAATGGTGACTTTTGATGCATCTTCCACCACATGATGATTGGTTAATAAATAACCATCCTTGCTAATAAAGAAGGCACTGCCATACGCTGTTTTTTCTTGTGGTGCTTTGGGTTGTGGAATAACCACTTGATTACCAAAGAAACGACGCAGAATTTCAGGAACTTGCTGCTGTAATAATTCTTCCTGTGTCATTTTTTTAACGACATTTACGCTGACCACAGCAGGACTCACTTGCTCAACTAAATTAGAAAAGTCGACTGAAGATGCTGCTTGTGTTTGCACTGCTACCATTGTAAAAACAGCAGCATATATTCCTTTTTGTACATAGCGATTTTTCATGTAAAGCATTCGCTCCATTGCGTTATAAATATCTGTAAACAGTTTTTAGCATAAAAATTGTCTATCTTAAGTAATAATATGTTTGATTATATTTGTATAAACAACAGCTTAAAGATTGCTTAAAATTGTGTTGGCTTATTGCTTTTTCTCATCATACATTAGCATATTAGCTCTTGTTTTTTGATCAAAAAAGCGTTGTCATTAGCAAACTTTTTTTCAAATTAGCTGATGGACATGTCTAATTTAAACTTAACGCATCATTTTGATGTGATCATTGTGGGAAGTGGCGGCGCAGGTTTAAGTCTGGCTTTGTCACTTCCGGATCATTTCAATATTGCAGTTTTGGCAAAATCGGCTTTAACAGATGCAAGTACATTTTACGCGCAAGGCGGTGTGGCAGCGGTTCTAGATGAAACCGACTCCATTGAACAGCACATTGATGACACCATGATCGCAGGTGCACAGCTATGTGAACTAGAAGCCGTCAAACAAACGGTAGAAGGCGGAAAACCCTCGGTTGATTTCCTGTTAAAGCATGGCGTGCAATTCACCTTAGATGAACAAGAACAATTGCATTTAACCCGTGAAGGTGGGCATTCACAGCGCCGCATTATTCATGCAGCAGATGCAACTGGTCGTGCTATTTCAACCACATTAGTACAACGCGCTGAAGAAAAGAAAAATATTACCATTTTTGAAAACTACATTGCGATTGATCTGATTACCTCACAAAAACTGGGCTTAGAAGATGTAAAGAATCGAGCACTGGGTTTATATGTTCTAGATGAGAAAACTGAAAAAATACACACCTTCTTAGCGCCTTCAATTGCTTTGGCCTGTGGTGGGGCGATGAAAGCCTATCTCTATACCTCAAATCCTGATATTGCCACAGGTGACGGTATTGCTATGGCATATCGAGCTGGGTGCCGTGTTGCCAATATGGAATTTAACCAGTTTCATCCAACGTGCCTTTATCATCCTCAAGCACGTTCATTTCTGATTACTGAAGCTATGCGCGGTGAAGGTGCCTATTTACGCCTTCCAGATGGTGAACGCTTCATGCTGCGTTTTGACGAACGCGCTGAACTTGCTCCACGCGATATTGTGGCACGCGCGATTGACTATGAAATTAAACGTTTAGGGATTCGTCATGTCTGGCTCGACATTACGCATAAATCTGCTGAATTTGTCACAGAACACTTCCCGACTCTTTATGCTCGTTTATTAGAATTAGGCATTGATATCACCAAAGAGATGATTCCTGTCGTTCCTGCCGCTCACTATACCTGTGGTGGCGTGGTGGTCGACAAGAACAGTCAGACCGACATTGAAGGACTATATGCCATTGGTGAAACCTCTTATACAGGTTTACACGGCGCCAACCGAATGGCAAGCAACTCACTTTTAGAGTGTTTTGTCTATGGGATGAGTGCGGCTAAACATATTGAAAGCCAGTTTAATACTGACTATGTCTCACCCAATGTGCCTGCTTGGGATGATTCTCAAGTCACCAATCCCGATGAAGATGTGGTCATTTTGCAAAACTGGGATGAACTACGTCAGACCATGTGGAACTATGTCGGCATTGTTCGTACCACCAAGCGCTTAGAACGTGCTTTGCACCGTATTGAAATGCTTAAACAAGAAATTAATGAGTATTATCATGACTATCAAGTGAGTAAAAACTTGATTGAACTACGTAATTTAGTTTTGGTGTCTGAGATGATTGTACGCTGCGCCATGGAACGCAAAGAGTCACGTGGTTTACATTTTACCTTAGACTATCCTGAACTTGCCTCTGAGCTACGTAAAACCATATTACTGCCACCAAACTTTCAAACAGAAACCCCCTTGGTCAATGCAGAAACTTAAATTTAAGTGCTGGTAAAACCCATAAAAAAGCCGAACATTTTTGTTCGGCTTTTTTCAGTCGATATAGAAGATATTTATCGCTGCGGCGGTATAGAATAGGTTCCCACCACATGCGCAATCGGCTCATCTGAATCGATAGAATACAACCAAACATCACCAACTATCAGTGCCTTACCAACTTTCATTAATTTACAAACCGCACGAATATCTTGGTCTGCTGATGGTTTTTTTAAAAAATTAGTGGATAAATTGGTGGTTACCGCCAAAGCGACAATGCCAATTTCACCCAATATCGCAATATAAAGCGCATAATCGGCAGCAGTCATCATCGTCGGTCCTGACACTGTTCCGCCTGGTCGTAAATCGGCAGCACCCACATAATAAATAATGGATGCTCCTTTTTCAGTCACGGTTTCTATTTCACATTTTTCAAGACTTTGTGGAAATTCGGCTTGTAAAAAAGAAATAATTTCTGCCTTGGTACTTTTCATTTACGTTCATCTTCATCCATGATGACTCTGAATATAAAAGAATAATTTACCTTAAGCACTGATTTTTTGATCTTTTTTTAATCTAAAACAAGCTACTTCAGATAAGCCACAGCCTGTTCAAAGACTTGTTCAGGGCTTTGCGTTGCATCTAGGCGTTTCATACGCTCAGGAGATTGTTCAAATAATTCCTGATAACCTGCTCTGACTTTTTCAAAAAAAGTGACTTTTTCTTGTTCAAAACGATCTAACGCACCACGTTCCCGCGCACGGGACATACCCAGTTCAATCGGTGCATCGAGCCAGAAAGTAACGTTGGGCATATGTGAAACAAAGTTTTGATTCAACACATTCAATTTTTCTCGGCTTAAGCCCCGACCTGCACATTGATAGGCAAAACTAGCATCGGTAAAACGGTCACATAGCACGGTTTTCCCTGCCAGCAAAGCCGGCACAATCACTTGTTGCAAATGCTGTGCACGGGCGGCATACATTAAAAGCAGCTCAGTATCATTGGACATATTTTCATCATGATTGACGGACAACAACAGCGAACGAATTTGTTCTGCCATCGGTGTACCGCCCGGCTCACGCGTCAACACCACCGCTTGCCCTTGCTGCACTAAATATTCATAAATTTTACGAATGAGTGTGGTTTTCCCGACACCTTCAGTGCCTTCAAAACTAATAAACATCCATCACTCCTTCTTCGATTTTAAAACGGATAAGTAATCCTGCACTGCACGATTATGCTCATCTAAACTTGCCGTAAATGTATGTCCGCCATTGCCCGTTGCGACAAAATAAATATTATTTGAACCATCTGGATGCATGGCTGCTTCAATTGCTTTTTGACTTGGCAAGGCAATTGGGGTTGGCGGTAAACCATTATTGGTATAGGTATTATAGGCTGTAGGTGTACGTAAATCTGTACGGGTGATATTTCCGTTATAGGCATCGCCCATACCATAAATTACGGTAGGGTCAGTTTGTAGACGCATGCCCATTTTTAAACGGCGCACAAACACGCCAGAAACTTGTTCTAGCTCACGATCAAGACTGGTTTCTTTTTCAATAATTGAAGCCATAATTAGGGCTTCATATTTATCTTTGTAGGGCAAATCCGTTGCACGATTTGCCCATGCCGCATCCAATGCTTTCATTTGACGGTTATATAAATCAGTCAAAATCTTTTTATCTGTTTCACCTTTGGCAAAGAAATAGGTATCTGGCGCAAACAACCCTTCAGGATGGCTAAACGGAATATTTAAGGCTTTCAGCATTTGATCTTGAGGAAGATTCAAAACTTCTTTCGTGACTAAATCATCTTTTTTTAAGCTTTCAAGCAACTGTTTAAACGTCGTGCCTTCAATCACCAAAATACGATTCATTTGTGCATTTTCAGAATTCGACAGCATGTCCATGACTTGACGGACTGACATGCCTTCATGAACTTCATAAACACCTGCTTTTAAGGTGTCATGGATCATAATTTTTTGATAAAGCTTGAGAATAATTGGAAAACTGATTTTATCTTCTTTGGCTAAACGATCAATAAAACCTGAATAAGTGTCACCTGCTCCAATCGCGAGCATCTGTTTTTTGCCTTCAATGGGATAGGATTTAAATAAACTTGACCATAGGATGATTGAAGCCAGCGCAATAAGACCGACAATGAAAATAACCAAGCCTTTCAAAGGAAATACTTTTGCTGCTTTCTTTTTTGATTTTTGCTTTGTGGTGGACATATTAACGAATCTGATTCAATTGAAGGATATTAAAGAGTTCAATACAGGCTTGAACATTCAAAGGTCGCTGCTGAAATTCAGTCACGACTTTCATTGGGCTTAAGGCATTACAGAAAAACAGACTTTCAAATTTTGAAATTTCTTCCAGATCAATAAAGCGCTGTTCGCAGGCAATTCCCTGTTGCTGCATACGAGATAAAATCTCGGCACGCATCACACCATGCACACCATTATAACGAAGTTCTGGGGTAATCCATGTATTGTTTAAACGAATGAAGCAATTACTGCTAACGCCTTCAACCACCGAACCTTGTACATCGGTGACCAGTGCTTCAGTCCAGCCTTTCTGATCCGCTTCATGTTTTAACAAAACTTGTTCCAACCGATTCAGGCTTTTTAAACCGACCAAACTTGGCATGGTTAAACCTAAAACTTGTTGTAATAGACCTGATTTAATTTTTTCAACTTGAAAATCATCCACGGCTTTGGGATAAAAAAACACCCATACATCAGCAGGATGATCAGGCAAGCTATAACCACGCTGACCATCACCGCGACTAATCACAATTTTAAGCGTGCCATTCACTGTTAAATATTGCTGTTGCAGTAAAACTAAACTTTTTTGAATCAACTTTAAATCGGCTTGTAACAGCAGACGTTCACAACTTAAACCTAACCGTGCCATATGCAAATGTTCAAGTTCAATTTTGCCATGCTTAATGCGTGCTGTACTAAAACAACCATCACCATAATGAAAAGCACGATCCAATAATGTGACCTCGCTTATTTCCTGCGCATTCTTAAAACTGAGCATTTCAAAACATCCTATGAATGATGACCTAGTTTAAGAACAGCTTAATCTGTTTAATATCTCTTTTATTCATATAAAATTCGTTTTTTATTATTTTTTACGCATAAAAGATAACGCTATTCTCAGCCCATATTCTAAACATCTAAAAATTACTGAGGAAAACACATGCACTTTTCAAAATTAAAACTTGGGATTGTGGCTGCACTTCTTTCTGTTTCATCATTGAATGTTGTAGCCAAAGATTTCTTAAACGTGTCCTATGATCCAACCCGTGAACTTTATGAAAACTTCAATAAAGAGTTCGGTGCATATTGGAAAAAATCGACCGGACAAGAGCTTAATTTCAAACAGTCTCATGGTGGTTCAGGTAAACAAGCGCGTGCGGTAATTGATGGTTTAGATGCAGACGTTGTCACACTGGCTTTAGCAGCAGACATTGATGCGATTGCAGAAAAAACCAATTTACTGCCTAAAGATTGGCAAAAGAAATTCCCACAAAACTCAACCCCATATACATCAACCATTGTCTTTTTGGTTCGTAAAGACAACCCTAAAAAGATTAAAGATTGGGGCGATTTAGTTAAACCGGGTGTCGAAATTGTGACCCCAAACCCAAAAACTTCTGGCGGTGCACGTTGGAACTATTTAGCAGCTTGGGCTTGGGCTAAACACCAACCGGGCGGTAATGATGCAAAGGCACATGACTTTGTGCGTCAAATTTATAAACAAACTAAAGTTTTGGACTCAGGTGCTCGTGGTTCAACCACAACCTTTGCTGAACGTGGTATTGGCGATGTATTACTGGCTTGGGAAAACGAAGCTTACTTAGCTGTTCGCGAACAACCGGGTAAATTCCAAATTATTACGCCTTCTTTATCTATTTTAGCTGAGCCACCAGTGGCGATTGTTGAAAAAAATGTTCAGAAAGATGGTAATGCCAATGTGGCAAAAGCCTATTTAAATTTCTTGTATTCACCGCTGGGGCAAGACATTGCAGCCAAAAATTATTACCGTCCACGTAATGCAGCGGTGTTGAAAAAATACAGCACCACATTCAAGCCATTAAAACTGGTGACGATTGATAAAGAATTTGGTGGATGGAGCAAAGTGCAGAAAAAACACTTCGAAACTGGCGGCGTTTTCGATCAAATTGTAAAAGCAAACAATACGCAATAAGCCATTATTGATTCAACAGTATTCATTATTCATTGGAGCAAAGACATGATTCATACCGTTATTGTGCCAGGCGTTGGAGGCAGTGAACCTGCCCACTGGCAATCTTGGTTACAACGACAACTCATGTCTTGCTCACGTGTACAACAGCAAGATTGGAATCAACCCATCTTGCAAGACTGGATTAGCGAATTTGTAAATACAGTGCGCCCAATCCCAAATGATATTCAAATTGTTGCACATAGTTTTGGCTGTCTCACCACAGTTGCAGCACTGGCTCAGCATCCAGAATTAAATCAAAAAATTAAAAATTTGATTTTGGTGGCGCCTGCTAATCCTGCACGTTTTGGTGAAGCTGGTTTTTCACGTGATAGCCAGCAAGATTATCAACGCTATTTTCATCAACTCAAACTTGCCGTCCCAACCACATTAATCATTAGTGAAAATGATCCTTGGTTAAATTTTGCAGATGCAAAATGCTTAGCCAAAGCATGGAAACTCAATCCGATCAATTTAGGTCAAGTCGGACATATTAATGTTGCTTCTGGCTTTGGTGCATTTCCTGAAATTTATGATTACTTAATTTCAGAAAATGTATTACAGCACATCAATTTTACTGATGAGAGCAAGTGCTTTTTTAAATTTGCAATTTAAAGTCTGCAAATTATGCTTGTGCCAATTAAACTTTTATTTTCGCTGACTTTATTGGTCAGCGTTCGCTCTTTTAAGGAGTAGTCATGTCGCAGCGATCCCGAGTGCTGCCAGGATTTGGTCTTTCCTTAGGCTTTACCCTAGCGTATTTATCATTAATTGTTCTTATTCCATTGTCCGCCGTGTTTATTAAATCATTGGGCATTGGATGGGATGGTCTATGGGAAATTCTCAGTTCAGAACGTATCCTAAAATCTTTGCAGTTAAGTTTTAGTGCTGCACTTATTGCAGCCTTAATCAATGTGGTGTTTGGCTTATTACTGGCATGGTGCTTGGTACGTTATACCTTCCCCGGTAAACGTATTGTTGATGCATTGGTCGATTTACCTTTTGCCCTACCTACAGCAGTAGCAGGTATTGCGCTCACATCTTTATATGCACCGACAGGTTGGATTGGTCAGTACTTAGAACCATTAGGCATTCAAGTGGCATATACGCCTATTGGTATTACATTGGCATTGATTTTTATTGGTCTACCCTTTGTGGTGCGTACTGTACAACCTGTTTTGAGCGATTTAGAAACTGAACTTGAAGAAGCTGCGTCAGCATTGGGTGCTAACCGTTTGCAAATTGTGACCAAAATCATTATGCCAATTTTATTTCCTGCATTACTCACCGGTTTTGCTTTGGCCTTTGCGCGCGGTGTGGGTGAATATGGTTCGGTTATTTTTATTGCGGGTAACCAACCGTTTGAAACTGAAATTGCCCCCTTGATGATTATTTCTCGTTTAGAAGAATATGATTACGCAGGCGCAACCACCATTGCCGTGGTCATGTTGGTTCTTTCATTTGCTATTTTATTCCTAATTAACTTGCTACAAGCATGGGCAAGCCGTCGTACAGGGAGAACTGCACCATGAGCTTAATGACCAATAGCAATGCCTTAGCAGAAAAACTGCAATCTCGTGATGCGACCCGTGAACCCACTTGGGTACGTTATACGCTCATCACCATTGCACTGATTTTCTTTATGAGCTGCCTGATCTTACCTTTGATTTTGGTGTTCGTTGAAGCCTTTAAACAAGGTGTTGGCGTTTACTTCCAAGCGTTGGTGCATCCAGATACCTTGTCTGCGGTAAAACTGACCTTAATTACGGCAGCAATTGCTGTGCCCATCAATGTGATCTTTGGTGTTGCAGCGGCTTGGTCGGTGGCTAAATTCAATTTCCGTGGCAAATCTATTTTAACCACCATTATTGATATGCCGTTCTCTGTGTCGCCAGTTGTAGCAGGTTTGATGGTCGTATTAATTTTCGGTTCTCAAGGTTGGATTGGCGGCTGGCTGATGGATCATGATATTAAAGTCCTGTATGCAACACCTGCTATTGTGCTCGCCACCATTTTCATTACTGTGCCCTTTGTTGCACGTGAACTGATTCCTTTAATGGAAGCACAAGGCACAGAGGAAGAAGAAGCTGCGATTGTACTGGGTGCTTCAGGTTGGCAAACGTTCTGGAAAGTGACCCTACCAAATATTAAATGGGGTTTAATCTACGGCGTGATTCTGTGTAATGCACGTGCAATGGGTGAGTTCGGTGCGGTATCTGTGGTTTCTGGACATATTCGTGGCGAAACCAATACGCTACCTTTACACGTTGAAATCCTTTATAACGAATATACCTTTAGTGCTGCATTTGCCGTGTCATCGCTCTTGGCTCTGCTCGCGATTGTGACGCTCATTTTAAAAGCATGGGTTGAGATTCGCCAAGAAAATCAAAGTAAACGTAATGAAGATGCAACAGTTTCTTAAGGAATGACATCATGAGTATTCAAGTTAAAAATATTGAAAAACACTTTGGTGCATTCCATGCACTAAATAACATTTCACTGGATTTCCCAGAAGGTCAATTGGTTGCATTACTGGGCCCTTCAGGTTGTGGTAAAACCACGCTACTGCGCATTATTGCCGGTTTAGAATCAGCAGATGGCGGTCAAGTGATCCTTGAAGGCGAAGATGCTACTGATGTGCATGTACGTGAACGTCAAGTCGGTTTTGTCTTCCAACATTACGCACTTTTCCGTCACATGACTGTTTTTGAAAACATTGCTTTTGGTTTACGTGTCCGTCCACGCGCGACTCGTCCTTCTGAGGCCGAAATTAAAAAACGTGTCACACGTTTACTGGATCTAGTTCAATTGGGGTTTTTGGCTGACCGTTTCCCTGCACAGTTATCTGGCGGGCAACGTCAACGTATTGCTTTGGCGCGAGCACTCGCGGTCGAACCACGTGTGCTATTGCTGGATGAACCTTTTGGTGCATTAGATGCTAAAGTCCGTAAAGAGCTGCGTCGCTGGTTACGTACTTTGCATGACGAATTACATATTACTTCAATTTTTGTTACACACGATCAAGAAGAAGCCTTAGAAGTTGCGGATCAAATTATCGTGATGAACAAAGGCAATGTGGAGCAAATTGGCTCACCACGTGAAGTCTATGAAAAACCGGCAACACCTTTCGTCTTCGACTTTCTGGGTCAAGCCAATCGTTTTGAAGGTCAAAACCAAGAAGGCATTATTCACATTGGTGAAGATCGTCTTCAGTTGCCACAAGTAAAAGATGCGCCACAAGGTGAAATTATTGCCTTTGCCCGTCCAAACGAACTGCACATTCATGCGACTCCGCAAGAAAATGCGATCCAAGCCACTTTTTTACGTGAAATCTGGATTGCGGGTAAAGTGCTTGCCGAATTACAAGATCGCCAAGGTAATTTAATTGAAATTTCGCTTCATTCAGATGAAGTAAAATTACATCAATTTAAACCGAATCAAACGGTGTGGTTAAGCCCAACAGCGTTACATTTATTTGCCAATGACGTTGCTTAATTGCACATTGATGGGGCAAAAAGCCCCATTCTATTTTTAAGGTATACAGCATTATGAATTTCCAACAATTAAGAATTATTCGAGAAACTGTTAGACAAAATTTTAATTTAACGGAAGCTTCAGCAGCACTTTACACATCACAGTCGGGTGTGAGTAAACATATTAAAGATTTAGAAGATGAGCTGGGTGTACAGCTATTTATTCGTAAAGGTAAACGTCTATTGGGTTTAACTGAACCGGGTCAGTCTTTACTGGGGATTGTTGAACGGATGTTGGTGGACGCAGACAATATTAAACGCCTTGCAGATGACTTCAACCGTGTCGATGAAGGCACCCTGACCATTGCCACCACACATACTCAAGCACGCTATGTGTTACCGCCCATTGTGAACCAATTTAAAAAAGAATTTCCAAAAGTTCATCTCATTTTACAACAAGCCAGCCCAGTTGAAATTACTGAAATGTTGCTTCAAGGCGAAGCTGACATTGGCATTGCAACTGAATCGTTAACCACGGAAGATAACCTTGCCAGTGTGCCTTACTATCAGTGGCAACACAGCATTATCGTTCCACAAAACCATGCACTCGCCAATAAAACAGATATTACTTTAGAAGATTTAGCTCACTATCCGATTATTACTTACCACGGTGGTTTTACGGGTCGTTCAAAAATTGATAAAGCCTTTGAGGATGCGGGCATTGATGTCGATATCGTTATGTCAGCATTGGATGCCGATGTCATAAAAACCTATGTCGAACTGAACATGGGGGTCGGTATTGTCAACAATGTGGCTTACGATACCGAACGTGATTACCGTTTAAAACAAATCCCAACGGATATTTTTGGAGTCAATACCACTTGGATTGCAGTCCGTAAAGGTCATTTACTCCGCGGTTATGGTTATGAGTTTATTTCACTTTGCTCACCAGAAGCGGATATTAAAGCCCTAAAAAGAGTGGCTTACCCAGAAGATTAAAAGTCAGATTATTGTTTAACATAAGGGATATAAAAATATCCCTTTTTTAACTTCAATTCACCGCTTCCATTTAAAATTTTATTTATCAATAACATGTACAGCATTAATTCTATCAAACATAATGTCATTGACATTTACTGTGCAAAAAATAGCGCGTAAGTAAAATTTAAGCGCCAAACCAAATCTATTTCTCGCTATGCCTCATCCCCTGCTGACAGATCAATCTAGGTCAAAGTTGAAAGCTTTATGAAGCAATGCTTCTTAGCTGTAATTTTGATCTCTATCTCAAAGATAAATTAAGATTATTGATTGAAGCTATACTTTTTCTTGCCCTCTATAGGTAAAAGCACCTTATTTATAAACAACTTAGCGCTCAACTTTCGCGCATAAAAATATTCAGCGAACGTAAAATGTGCATATTATTTGAAAATGCCCAAATTAAGTTCGAGGTCTATTCCATAACCTGACAGACTTAGATCATCAAATAATCCTAAATTTAAATTTTTTTAGCCTACAAATAAGCACGGGCCAATTAAATACACTTTTCCCAGTAACATTTTCTATTTCTATTCTATAAAGAACTCGACATTCAATTTTTCTACCCTTAGCTCACATTTGGCATCTATCTTGCTGTTCGAGGACGTTCAATCCACTATAGAATTCGGTAAATTAATGAAAAAAATATTATTAAACAAAGTTTTTCTTATACTCTATTTAGTGGGACTCAGTTTTTTACTGGCCAGTTGTCAAAAAGAATCTGATCCAGAAACTGCCGCAAGCCCTTTAGCGATTGAAAAAACGACCCTCACAATTGGCTTTGTGAAATTGACCGACATGGCACCTTTAGCCATCGCTGTCGAAAAAGGCTTTTTTAAAGATGAAGGTCTGAATGTCAAACTCGAAGCACAATCTAGTTGGGGCGTGCTTTACCAGCGTGTAGAAAAAGGTGAACTAGATGCAGCCCATATGCTCGCTGCAATGCCTTTAGCATCATTCATTGATCCATCAGCAAATAAAACCCCAATCATTACTCCTTTCACGCTGTCCTATAATGGTGCTGCAATTACTGTTTCAAACAATGTTTGGAATGAAATGAAAAAAAACGTTCCGATGGAACATAATTTACCCAAACATCCGATCAGTGCCAGCAGTTTAAGACCTGTTATTGCTCAATATAAACAGCAACAAAAATTGTTTAAATTAGGCATGACTTTTCCTACAGGCACACATAATTATATGCTGCGCTATTGGCTTGCTGCGGGGGGAATTCACCCAGGAACATATGATCCTGCACACAATGATACAAGTGGTCACATTGGCTCTGATGTAGATTTAACCGTTATTCCTCCACCAGAGATGGTATCAACGATGGTCGAAGGTGTAACTTCAGGCTATAGCGTAGGTGAACCATGGAATCAAAAAGCAGTTAAAAAAGGCTTTGGTGTATCGGTAATTACTTCAGATGCCATTTGGGAAAATGGTGCTGATAAAGTATTTGGTTTAACCAAAACATTTGCACAACAAAACCCAACCACGACCCTTAAATTAGTTAAAGCTTTAATCCGAGCTTCGCATTGGTTAGATGAAAACAACTATGCAAACCGTAAGGAAGCCACAGGAATTATTGCTCAAGATAATTATATCCGTGTTGATAAAGACATTATTGCCAATAGTATGACAGGTGTATTTGAGTATGAACCAGGCGATGTTCGTCCAGCAAAATCATTTCACACCTTCTTTGCTGGACAGTATGGCATCCCTTATTATTCAGATGCAGTATGGTGGTTAACCCAAATGCGTCGTTGGGGTCAAATCAGCTCAAGCCAAACCGATCAATGGTATCTAGAAACGGCTAAGCAAGCTTATCGTCCAGACATCTATACACAAGCAGCCCAAGCCTTAATTGATGAGGGGAAAATGCAAGTAACACAATTCCCAACACTAAAAAATAATGCCTTTATAAAAGCCCCACAAACCAGCCCTCTCGACCACGTGGCTTTTGATGCTAATCAACCTAATCGCTTCTTAGCAGCATTTAAAATTGGCTATAAATAAAGCCTGTTGAAATTAGGGCCTGTTGAGATTGGCTGTGCAAAAAATAGCGAGTAAGTAGATTCAAGCACCAACCCCATCTACTTCTCGCTATAGCCACTCGATATGACAAGCTAAAGTAGAATTATGAAAATGCTATACTCTAGCTTATATTATTATTGGGTTAGGGGGCTTAGGAAGTTAATATGATCAAATATCAATAGCCACTAGTATGAACAATGTTAAAACTCTACTTGCTCGAACCAAACAAAACAGCATAAAGTATCAACACTGAATAAAAAATATTCAATGACAACGTGTTTCATTCAGTTTGATACACCCACGATCTAAGCAAACTTATTCTTTCATTTGGGGCTCTCTATGAAAGCTACGGCACTTTGTATAAGTGTGTGCATTTTTTTGCCAACACAAGTGTTTTCCGCAGCCCTTGAAACGTCTAACCAAAGTATTGCTTCATTTTTAGAACCCAACAATTACTTGGAGGTTTCAAGCGCAATTGTAGATGCCAATGTTTCAGGCAACATTTATCGACCAGAAGCTAATGATCCCACTATATTGACAGAAATTTCTACCCCAAGTTTTGTCCAACAATATGTGCTTTTTAACGCGGGCTTAAAATTACAACTCCATCCCAATTGGTCTTTTGGTTTCATTTACGACCAGCCCTTTGGTACAAATGTCAGTTACACTTTAGACCCTGTTCCAAACAGTCCCTCCAATTTAATCAATGCGACTCAATTTAAATTAGACACAAAAAATCTTACCTCTCTTTTAGGTTATCAACCCAATCCTTTTTTGAATTTTTATGCAGGTTTAAGCTATCAAACCTTAACCACACAGGTAAAAATTTCGGGACAATCATCGGGTTTATTGATCGACTATAATGGAGACATTCAAAAAAATTCTGCTCATGGTTGGCTCGTAGGAATGAGTTATCAGATTCCAGAATATGCACTCAAAACCTCCTTCACGTATCGTGCTAAAATTCAACACAAACAACCATTTAATGAACAAACAACCACCACACCAACAATACCTCTGCTTAATTTAAGCTCAGATCAAAACACCATGATTGAGACACCTCAATCCGTCAACTTTGAGTTTCAATCCGGTGTAACAGCGCATAATTTAATTTATGGCTCGCTACGTTGGGTCAATTGGCAAAATTTTAACATTGCTTCACCCTTAATCAGTTCAAGTGGTAGTAACCCTGTCATGTTGGTGGATTATCAAAAAAACCAGTGGGCAACAACGCTAGGTCTTGCCCATGTATTAAGCGATAAATGGACATCCACAATAGATATAGGACGTGATAGCGGTATTGGTAATCCAGCTTCAACCCTGAACCCTTCAAATGGTTTTTATAGTTTGGGTATCGGCAGTTTTTATCAGATTCACTCTAATTTATTTATTGCAGGTGGCGTTAAATACTTCAAATTAAACAAAGCCAAAGTTCAACAAGACCCAAATGGTTCGGGCAGTTTATTTAAACCGCTATCTTCCGTAAACAATAACCATGCCTTAGCTTATGGCATAAAAATGGGTTATCGTTTTTAACGTAAAATATCTGATTTTTTAAAATAAAAAAACGAGCCGAAGCTCGTTTTTTTATCGAATGAAATTTTAAATTACCAGTGGAAGCTTACACCCACTTTACCCACTGGCATCCATGCATATTTGTCATCATTGGCAATTTTTTGCTCTTCAGCACGTAAATCTGCATCAGCATTTCCACCTGCGGCATTCACAAAAGTACCATCTTTATCTAAATTAACTGTAGGGTTACCAGTGTAGTAAGCCCCCACTTCACCAAATACGCCCCAATTTTTATTGATTTTTGGAGCAAAACCTAAACCTAGATATGGAGCAATATCATTTTTATATTCCATCTTACCATTTACAGAACCATTGTATGAATAGTTTGTACCATTGATTTTGATAGTACCATCACTTGAACGTTTAGTTAAATCATAGTCATTATCAATATAACCTACACCTGCAGCCATATATACGCCTTGTGCCCAACGATTTCCACTTGCACCCCAAGGACGAACTTCAGCATTTAAATAGCCAACCTTATTGTCCATTTCCATATCATATTTCGTACCGTTGATTGATAAATCATCAGACCAAGAAATATCACCACCGTTATAACCCAATGCTAAACCGACATAGGGGTTTGCAGTCCAAAGTAAAGCACCACCATAACCCGTTGTGCCCACTTCAGCACGAACACCTGTTGGCACGAGTTGATTTCGATCAAATGCATAACCATCTTTTACGACTGTCTCATCAGCCATCGCTGTTCCTGTAATAGCTGTTAATACAGTTGCCGCAAGAAGGGTGCGTAAAGTCTTCATTTTATATCTCCTTAAAAAGTTATTTTCATCATTAATCATGTTTTCTATATCTGGACTATAAAATAAAAATCGCTTAACTTTTATTCTAATTTTGCTGATTTTTTGTTATTTTTTGATACAATTCATTTTTGATTATTAATTTTTTATTGTTCATTAAATAATCTGTGTTTCCTTTTTTATATCACTCCATTCACCTTTAATAATTAATTCCGATCTAAAGCGACTTTTTCATCTATTCTTGTCTCAATATAGTGTAAAATCTTGAAAATTTTTTTGGAAATGGAAGATCATGTCTCAGCTTTCAACAATCATTGAACAAGCTTTTGAAGATCGTGCAAATTTCACAGCAGCAAATTGCGCTGTAGAAATTCGTAACGCTGTAGAAGAAGCTATTGCTGGCCTAGATAACGGCACACTTCGTGTAGCTGAAAAAATCGATGGTGAATGGATTGTTCATCAATGGCTTAAAAAAGCAGTTTTGTTATCTTTCAAATTGAACGACAACAAACCAATCGAGTCTGGTGATCTTCGTTTCTATGACAAAGTAGACACTAAATTTAAAGGCTGGACTGAAGCACAATTTCAAGCCGCTGGCGTACGTGTAGTACCGCCTGCTGTTGCTCGTAAAGGCAGCTTCCAAGCTAAAAATGTGGTATTGATGCCATCTTATGTAAACATTGGTGCCTACGTTGACGAAGGTACAATGGTTGATACATGGGCAACTGTCGGTTCGTGTGCACAAATTGGTAAAAATGTACATTTATCGGGTGGCGTAGGTATTGGTGGTGTTCTTGAGCCATTACAAGCAAACCCAACGATTATTGAAGACAACTGTTTCATCGGTGCACGCTCTGAAATCGTTGAAGGCGTGATCGTTGAAGAAGGTTCAGTGATTTCAATGGGTGTATTCATTGGTCAATCAACCAAAATTTATGACCGCGCAACTGGCGAAGTTCATTATGGTCGCGTACCTGCGGGTTCGGTTGTTGTTGCGGGTAGCCTACCTTCTAAATGCGGTACTTACAGCTTATATGCTGCAATCATCGTGAAAAAAGTAGATGCGCAAACACGTTCTAAAACAAGCTTGAACGATTTATTACGCGACGAATAATTTTTTTATTTATTGTCGTGCGGAGCGATCGCTCCTCATCTCTACGGTCAGACATGAGCGTAGAGATTTTTGTTTTTTGTACTCTCTCATTTGTTTGGTGTGGTAATTTCTTGTTATGAATACTCTTCGATCTTCTACTATTCCTGTTTCTGATCCGTCTGCGGGTTTACGTATCACGGAGATTTTCTATTCATTACAAGGTGAAGCGAATGCTGCGGGCTTACCGACAGTTTTTATTCGTTTAACTGGTTGTCCTTTACGTTGTACTTATTGTGATACTACCTATTCTTTTGAAGGTGGTGAGCGTCAATCTTTAGAGCAGATTATTCAAACAACGCTCAATTTTAAAACCCCTTATATCTGTGTGACTGGCGGTGAACCGCTTGCTCAACCCAATGCTCTTCCTTTAATGACACGCCTTACCGATTTGGGCTGCGAAGTGTCTCTTGAAACCAGTGGTGCTTTAGATGTCTCTAAAGTTGATCCGCGTGTTTCTAAAGTGCTTGATTTAAAAACACCCACCTCGGGTGAAGAAAAAAGAAATTTACTCAGTAATTTGGATCATTTAACTCAGCATGATCAAATCAAATTTGTGATTTGTAATCGCGAAGATTATGAATGGTCAAAACAGCAAGTTGAGCAGTATCAATTGGTGGATAAAGTGAGCACTGTTTGGTTCTCTCCTGCCTTTGCCGTTGAGAAAGGTAATGTTCGTTTACCGCAACTTGCGCGTGATTTAGCACAATGGATTTTAGAAGACCATCTCCCTGTTCGCTTCCAATTGCAATTACACAAATTGCTTTGGAATGATGAAACTGGTCGTTAATTTAGTTCTGTTCTTAAATACATCTATTTGGAGATTTTAATATGCGCCCTCGTGCCATAGTTTTGTTATCTGGCGGCTTAGACTCAACGACTTGTTTGGCTTGGGCGCAAGCACGTTATGAATGTATTGCCATCAGCTTTATGTATGGTCAACGTTCGACCACTGAACTTGATGCTGCTCGTGCATTAACCCAACGCGCTGGTGTAGAGCATCGTGTCATTAATATTGATTTAGGTAACTTAGGTGGCTCTGCTTTAACAGACTTAAGCATTGATATCCCTGAACAGGAACAAGTGGGTATTCCTGTAACTTATGTTCCAGCACGTAACACCATTTTTCTTTCCTACGCACTCGCTGCCGCGGAAGTTTTTGGTGCAGAAGCAATTATCATTGGCATCAATGCCGTTGATTATTCAGGCTATCCAGACTGTCGCCCTGAATTTATTGATGCTTTTGCAACCATGGCACGCCTTGCCACTAAAGTTGGCGTGGAAGGAAAACCTCTTAAATTTGAAACACCTTTGTTACATTTATCCAAAGCAAATATCATTCGCTTAGGTATAGAACATGGCGTAGACTATAGCCAAACAGTGTCATGCTACCAAGCAGACGACCTAGGGCGTGCTTGTGGCAAGTGTGATAGCTGCCGCTTACGTAAGCAAGGTTTTGTTGATGCAGGTATCACAGATCCAACACGTTATATACCGTCTTAACAAGGTACAGTTTATGAAAAATTTGAAATCAAACATTATTCTTTCTACATTCGTTTCTGCTGTTGCAATGATGGCAACTGCTTCTCATGCTGCTGAAGCAAACAAACTTCAAGAAGCATATAAAAGCACCAATGTAAAATCGGCTTTAATTAATGTTTGTAAAGATGAAACCGGTAAAAGTAAAAAATTATCAGCGGCAGAAGTCAGTAAATACTGTACTTGTGCGGTTGAAGCTGACGGTAAATTAACCAATGCGCAAAAATGGGAAATCCAAAGTACCATTAACCAAAAGAAAAGCCCTGCCACTTTAGCTTTTGTCCAAAAGCAAAATAAAGATCTACAGACGTGTTTTGGCCCACAATTGACCAGCAAGCTTAAAAGCTTAACTGAAGAAGCAATGAAAGCTGCACAGGCTGCTCAAGCTAAAAAATAAGTTGATTTAAATACCACGAAAAGCCTGCTATTGCAGGCTTTTTTAGCTATGGATAATGTATGCAACAGCAATGGAAAACCAACGCCACCCAACAAAAATTCATCGTATCTTATAGCGGTGGCAAAGATAGCACCCTCGCCTTGTATCACGCGATGCAGGTCGGTAAAGCTATTGGCTTAATTGTGATGCTTGAAGAACAAGGACTACGTTCACGTTCGCATGCCATGAACATGGATATCATTCAAGCACAAGCCAATGCCTTAGATTTACCCATCATTACTGCATCTTCAAGTTGGAATGACTATGAGACTGAATTTCTAAAATTGTTAGCAAATGCCAAACAGCAAGGTGCAGAGGTTTTAGTCACAGGTGATTTAGATATGCCTGAACATGGTTGTTGGCATGATCGTATTACTCAACAAGCCGAGCTTAAACTCTGTATGCCACTTTGGCAACGTCCACATCGGGAAGTGATTGAAGAATTCATTCAGCTTGGTTTTAAGACCATGATTGTGACTGTTAATCTTAACTTGGGCATGAAAGTTGATGATTTAGGCAAAATTTTAACTCTGGATTATATTCAAGAATTAGAAAATCGAGGCATTGATCCTTGTGGTGAAGGCGGTGAATTTCACAGCACCGTAATTGATGGGCCTTTATTTACAGCACCAATTGCCGTACGCAAAGGTGATATTCTATATCATGAAAATTATGCCTTTTTAGCACTCGAATTAGAAAGCAATTCATTTTAATCAAGGATTAAAGCATGACTGAAAATATTCAATTGCCAAACCAAGACTTCCCGACAACCACTGGCGAAGTTAACTTATCGACCCTTCCATCAGAATGGCTGATTGTGTATTTTTATCCAAAAGATTCAACGCCGGGTTGTACGACGCAAGCAGTCGATTTTTCTGCTCTGAAAGATCAATTTGAAGCGTTAAATACCACAATTATAGGTATTTCACGTGATTCGGTAAAAGCACATCAAAACTTCACTGAAAAGCAATCGCTGAGCATTAATTTGATTAGTGATAAAGAAGAAGTTCTCTGTAAACACTTTGATGTCATTAAAGAAAAAAATATGTATGGTAAAAAAGTGATGGGCATTGAGCGCTCAACCTTCATTTTCCATAATGGCAAACTGGTCAAAGCATACCGCAAAGTCAAAGCAGCGGGTCATGCAGAACAAGTCTTGCAAGATTTAAAAGTTTTACAAGCCATTTAAATATCGCAGCTAAAAGCCTAAACTCGTTTTGGGCTTTTTTGCCTTTAGGTAGCCATCATTTAGGTAGTCATTATTAAAGAAATTTAGGTAGTCATCATTAAAGAAATTGCGATGCTCCACATAGTCAGTGCAATAACAACATCTAACACTTTCCATGCTTGAGGATTTGCAAAGATCGGAATTAACACTCGAGCACCATAACCCAAACTAAAAAAGAATAACCAAGAAGCGGTGATTACTCCCAAAGCAAAATATAGTTTGGTTTGCTCAAATTGAGTCGAAATAGAGCCAATTAAAACCACCGTATCTAAATAGACATGTGGGTTTAACCAAGTTAAAGCCAGACACACCATAATAATTTTACTCAATTGCATGTCATTCTGCGAACCAGCATGCAATGATTGATTCGAGTTAAAGGCTTGCCTAGCATGTTGTAATCCATACCACAATAAAAATACAGCTCCAGCCCATTTAGCAAAACCAACAAGCTCCGGATAAACCTGTATCATGGTCGCAAAACCCGTGATCCCCAGCACAACTAGAATAGAATCGGAAAGTGCACAGACAAAGCAAACCCAGAACACGGCTTGTTTCTTTAAACCTTGTTTTAGTACAAATGCATTTTGCGCGCCAATAGCGACAATAAGACTTAAACCTATTGCAAAACCTTGTAGATAAGTATGTAGCATCCACTTTTTCCATGCTCATTTGACTGAAATGCATTATCGATGCTTTTACATAAAACTAAATATAATTAAGAAAATATCAATTTAACTAAATTATTTTTAGTTTATAGTCATGACTACAAATGAAAAGAATGAAGTAAAAGTTATGCTGAACAATAAACAATGTGATGCTTTTCTGGCCGTCGCAGAAATGGGGAGCTTTGATTTAGCAGCGGAACGCTTATGTATTACAGCATCTGCGGTGACTTTACGCGTGCAAAGTCTTGAAAAAACCTTAGGACATTTGCTGATTGTACGTGAACGTCCATGCCGCGTGACGCAAGCGGGTCAGTCTTTATTACATTACTTGCAACATACACGACGACTCGAACAAAACCTGCTGCAAGACTTAACTGGACAAAGCAACGAGTCCCCTTTTTATCAACTCAATATTGCAACAAATGATGATTCTTTGGCGACTTGGCTGTTCAGTGCTGTTCAAGAAACACTATTACGCGAAAAAATTGTGGTGCATTTGAAAGTAGATGATCAGGCGCATACCCATCATTTGTTAGAAGCGGGTCTGGTCAGTGCTTGTATTTCGACTGAACAACATGCCATGAAAGGCTGCTTAGCCATCCGATTAGGCTCAATGCGCTATAGAATGGTTGCAACCCCTGAGTTTACAAGACAGTGGTTCCCTCAAGGCTTACATCGTAATGCCTTAAAAATAGCACCTGCCGTCATTTATAATGATAAAGATCATATTCATACCGACATTATCTTGGCGCGTTATGGTTTGAACATCGACAACTATCCGCACCACTACATTCCCTCTTCAACTGCCTTTGTTGAAGCCATTGCTTATGGATTAGGTTTTGGAATGGTGCCTGATTATCAAATTGGGCAACGCTTACTTACAGGCGAATGGGTTGAAATTTTACCAGAGGCACAAACGGATATTCAGTTGTATTGGCATCATTGGAAACAACAATCCAAGCCTTTACAACAACTCACTCACGATATTTTAGAAAAAGCACCCAACTATATGAACCAACAATTTGATCAATAACCCAATTTTTAATTGAGTTATGCAAATTTTAGATCGAAGCCATATTTTCAACTTTCGAGATAACGAGAACTTAGCTTATTCAAGATTGCTTTTATCTTGTGTCAGGTATTTGTGCTGCAATTGTTGGTAAGTCGCTGTCTGCTGAAATTTGTGTAAAAACTCACTGGTTCCGAGTGGGAAAGCAGATTCGACTATTTCCCCACGATAATAGGCTTCACGCAGTGGAGTCGCTGAAATGGCATCTTTTAGACTATCCAGTTCAACCATCTCCCATTCTGGAAAAAGTTGAAGATAATAGGAAGATTCATCCTTAAAATGACCAATTAAACCGACTTTATCTTCAAGATTAACAGCATCTTCGACAAGCGATGTCACCAATTTCTGCCATTTTTTATCATCATAAACATCAATAACATACACAAACTTAATTCGCTGTTGATCTGCTGCTGAAAAGTTAGATAAAATCATTTGTTCACGTTCATTTGCACTGAACGGATTTTTAATATTGCGTTCATTTTGCGCTGAACCCAGTGCCAAAAGTACACACTGACTTTGCTGCAAGGCAATTTTAATGGTTTGCATATGTGCCAAATGAAAAGGCTGAAAACGACCAATAAAAACGAGATAATCAAAGGTATAATTCATAAGGGATCAAATTTTTTATGACTCATGAGTTGTGCCACTCAAATCAATTTACGACATAATAAACGCCATAAAATTAAATTAAGTTTTAAAGCAAGGATAGTACGATGACACTTAGTTGTATTCAACAACCTCATGAACATTTGGATGCGAATTTAGAAAATGGCGTACTGACTTTAGCCATTAATCGACCAAAAGCAAAAAATGCCTTATATGGCGAACTTTATTTATGGATTGCCAAAGCCTTAGATGAAGCCGATCAAGATAAAGAAGTTCGCGTGGTGATTTTACGTGGTGCTGATGCCGATTTCAGTGCCGGTAATGACATGCAGGACTTCATGCAGTTTATTCAAACGCCACTGGCAGGTAAAGCAGGTGATGCACCGCCTTTTGTCGTATTAAAATCTGCTGCGAAATTCTCTAAACCTTTAATTTGTGCCGTTCGTGGTGTTGCGATTGGTATTGGCGTCACGATTCTATTACATGCCGATTTGGTCTATAGCGACAACACTGCCCTATTCCAAATCCCATTTGTAAGTCTGGGTCTGTCTCCTGAAGGTGCTTCAAGCAAATTACTCATTCAACAAGCCGGCTACCACAAAGCTGCTGAGCTTCTGTTCACTGCACAAAAATTTAACAGTGAAAAAGCCTTAAATGCAGGTTTGGTGAATAGCATTGAAGATGATGTTTATGCGCATGCATTGAAACAAGCACAAACTTTAGCAGCACTACCATTGGCTTCTATTAAGCAAACCAAAGCTTTAATGAAACATAATTTACAAGAAATTTTAGACTGTGTAGATGATGAAGCTGTCATCTTTATGCAGCGCGTTTCTTCACCTGAAATGGCTGAAGCCGTGGCTGCATTTATGCAAAAGCGTAAACCTGACTTTGCTCAATTTAACTAAATTTAAGCACTTAAAAATTAAAAACCACTTAGTGATTTAGATTGCTAAGTGGTTTTATACTTTCAATCATTCCATTTTCTTCAATACATTCATATTAGGCGAACATTATGTCTCAGAATAACGCTGAAAAAAAACGCTATTACGAACCTGCACCGCAGGATATTGATGTCGAAAACTTTAAAAAGGTCATTACAAGTCGTCGTTCGGTACGTAAATTTACCGACAAAGCCATTCCTGCGGAAGTGTTAGATGACTGCTTAGACTTGGCTTTACTTGCACCAAATTCCTCCAACTTACAGCCGTGGACATTTTATGTGGTGCAATCGGCAGCGAAGAAAAAACAATTGGTCAAAGCCTGTTTGAATCAATTGGCTGCAAAAACGGCTTCGGAATTAATTGTTTGTGTGGCACGTACCGACCGTGTGGATGAAATGGCAAAAATGAACATTACTGAGTTTCCTTTCCCAGAAGCGCCTGCAACGGTACAAAAGTATTATCGTTTTATTCCCTATAACTATAAAACGGGTTACTTCAATGCGCTTGGTAACTTTAAGAAAGTGGCTTTCAAAGTCGCACGTCAGTTTGACAAGCAACTGCCTGTAACGGCATTCAATCCAGCAGATGCCAAACTTTGGGCCAGTAAAACCACAGCTTTAGCCTGTGAAAACCTTGTACTGGCTTTACGTGCTTATGGTTTTGACAGTTGTATGATGGAAGGTTTTGATGAACCTTTAGTATGCAAAATTTTAAACTTGAATAACCAACAATACCCAGTCATGGTGATTGCTGCGGGTGAACGTGCAGTTGATGGTGTGTTTTTTCCGCAATACCGTTTTAACCGTGAGCTGTTTATTCAGAAGGTTTAAATTTCATAAAAATAAGCCGATAACAGCCATTCGATACGCGGTAAAGTCATCAGCAACTGTTCGAGGCATGAGGTGTATACACCGCAAGATTGGAAAAGTAAAGTTTCTGTGATCAATTTAATCAAAAGTTGGACTCTGCCGAGTTTTGCTGATGACAATGGTTTTGCCTACTTTTCCCGAAATGAGAAATATATTTCGCAAGGTAGGTCGAACCGAAGGTTAAAACCTACTTTAAATTCATAACGAGAAGACTCCGCCATGAACTTTTTAGTATTTAACATCAACCATTTGAATAAACTCAAAAGCTGGCTCTTCATACGGATGACTTACTTTCAAAGCTTTTGCGACAGCAGGTGCTTTATCTTCAGAAACAATCGTTTCGACACGCCATTCAGGAACTTGTTCTAAAACATCTAACTTACCAATAAACGGATTCGCGCCCTTTACAGGTTTAAATTGCCCTGTACCTAAAACTTGCCAAGCACAATGCTCATAATTACCTATACCACCTGCCCCTGCTTCAAAAATGGCAAGTTTAGTGGATTCAAGATGGGATTCGGGAACGTAGTAGATCAGTTTAAGCATTTCTATTTTTTGAGCATTTGATTAATATCAAATCAATCATAATTATCGGTCATAACAATGTCTAATAATAAACTTGCAAGTGAATTGGTATTAACGGCTACTGAAAATTTAGCAGATGAATTTCTATTTAAAACAGCAAACACATTTTTAGAAGATGCCATTAAGTCTATTCCTTTTGCCTCCCTTATTACGGGTTCAATTGAAACCTACTCCAGATTCCGAACATTAAAAGAGCAAAGACAACTTTTAGCCTTCATACAAGAAGCTGAAAATATAAATCAAGGATTCATTGAGAAATTCTTTAAAGATAAAAACAATACTCAGTTAGGCTTTGAAATTTTAGGAGTTCTAGATCAGACATATTTAAAACAACAAGCAAAAATGATTGGTCGTGTCACATTACTATTCAAAGATGGAAAAATACCTAAGCAAGATTTTGATAAATATACATATATTATTACTAAGTTAAATAATCATTTAATAACTCTTATCAGCAAGTTATATGCTGAATATTCTATAAATTCTCCCCAGTCCATCATAAGCATCCCTCTACCCAATATGGATCTAATTAGCTTTGGATTTATTCACAAATTAGCAGAAGGATCATGGTTTGAGGAGGCTCAAAATGCTACTCCTTATGACTATAAAATTCATGATGACTATTTCTATTTTTACGAAAATATCTTCAAAGACTAAATTAAATCACATGCCCTGCAACATTAGACTGTGGGGCAAGGATGCTCCATCAGTCTAACAAAGCATTTTTATTCCCTTGCAGAATATATTCTTGATGCATCAAAAATAAGGCTAAATCAAATATTAAACCACAAAAGAAAACCACCTTTCGGTGGCTTTTCTTTTACATCTGTAAGGCATAACCTAAAATCAGAAATATCAATTGCAAACTCACAACCACCACAAATAGCTTCCAGCCTTTCTTACGCAACGCTGTTTTATCAACGCTCGTATATGTCATCGTTTTTAGCATTGTGTCACCTCACTTCGAGATTCAATCCTGAACTTATATTGGGTTCACCATTTTTGATTTATATTGCATCATCATTGCGCATAAAACATACAAAACGTATTCCACTCCAATATAAAAGCAAAATCCAAACCAAGTCCAGCAGGAAAATTTAAAATTTGAAAAAAAATACAACAAAATAAAAAAGCCACCCGAAGGTGGCTTTAAGAATTTACTTCAGATTAACCAATAAACTTACGTGCATTACGGAACATACGTAACCATGCACCATCTTCAGTCCATTCTTCAGGTTTCCAAGAATGCTGAACTGCACGGAAGTTACGTTCAGGGTGCGGCATCATAATTGTTGCACGACCATCAGTAGACGTTACGCCTGTAATCGCTTCTGGTGAACCATTCGGGTTCAATGGATAGTGCTGTGTTGCATTACCGAAGCTATCTACATAACGTAGGCTGACTTGGTTGCCTGCATTTAAAGCAGCAATGTTCTCGCTACTTGCAACGACACGACCTTCACCATGCGCAATTGCGATTGGTAAAATCGAACCTTCCATACCCTCTAACAAAACAGAGTTTGATTTTTCAATACGGATATTTGCCACACGCGCTTCAAACATTTCTGAAGTATTACGGTGGAAACGTGGCCAATTATCAGCACCCGGAATAAGTGGAGCCAATTGCGATAGCATTTGACAACCATTACACACACCTAAAGAGAAGGTTCCATCGCGATTAAAGAATTTCTCAAATTGGTCACGAAGTTTAGGGTTAAATAGAACAGACTTCGCCCAACCGCCCCCTGCACCCATAACGTCACCGTAAGAGAAACCACCGCACGTTGCCAAACCTTCAAAATCATCCAGATCAACACGACCCGCAATCAAATCACTCATGTGAACGTCAACAGTATTGAAGCCCACTTTGTCGAATGCCGCTGCCATTTCGATATGACCATTGACACCTTGTTCACGTAAAATGGCCATACTTGGACGACGTGAATTGATATACGGCGCTTCAACAGGTTCATTTAAGTCAAATGTTGGTAATGCGATAATGCCTTTGTGTTTTTTGTTGGCAATCAAGCTATATTCTTGATCTGCTGTTTCAACATTGTCACGTAAGCGTTGGATTTGATGCGATACTTCAGTCCATGCTTGTTGTAAATCAGCACGGTCTAAGTTCAAACCATTAACCGTTAAAGTATCCGTTGTATTGACTGTACCCACTACTGCAATTGCATCTTTCAATGTCGATGCTGCAACTTCTGCTTCAAGTGATGCCCAATCAGACGCGCTGATTTGAAGTACTGCACCAATTTCTTCAGCAAATAAACTGTCTGTAGATTGATCTTGTAGTGCTACACCCAAACGTGATGCAAACATCATTTCTGCAACAGTTGCGAGTAAACCACCATCACCGATGTCATGGTAAGCCTTGATTAAACCACGGTTGTTCCAGTCTTGAACCAATGCAAAGAATGCTTTGAACTCATCGAAGCTATCAACATCTGGTGTGATTGAACCAATCGCTTTATACACTTGCGCAAGGATCGAACCACCAAGGCGGAATTGACCTTTAGACAAGTCGATACGAACCAATACTGAATCTTCATTTTTCAATTCAGGTGTCAATGTTTTACGCACATCACCGACTGGTGCAAATGCGGTGATCACACCGGTCATTGGTGAAGTCACTGATTTGTCGATGCCTTCATCGTTCCACGTGGTACGCATAGACAATGAGTCTTTACCGACTGGAATTGCAATTCCAAGTGCAGGACACATTTCCATACCAATGGCTTTAACACCTTCAAACAAGGCTTGATCTTCACCTGTTTGACCAGCAGCAGCCATCCAGTTCGCAGACAATTTAATGTCGCTGATCTGTTCGATGTTGGCACACATAATGTTAGATATTGCTTCAGCCACAGCCAAACGTGCAGACGCAGCAGGATTTAACAATGCAACAGGAGGACGTTCACCCATTGCCATGGCTTCACCCGTGAAGCCCACTAAACTTGTGGTTGTTACCGCAGCATCTGCTACAGGAACTTGCCAACGACCCACCATTTGGTCACGTGCAACCATACCAGTAATTGAACGGTCACCAATGGTAATCAGGAACGATTTAGACGCAACCGTTGGATTTTTAAGAACACGATAGATCGCTTCTTTCAAATCAACTTTTGATGCATCAAAGTCATCACCTTGACGTTCAATTGATTCAAAAGAACGGCTCATGCGAGGTGTACCACCCAGCATGACTTGCATTGGCATATCCACAGCTTTGTTATCAAACAATGGATCTTCAACAGTTAAGTGACGCGCTTCAGTCGCTTCACCCAACACAGCAAACGGACAACGTTCACGTGCACAGATCGATTCAAATAATGCCAAAGAACTTGGACGAATTGCCAATACATAACGTTCTTGCGCTTCGTTTGACCAGATCTCCATTGGAGACATACCCGACTCTAATGAAGGAATCTTACGAAGATTTAACACTGCACCGAGTTCGTGATCATTCACAAGCTCAGGCATTGCATTGGAAACACCACCTGCACCCACGTCATGTACAGAAACGATTGGGTTGGCATCTTCAAAGCGCCAGCAGGTATCAATCACTTCTTGGCAACGGCGTTCCATTTCTGGGTTTTCACGTTGTACTGAAGCAAAATCTAGGTTTTCACCCAATTTACCACTGTCTACAGAAGATGCTGCACCACCACCTAAACCAATCAGCATTGCAGGGCCACCCAACACGATGAGCAAGTCACCCGGTTGGATTGCATCTTTTTCAACATGGTCAGGACGAATGTTACCGTAACCACCAGCGATCATAATCGGCTTGTGGAAACCTTTAACGTCACCATTTACATTTTGTTCAAAAGTACGGAAGTAACCATTTAACGCAGGACGACCAAATTCATTATTGAATGCAGCGCCACCCAGTGGACCTTCAATCATAATTTGCAACGGAGATGCCATACGAGATGGTTTACCGTAGTTGTCTTCCCACGGTTGTTCAAAGCCCGGAATATTTAGGTTAGACGTAGTAAATGCCGTTAAACCTGCTTTAGGTTTACCACCACGACCTGTTGCACCTTCGTCACGAATTTCACCGCCCGAACCCGTCGCTGCACCTGCAAATGGCGCAATTGCTGTAGGATGGTTATGGGTTTCCACTTTCATTAAAATGTGAGCAGCTTGGCTCTTATATTTATAAACGTAGTGACCATTTTCATCTGGTTTTGGATAAAAACGTTGTGTGTCATAACCCACGATAACAGAAGCGTTGTCTTTATATGCTGACAAAACATCTGTAGGAGATTCTTTATAGGTGTTCTTAATCATTTGGAACAATGATAAAGGTTGTTTTTCACCATCAATGGTCCATTCAGAACCAAAAATTTTATGACGACAATGCTCTGAGTTCGCTTGTGCAAACATCATGAGTTCGATGTCATGGGGGTTACGACCCATTTTGGTAAATGCTGCGGTTAAATAATCAACTTCTTCATCAGAAAGTGCAAAACCAAATTCAGAATTGGCTTTAACCAATGCTTCTTTGCCTTGACCTAAAATATCGATTGAATTGAGCGGTTTTGGCTCAGTTTCAGAAAATAATGCAGCAGCATCATCAATTTGATTGAACACGCTTTCGGTCATGCGGTCATGTAACGCAAGTTTCACTTCAGCAGATATTTCAGAAACACCTTTTAAAGTAAACAAAACACCGCGTTCAAGGCGGTGTACAGGTGTATTACAGTTGGCAAAAATATCCGTTGCCTTAGACGACCACGGAGAGATCGTACCTAAACGCGGTGTGACAAGAATTTGAATTTCATCACTTTCGGCTTGGCGAACTTCAAAAGAAGCACCGTCATTTAATAGTTGTAATGCAGATTGATGCTGCTGCTCGTTGAGCGCTTGATCAAACAGATAAATCCATTGACTTTCAATTGATTGAACAGAACTCATTGACGTTAAACGATTTAAGAGTTGAGTTTTCTTAAAAGAAGAGTGTGCTTGCGCACCGGCCACGATAAACATGCTGATTTTGGCTCCACGGGCAGGTCTTTTGGACCATACCGCCAATGTGACTTAGAGAGAGCGCATATTCTACTTCGTATTGACCAAATCAGCTAGATAGAAATTCACGAATGTGCCGTCTATTCAAGCAAGATCTATTAAGAATACTTTAATTTTCAGCTAAAAATTTTGAATTTTCCTTATATCCGATCCACAAATATCTTGTTTCTAAATATTATTTAACATACTTCGGGCCATTGTGAAGCGCATATTTCTAGTAAATAGACAACGTGTATAAATCAAAAAATGTTCAATATTCGATTTTTAAAAATCAACACTGCCTCATTTGATTGATTCAGTTTTTATGCCTTTTCGTAGGCAGTATCTCTACTTTTGAGAGGTCAAAAGTAGACAAAAACCTTTTGTTTCCCATACACGACATCCTTGTCGTGATGGGAAACGTGTGGCATCCATGCCACATCCATGAATCCAACACCTGCTAAAATTTATTTTTAATTTTAGCTTTGCTAACCACATAAAAATCTAAATAAATGCGAATTAAAAGCATCTTCAAAAAACACGACAAGATATAAGACAAATCATGTCGCCCTGCTCTAGTGCTTTTTTTAGTTTTTTGGCATGATGCTGATAAGCGATAACTGAATAATGATAAATGACTCAAATGCGTTGGCTTGAACTACTTTCAACAGTTCGTATTGGTAGCAAAAAACAAAGTACAGAACAGGCACGTAGCCCATTTCATAAAGATTATGACCGCATTATTTTTTCACAAAGTTTTCGACAATTGAATCGTAAAACTCAAGTTCACCCGCTGACACAACACGATGGTATTCATACCCGCTTAACCCACTCGCTTGAAGTGTCCTGTATTGGTCGCTCTTTGGGCATGTTGGCCGCTGAAAAAATCAAAGATCAACTGCCGGTATGGATTTCCCCTGCCGATGTTGGCGCGATTATTCAAGCGGCTTGCCTCGCGCATGATATTGGTAATCCACCTTTTGGACATGCTGGTGAATATGCGATTCGTGAATGGTTCGATGATGCTTCGCACGGTAACTTTCTAGAAAAACTCACAGCAGAAGAACAAGCCGATGTACGCCAATTTGAAGGCAATGCACAAGGTTTACGTCTACTGACTAAAATTGATTATCATCCCAATGATGGCGGTATGCGCCTGACTTACGCAACATTAGGGGCTTACTTAAAGTACCCTTGGTTATCTAAAACCATTGCATCTCAAGGCAATCGCCCTGCCAGTCAGCGAGCAAAATTTGGCTGTTATCAATCAGAAAAGGACATTCTAAAACAGATTGCGGAACAACTCGGTTTAATTCAACTGGGCGAATACCACTACTGCCGTCATCCTTTAACTTACCTTTTGGAAGCCGCAGATGACATCTGTTATGCCCTGATTGACCTTGAAGATGGCATTATTTTAAATATGCTGTCTTATGAAGAAGTAGAGCCTATTTTTCTTGATTTGATTGCAGACTATGGCAAACCATCAGAACTTTCGCTACCTAACACAACATGGCAACAAAAAATTGCCGCTTTGCGGGGTCGTGTAATGAAACGTCTGGTCGATGAAGTCACCACAGCCTTTGCTAAACATCACTTTGAAATTTTATCCGGTCAGCTCAAAGGCAGCTTATTACAATATTGTTCTGAAGATATTGAACGCGGGATTGAACGGGCAAAGAACTTAGCCCGCGATAAAATTTTTGAACATCCACAAAAAGCAGGGTTAGAGATTATTGCCCATCAAAGTTTGCAAAATATTTTGGATGCCTTTATTCCCCTAACCACACCACACAAAACCCTGAGTTTCAAAGAACAACGCTTAATGTCGATGCTACAACATGCAGGTGTGACTTTTGAAAGCAATCATTATGAAAACATTATGCAGGTACTGGATATTATATCGAAGTTTTCCGATCATCAGGCCTATAACTTGTCACAAGAACTTCAAGGCAATAAAGCGGGTTTAATCTAAGCATTTAAAATAATGCAGCTTCATTGAATACTTTTGCTGATCATTTCAGCAAAAAAATGACCGAGCATTTTGCCTTTATGGCAAATGCTCACTACTATGCAACAAACGATAGATAAGTGAAAAAATCAAAATGATTGGATGTCTCATTGGTGAAGTGTTTGCTTTGGAAGCACCAACGGTATTATTAAATGTAAATGGCGTTGGCTATGAAGTGGACACCCCGCTTTCGACCTTTTGCCAATTACAAAAGGGGCAAAAAGTCACGTTATGGACGCATTTAACCGTACGTGAAGATGCGCAATTACTTTATGGTTTTTTAGATGCACAAGAAAAAACCATTTTCCGTACCCTCCTTAAAGTAAACGGTGTGGGTCCTAAAATGGCTTTAGGCATTCTATCTACTTTAAGTATCGACCTGCTAATTCATACCGTTGAAAATGAAGATATTAATACACTCATTAAAGTTCCGGGTGTGGGTAGAAAAACCGCTGAACGTTTGATGATTGAACTACGTGATCGCTTTAAAACACTTGCATCAGGTTCAACCGCTGTAAACTCGACCACAACTCAAATTCAGTTCAACTCAAATTCACCCGTTGCCGAAGCAGAAGCTGCGTTACAATCACTGGGTTATAAACCTGCCGAAGCGCAAAAACTGATTAATGCGGTAAAAGCAGATTTTACTGAAGCCAGTGATATTATCCGTGCTGCGTTAAAGTCGATGAATAGATAAAAAAATTTAAATCTAACACTACATGAAATTCGATACACGAATGGCGACATGGATGTCGCCAGTTAAATAGGAGATACAGGACGTGTCCTCTGTTTAACAAAAGGGTTTCGTTACCTTGCGCGGTATACTGCTCATCTGTCAAAAGTAAAGTTATGCCAGCACAATGGTATCTAAACTCAAATATTTATCTGAGGCTGTATAAATCATCACAGACTCAATTGATGCCCCTAAAGGTAAATCTAAATCATTATGCAAGACCGTTTAATCAGTGGTTCTGAAAAACCTGAAGATCATTTTGATCGTGCCATTCGCCCCACTTCACTTGATGACTATGTGGGTCAACCTGTGGTGCGTGAGCAAATGGAAATCTTTATTGGCGCAGCACGTGGTCGTGGTGAAGCACTTGACCATACTTTAATTTTTGGCCCACCCGGTTTAGGTAAAACCACACTGGCCAATATTATTGCACGTGAAATGGGTGGTAACTTAAAGTCAACTTCAGGTCCAGTACTGGAACGGGCTGGTGACTTGGCCGCCATGCTAACCAACCTTGAAGAAGGTGATGTTTTATTTATTGATGAAATCCACCGTCTTTCCCCTGTGATTGAAGAAATTCTCTACCCTGCAATGGAAGACTACCAACTCGATATTATGATTGGTGAAGGCCCCGGTGCTCGTTCCATTAAACTGGATTTACCCCCGTTTACTTTGGTTGCGGCAACCACTCGTGCAGGTTTACTGACCTCTCCACTACGTGACCGTTTTGGTATTGTGCAGCGTTTAGAGTTTTATTCGGTTGCTGACTTAACTCACATTGTGTCACGTTCAGCCAGTTTAATGGATGTTCCCATGACTGCCGATGGCGCTAAAGAAATTGCTCGTCGCGCACGCGGTACGCCCCGTATTGCCAATCGTTTATTGCGTCGTGTACGTGACTATGCTCAAGTCAAAGGGACTGGCGAAGTCAATCAAGATATGGCGCAACGGGCATTGGACATGCTGAATGTCGATAAAGATGGTTTAGACACTTTAGACCGTCGTTATTTAAGTATGTTGTTAGAGCGTTTTGACGGTGGCCCTGCTGGTGTGGAAGCTTTAGCTGCGGCTATGGCGGAAGATTCAGGCACCTTAGAAGATGTTATTGAACCCTATTTGATTCAGCAAGGTTATGCGATGCGTACAGCACGCGGGCGTATTGCCACCAATATGGCGTATTTACAGTTTGGTATGACGCCACCTGAGCCGAAAAATTAATAAACTTAGATAAGCTCGTTTTACGAGCTTATCTAAAAGAATTAATTCAAAGCTGAATCTTCTTCTAAAATTTTATTGATTGAAATTTAACGACTCAAAAATACTGCCCCTAACACTCTTCTTTAATAAATAGCGAGGGAATTTTATTCTAACTTAGAAATCACTCTAACTTCTTCCACCAGCATCAACTCACATGCACCATTTCCCGTATCTTCACGGCTGAGTGAACTACGCCATGTCCATCCATCTTGAGCCTTCACTTCAACCAACTGCCCTTTTAAATAAATCAAATTATCTTGATCAATTTGCGCCAGTTGTTTGGCAATCGCTTTAGTTGCAGGAATTAAATGCGTATTGGCACTCTGACTTGATATTTCATTGACAGGAATAGGCGGTGCATTTTCATACCGCCAATAATACCAACGGTTACTCTGTCGAATGGACAGCTGCTTATAGACCGCAGGATCTGCCATCCGATCCCAGCCTAAAGCAAAATCGACAGGACTAAGCTGCGCTTCACGCCCCAAGTTATAGTTTTCTTTGGACAAAACTCGAAACTCACCTGCATACGGTGCCAAATTGGTCATCACAAACTGATCACTGTGATGCACACCATCGACCACTTGATAATCAGTTGAATCCTGAATGCCAGAATGAGGTGCCGCCCAATACGACCAAAGCGCATAACCTATTGCCAGTGCGACCAACCACTTTATATATCGATTCATTGCATGTTCTCCCCCAGAACAGCAAGAGTGTATCTTAGTTCATCAACAATTTTATATAGCTTCAAATTGTATTTGAAACCTTGTGCCATTGGAGGAAAAGCTCAGAGTGCTAAACTTCCACGCTATACAGAGCTTGACTCTTAGCGAAAGCAGCATCATTTTAAAAGATGAAAACCTCCCTAAAAGTACGGCTTTAAAATATAAAACCGAACCCAAAATGGAACAAGATCATGGCGAATAAATTCGAATTTCAAATTCGTGTATACATTGAAGATACTGATGCAGGTGGCATTGTCTATCATGCAAATCATATTCGCTTTATGGAGCGTACCCGTACTGAATGGTTACGTGCAGCAGGTGTTGAACATTACTGGCACCAAAAAGATTATCACTTCGTGGTACACAAAATAAATGTGAAATATTCACGTCCAATCCTTATGGATGACCTGATTACGGTTACAGCGAGTGTTGTTTCATGTAAAGCAACATCTTTTGTATTGCAACAAAATATTTATCGTGGTGAAATCATGCTGGCATCTGGTGAAGTCGAATTGGCATGTATCAGTGTAGACGGCATGCGCCCAACACGGCTTCCTGAAGAAATCCGTCAACTAATTCTAAAAGAGTTAGGACAAGACTAAAAATTTATTGGCACATTGTAACTATGGCAACTCAATTAGAATCTTCTTTACACATATCAGATCTTATTTTACAAGCAAGCCCTGTGGTTCAACTGGTCATGTTGGTACTGCTGCTGGCATCCTTATACAGTTGGTATCTGATTGCCAAGTTACATATGAGTTATAAAAAAGCCCAGACGGATGATGAACATTTTCAAAAAATCTTCTGGTCTGGGGCTGAACTCAATACGCTATACAACAACGCACAACTCAATTCTAAACGTACTGGTTTAGAAGATATTTTCTACCAAGGCATTGGTGAATTTTTTAAACTCAAAAAATTTCAAGCAACCACTCAACAAACCATCGACGGTACTGAACGTATTTTACGTGTCGGTTTAAGTCGTGACCAAGGTGGACTTGAACAAGGCTTAGGCGCATTGGCCAGTATTGGTTCTGTTGCACCCTATATCGGTTTATTCGGTACGGTTTGGGGCATCATGAATGCCTTTATTGGTCTGGCAGATGTTGATCAAGTCACACTTGCAACGGTTGCTCCGGGTATTGCTGAGGCACTCATTGCAACCGCCATTGGTTTATTTGCTGCTATTCCTGCGGTATTGGCATTTAACCATTACACAGCCAAAGGTGAAACTGTCTATTCAGACCGTGCATTGTTTGCTGAAGAAATGGTGGCGCTATTACAACGTCAAACTGTGAGTTCTACACAGGAAAATGACTAATGGCAATTCAACGTTCTGGACGCTTTGAGCGTGTCAAAAAACCCCTAAAAAGTGAGATGAACGTCGTTCCGTATATTGACGTGATGCTGGTACTTTTAGTCATCTTTATGGTCACTGCACCCATGATCACCAGTGGGATTAAAGTGGATTTACCCCAAGCCAATGGTAATCCCATTGAATCTAAAGATGCACCGACCATCGTCACTTTGGATAAAGATGGTCTTTATTATGTGGAATATAAAAACCAAAAAAATGGCCCCATTGATCTGACTCAACTGACCAATATTTTAGTTGAGGCTCAAATACAAGCCAAAAACGATAATAAAGAACTAAATGTCGTCATTAACGGTCATAACACTCGCCCATATGGAGATGTCATGGCTTTAATGTCTAGTCTACAAGATGCGGGTTTAACACAAGTTAGCTTACTCACTCAGCCTTTAGAATAAAGTATGAAAGATTTCAAACAGCCACCATCTAAAGAAAAAACCATTGCGCTTGGATTTACCGTTGCGGTCCATGTGGTGGCTATCACTGGCTTACTTTTTTTAGGCATGAGTAAACCTGTAGCCCCCCCTAAACAAATTAAAATGGTTTTAATCACACCAGAAGATTTAATCCCACCTGAACCTGTGCCTTTAGAACAAACAGATTCAGCAGAAACAGCACATGAAAAAGTTGCAGAACAAGTGCAACAAACGGCGGAACCAAGTGTTGAACCAGCGCCTGTTATTCCAGTTGCCCCCCCCTCACCTATAACCCCAAAACCTGATACAAATAAAGCCGTACAAGAAGCCAAAGCAGAAGCATTACGTCAAGCAGAGCAACAAGCTGCTGCCAAAGCTGACGCTGCGAATAAAGCAAAGGCTGACGCTGCAAACAAAGCCAAAGCCGATGCTGCGAATAAAGCCAAAGCGGATGCTGCAAACAAAGCAAAGGCTGATGCTGCAAACAAAGCAAAGGCTGATGCTGCGAATAAAGCCAAAGCTGACGCTGCGAATAAAGCCAGAGCTGACGCTGCAAACAAAGCCAAAGCCGAGGCAGCAAACAAAGCCAAAGCTGACGCTGCGAATAAAGCAAAGGCTGACGCTGCTGAAAAAGCTCAAGCCGACGCTGCAAATAAAGCCAAAGCCGATGCTGCAAATAAAGCCAAAACTGACGCTGCTGAAAAAGCTAGAGCTGACGCTGCAAACAAAGCCAAAGCCGATGCTGCAAATAAAGCCAAAACTGACGCTGCGAATAAAGCCAAAGCTGATGCTGCAAACAAAGCCAAAGCCGACGCTGCAAACAAAGCCAGAGCCGACGCTGCGAATAAAGCCAAAGCTGACGCTGCGAATAAAGCCAAAACTGACGCTGCCAATAAAGCCAAAACTGACGCTGCAAATAAAGCCAAAACTGACGCTGCCAATAAAGCCAAAACTGACGCTGCCAATAAAGCCAAAGCTGACGCTGCGAATAAAGCCAAAGCGGATGCTGCGAATAAAGCCAAAGCCGATGCTGCGAATAAAGCCAAAGCCGATGCTGTGAATAAAGCCAAAGCCGATGCTGCAAATAAAGCAAAAGCCGATGCTGCAAATAAAGCCAAAGCCGATGCTGCTGAAGAAGCTAAAGCATCGGCTGCAAAACAAGCCGCAGAAGAAGCTGCCACTAAAAAAGCTGAAGCGAAGAAAATTGCTTCTACTGCAAAGCGTGATTTTGAAAATAAAGTTAAACGCGCTTGGGATATTCCAAACAGTTCATCAGGTCAGAAAGCCACTGCACGTGTGACTTTAAGTGACAGTGGTGCAGTTCAATCTGTTATTGTGAACTCAAGTGACCCAGATATGAAAGCCAGTGTAGAGGCCGCTGTACGTGCGGCGGCACCTTATCCAATGCCGTCAGATCCAGATGCCCGACGTGAAGCTAGAACATTTACCTCTAGCTTTACAGCGAAATAAAAAACAGCCATATCAATTCAATTTGATGTGGCTATTTAACATTGAATTTAAGCTCAGCAAAGATGATAAAATTTCATTCATTTTTCACAGTCTTATAACAGTTTTGACATAATGATGTACTTTTAATAATTTAAAATCATGCCATTATGTGACACAACCGAATTCACAATAATTCACATCTTTTAGAGTACGTAGCGGATGATGGAAATGACGCGTAAACATCTACTTTGCCTCACCATTTTGACAGCATTAAGCCCAGTTTTAGCCACCCAATCTTATGCCCAACTTCATTTAGAAATTGCTAAAGCACCAGAAGCAGCACCTAAAATTGCCATTATTCCCTTCAATAATGACCAAAATATTTATCCGATTGTCGAAAGTGACCTCAACCGCTCTGGTAAATTTTCAAGTGCTTCAAAAAATTTACCTGCAACTGCAAGTATGAATGCTCCAAATGCAGAGGCATGGAAAACGGCAGGTGTTCCCTATTTAGTCACAGGTACAGTCAAAACAACTGAAAATGGCAGCTTTGAAGTTCACTATCAACTCTATGATGTAGAAAAACAACAGTATCTACTCAATGAGTTACTTACAGTTCCAGCTTCACGTATTCGCCAAGCTGGACACATGATTAGTGATGCCATTTATCAAGCACTGACAGGAATTGCTGGTGACTTTAGTGGTCGTATTGCTTATGTATTACGCAACCCAGCGACACCTGAACAACGTTATACTTTACAAATTGCCGATACCGATGGCGAACAACCCAAAACTATTCTGACCTCACGTGATCCAATTCTGTCACCTGCGTGGACACCAGACGCAAAAAAAATTGCTTATGTTTCATTTGAAACCAAGCGCCCCGCGATTTATGTACAAGATTTGGCGACAGGACAACGTGAAAAACTCGCGAGCTTCCGTGGTTTAAATGGTGCGCCTAGCTTCTCTCCAGATGGTCAAAGCATGTTGTTTACCGCATCACTGCATGGCAATCCTGAAATCTATCAAATGAACTTAACGACACGTACACTACAGCGTATGACCAACGATAGTGCAATTGATACTGAAGCACGTTATGCCCCAGATGGTAAATCCTTTATTTTTACCTCGGATCGCGGTGGTTCAGCACAAATTTATCGCTATAATTTTGCTGATGATTCAAGTAAGCGCCTGACTTTCCGTGGCGCATTTAATGCACGGGGTACTTTAAGCGCCGATGGTAAAAAAATCGCTCTGGTTCATCGTCCAAGTGGTAGTAATTACAAAGTTGCCATTCAAGACATCAATACAGGGATTACCAACATTCTGACTCCAACCAGTTTGGATGAATCACCAAGTTTCTCTCCAAATGGGCAAATGGTGGTGTATGCAACGCGTGAAGGTAATCGTGGATTATTATCTATCATGTCATTGGATGGTCGTTTCCGCATGAATTTACCCAGTGAACAAGGTGAAGTTCGTGAGCCAGCTTGGGCACCTAAATAACAATTTAATTTAAAGCAATGATGATCATGGAGATGAAAATGAAATTAGTAAAATTATTGGTCCTTCCTGTTCTTGCAACAACCTTAGTGATGACAGGTTGTGCAAGCCGTAAACCTGCTGCTGAAATTCAAGCAGGTCAAAACCCGAACAGTGCGGGTACAGTAAGTACCGAAGGTTTAAGTGAAGATGCTGCACTCAATGCCCAAAACTTAGCGGGTGCTTCTTCAAAAGGTGTAACTGCTGCAAACAAAGCATTCTTAGCGAAACGTGTGGTGCATTTTGACTATGACAGCAGTGACCTTTCCAATGATGATTACCAAACACTGCAAGCACATGCACAATTTCTGGTAGCGAATGCAAATTCGAAAGTGGCTTTAACGGGTCATACCGATGAACGTGGTACACGTGAATACAACATGGCTTTGGGTGAACGTCGTGCCAAAGCGGTAGAAAGCTTCTTAATCACCAATGGTGTTGCAGCAACCCAATTAGAAGCCGTAAGCTATGGTAAAGAAATGCCGATTAATGCAGGGCATGATGAAAACGCTTGGAAAGAAAATCGCCGCGTAGAACTTAACTACGAAGCCGTTCCACCTTTATTAAAATAATGACTTTGAATAAGAAAGCGCTCAAATTGAGCGCTTTCTTATTACTTAATTATTTAGATTAGCATTTAAGCTTTTTCAGATGTATCCGGTTCTTCATGCGAGCTTTGCATAGATTCGATCAGATCATGCTTGTTGAATTTTTTATATTCAGGTTTAGCTTCGTAATCCTTCCATGCTTCTTTTACTTTCTCGGCAGAAATATCGTCTAAATTCATCGCTTCATTTGGCGTTGGAGTCGCATCAAACCTTTGTGTTGTCATAACCGTGCTCCTATCCCTGTTTTTAAATAACCTCTGCTCACATCAACATAGCATTTTCCATAAAACTTACAAGGGTAAAATCACGACAAATAGTCGAGTTTAATTGTTCTTTTGTCTCGTTCTCATCTAAAATGAGTCCGCATATTCTTTTGATAGTTTTTTATCATTTTCTAGTTGGAGCTTTCCTAGCATGTCATACCTCACCCTTTCCCAATTCTTAGAACAAAAAACAGGGAACGCAACACCAGAACTTTCTCAAGTAATTGAAACAATTGCAAATACTTGTAAAACAATTGATCAAGCATTGCAAAAAGGTGCCTTAGCAGGTGTATTGGGTAGTGCAGAACATGAAAATGTACAAGGTGAAACTCAAAAGAAACTCGATGTCATCTCAAACGATTATTTAATTGATGCGTTAAAAGCTCATCCACAAGTCGGTGGCTTGGCTTCTGAAGAGCTGGATGAATTCACGCCTGCGCAAGAAAATGGTAAATTCCTTGTATTGTTCGATCCACTGGATGGTTCAAGCAACATCGACATCAATATGTGTGTAGGCACAATTTTTTCTATCCTTCCTGCAAAAAATGCAGTGACCCAAGCTGAAGACTTTATGCAGGCTGGGACAGAACAAGTGGCTGCTGGCTATGTATTGTATGGTCCATCTACCATGATGGCACTAACGGTAGGCGCTGGTGTTGTATTCTTTACTTTTGATCCAGAAACTCAAGAATTCCTGCTCACTTCTGAACATGTGCAAGTCGCTGCCAACACGCAAGAATATGCGATTAATGCCTCTAATCAACGTCATTGGGAAGAACCGGTAAAACGCTATATTGCTGAACTTCAAGATGGCAAAACAGCAGTACGTGGCAAAGATTTCAATATGCGTTGGGTCGCATGTATGGTTGGTGACATTCACCGTATTCTTTGCCGCAGTGGTATTTTCTTATATCCATACGATACTAAAGATCCGCAAAAAGCAGGTCGTCTGCGTTTAATGTACGAAGCCAACCCAATGAGTATGTTGATGGAACAAGCCGGTGGTGCATCTACGACGGGTCGTGTTCGTATTCTTGAGATTCAACCCACTGAAATGCATCAACGTGTGCCTGTAATCATTGGTTCTAAAAACGAAGTTGAATTAGCAACCAGCTACCACCATTAATTTAAAAAATGGAAGTGAGTGTATCCACTTACTTCCATGGATAACTCTCCTATGCCAGCTTTTTTTCTTGAATCAAAAGACAATCCAAAAATCAAACACCTACGTGGATTGATTGAACAAAGCTCATTCCGTAAAAAGAATCGTCAAACTGTACTTGAAGGTACACATTTAAGCCTTGCTTGGTTAGCAAAAAATCGTAAAATTCATTCTATTTTCACCACTGAAGTGGCAATGAGCCATCCTGATTTAGAGAAAATCAATGAACTCTATGATGGTTATGTCTTTGTTATCAGTGAATCTTTATATAAAGATTTAAGTACTTTAGGTACATCTTTAGCGTGTTTGGCAATTGTCGACTTACCAAGCTCACCTGAAGCTTTGAATTTTAAAGAAGACACCCTCATTTTAGACAACATCCAAGATCCGGGTAATGTGGGAACATTGCTACGTTCAGCTGCTGCCGCAGGGATTGAGCAAGTTGTATGCACCAAAGGTTCGGCATCTATTTGGTCACCACGCGTCCTTCGTGCAGGTATGGGTGCGCATTTTTCCCTACAAACCTATGAAAATATTGCACTAGAAGACCTTTTAGAAAAATTTACCATACCTGTATATGTCACCAGTTCGCACCAATCTGAAAGCCTTTACTCAAAAAATTTGAGAAAACAGTGCGTTTGGATTCTAGGCAACGAAGGTCAAGGTGTATCTAATTATGCACTTAAGCATGCTGAAGCAGTTTCTATTCCACAGCCCGGTGGACAAGAATCATTGAATGTTGCCGTTGCAGGTTCTATTTGTTTCTTTGAAATGGTTCGTCAACGTTTATAAGCCTGTTCTTTCGTTACTTTATTTTAACCATCGTTCATTGATGTTTAAAAATAGATTACGCTAGAAAAATAATAAGTTTTTTGTCAACCAAACCATTATTTCCAACGTTATATATGTATGAATGTGGAAATAATGGTGGGTATCCAATGACAGGATTTTCCATCTCTATGGATTCAGCACCAAAACAGTCTCAGTCGGAAAAATTAAGTACTCTTAAGAGTACGGCTGAACAACGCCTGAAAATTTTTATGCAGGATGTGACTGGACGTGCTTTAGTGATGATGGAAAGTGCTACTCAAGGTCAACAAGGCATCGCAATGGATTTAGTGCAAGAAGCATTTATTTCCTTACATAAAGCATATGCTGAGAAATCGACTGATGAATGGTATCCCCTGTTTTACACCATTTTGAACCATAAACTACAAGACTGGCGCAGAAAAGAAGTCCGTCGAGCACAACCTTTTTCTTTTTTCAAAAAGGTGAGTTTAGATGACGACGATATAGAACTGAATGATATCGTTGATGAAAATATGCCTAGTCCATTTGATTTTCTTGATCAAGCCGTAACGGCTGAAGAAATACAAGAAGCGATTGCCAAGCTTCCTGTTCGACAGCAACAAGCTTTCATGCTTCGTGCTTGGGAAGGTTTTGATACACACACCACTGCGCAAATTATGGAATGCAGTGAAGGTAGTGTAAAAACGCATTATCACCGTGCTATTCAAGGGCTTAGGTCTTCTTTAGCACATTTAAATCCATATGGTGGAGGGTCATCCGAATGAAACAAGATGATTTCTTAAAACAAGTTACTTCCAAACTCGATGCACTGGCACAACATCATAAAGACAAACCCGTTGTGATGAATCAGGTCATTGAAACAATTCAAGACCGAGCAGCCTCTCGTTACGGACTTTGGAAAATGTCAGGTTTTGCACTTGCCGCTGCAATTACAGGGTTCGTGATATTTCCAAACTCTATTGACATAGCTGAAAAACCGCAAAATCAAGTGGTCGTTACTCCAAAACTTTCACCACAAATGGTTGAAGATTTGGAAATGTTGATGGTTTTAGGCGAGGATAAAGTTCCACATGGCAGCTAAAAGATTAGCATTTGCTTTTTGTGCACTCGGATTTTTACAAACCAGTTTTGCGGGTTTTGAACGTTTTTGGATTTTTTCTAAAGATGCGGACACTCAAGTCACAGAAACATGGGAAACGCTATCAGACGCTGAACAACGGGCACTTATTCAACGTTACCAATCATTAAAGGAATTGCCTGAAGCACAGGGTTCAGCTTTGCATCAACGTATGGATTGGTTTACCCAACTTCCCGAACAAGAAAAGCAAAAAATGCGTGAGACTTGGCAAAAAATGAGTAGCCAAGAACGTAAAGACTTAGGTCGACGCATGCAAAAAGCAACGCATGAAGAAAGACCTGCTATTCGAGATGAATACATTAATAAATATTTGCAACCCCAATCTATCAGCCATTAAATCATAGATAATGACGATCAAAAAGATGGCCATTATCTTTAGATTCAACTCTGCTCAAGCATAGGACTCTTTGATAAAAATATTGGCTTGAATTTCAATCCTAATCAGCGATCAGTTACTTTTTTGATTTTTATAAAAAATGCCTCATTGAATGAGGCATTTTAACTTTACTGTTTTTTTCTTCGTGCTCTATATAAGCCAAGCCCCATTAAACCTAAAATACTATAAACACCAAGACTACCTCCACCAGAAGCAGTAGAACTGGTGTTTTGTGCGGTGTTCTTCAAGGAAATTGTTGCTTGTTTTGAAATTAAACCTTCTGCATCATAAATATTATAATTCAGCTCATAGTCAAATGGACTAAAATTATTCTTTGCTTGCATATGCAGCTGACCACCATAACACGTAAAATGGATGTCATTACCAGGACAGGGGCCAGTATGGTCGGCAGTCACAATTAAACCTGCTGGAATGCTTTCAAGTCGGATAGGTAACTCTACGCCAGCTGCATTTTTATAAAATGCATCTTTATAAGGGGCATTCAACTTTGTCGTAGGTCCATCACCATCATCGCTATCATTTTCCAATGGATTAATACTCAGTACCGAGTTTGAACTTGGAGTAATTGAGTATTCATCCGACTTGGTAATTGGTGCAATATTCTTAAACTGTGCTTTTAAAACACCAGTCGATTCTAAACCTGTGACTTGATTAGAGCGAATCGTATAGGAACAATAAGAAGGGCCTGTTAAATCTGCCAATTTCCCATCTGTGCGATAAAGCATAATTCGCTTCAAATCACTATTCCAAACACACTTAAAGTTTGGATCTGGGTTCCCCACAAATTCACTTCCACCATTTTTTTCAACCAACTCACCGCGTTCTTGCACGATAATATTATAATTTTCGATATTTAATGCTTTCGGTTGCATCGCACCATTACTATTTGGCACTTCTTCATCATTCGGCAATGCCAATGCAAATGGATCGACATAAATCGCCCGGTATTGTTGATTTTCAGTGGTATATTTCAATAAGTCTTCAAATATTTTTAAGTCTTCTGTATCTTGAATTAAGCGATCCTTACGATTCGGGTCTTTAATATCTGCTTTGATTTTATCAATTACGTTTTTATAGTCAGCAATTCGTTCTGCATATGAATCATTAAATAAGTTGGTAATATCTGCCGCAGTTAAACGCATCAGTTCAACCGAACCAATGTCACAAGTATTTTTCATGGTTGGATTCAGCAGCAACGTACCATTAGTAACGCGCTGTATGCCTCGTTGATCCGTTTTACTACACCCCTCCTTATTTACATTAACTAAATCAAATTCATTTTGATTGTTTTTTGGATAGTACAAAGGTAGAAATAGATTATATTCTGATGCTTCTTGATAAGGTGACAATACAGTGAATATATTCGTAGCACCTAAATTTAAATTGCTATTAGAATCATTCGTTCCAGCATTTGAAGCCGTCGGTAAATCACATACCCCTTCTGAACTAAAAGCATTTTGACTCGCAGTAATCTTCCGTTTTGTGTCTGTTAAATCGCCATTATTTAAAGCATAGCGACAAGATTTACCCTTATTAAATGCTAAAAGATTAAAACTTAAGTTAATTGCACCATTATCATCATAATAAAAAGTACTATAAGCATCATTTTCCACAATCGTATTGCTTTCTGCAGTGAATTCATAATTCGAATTCAAGCGATGATTATCACCTACTGCCCGAATAATACTGCCCTTTGTACTGTCGACTTGGTTCTTTGCAATTGTATTTGCGATAAGCTTTAAATTTGGATTACCACACAGCTCAATCATACTTAAACTGCTTGCTGATCGATTTTTCACAATACTGCTGTTACTAATATTAATAACAGCTTTCGTATCTTTCAGATTAGCCTCACAATCCATAGCCAGAACACTACCTTCTTTGGCTTTATTGCCCTGTATAAGCACTTGAGATAGATTAATTTCCTTGCCTCCATTATGCGCAACAAAATAAATGGCTCCACCTTCTTGGGTGGATTCAGAATTTAAAATTGCACTATTCACCATATTTAATGATGCACCAACAAAGAGTGCACCACCAAATTTTTCAGAATAACCATTTTTTAAGATCAGATGAGTCAGATTAAGATTTGCATTGGTATCTGAAGTATTAAAAATACGTGAAGTATTATTTGCATTAATACTGGTTTTTAACGCTTTAAGGGCTGGATAACTATGTGTCAAAGCATTTTTAGTTGAATAGTCTGCTGGCAATTTACCATAAATAAAAACGTCCGTTTCTGGCTTTAACTCACTTTCTAAAATATATTCACCCGCTTCAAGCTGAATGATATCTTTTTGACCATTATCCGTATTACCTGCGTTACACCCCCCATGTGATTTATTATCTTTGGCCGTTTGTATTGCCTCTCTCAATGAGCAATTATTTAAATTATCACCATTTTCATCAGCAAAAGTATTAACATAAATTGTTTTTTCTTCTGCCGCCATTAATGACATTGCAGACAATATCATGCTACAGAGAAATCCTTTTTTATAGTTTTTCATCGATCATCCTTGCTTATTTTTATATCGGCGCAGTCCAACAAGACCTAATATTGTAAATAGACTGAAGAATCCAAATGACCCACCTGATGTACTCACTTTGCTGCTTTCCATATCATTTTTTGGTTGCTGCACAATTTGTACATTAATCTCAAGGTATGGATTAGTTTTATGAAAACGAGTGGTTGACGTCACTAAACGAATTTTAAAAATATCTGCACCCGCCCACGAACCTTGGGGGGTATAGACTAAATTTCCTGCTTCATCAATGGTGAGCTTACCTTTTGATGGGGTCTTGACTTGTATCACTTGCATACAGCCAGCCTGCCATGACTCACCTAATGCTTTTTCATTCAATTTATCTTTTAGTGCTTCACATTCTTCTTTCGGAATTAAATCACTATCTCCGAGTTTGTCAGCAATATTTATTTTGGCAACGCCACCAAGAATTAAATCCTGACCAACAAGACTCGTATTCGGTACAATAATTTCGATTGCCCCACGATCACAAGTATGCTGATCGTCATCTCGGATATTGTCACGTTGATCAGATGTTGCACAAGTCACGATTTTTGCTGTTGAATCAAGCTGTAATTTACCTTTGTTAACAATTAAGCTTTCAAATAAGGTTTTATAACTCATCAATATTCGGGGTCGGAAATATCCTAAAAAAGCACTATCCGATTGAACATAAGGACACAACAGCGCATTTGGATCTTCACTTAAAGTCTTACATTTACCTTCCAAATCATTACCAGCAATAAGCTCAGTCCCTTGCCAAATATCATTTGGATGGTTGCTATCACCAGAGTTACAGCTATCTGTGACAAGATTATTTTGTAGAAAACTATTATCCCCAGCCTTAAAATCACAATTGTTATCTTCTATCATAGGATATGGATTTCCTAAGACAATGCTGTTAGCAAGATATGCTTTTTTTAAGGGAGCATTAAATTGCAGGCCTGCCGAGTTCCCAATAACCGTTAAATTATTTAAACCAATGCCATCACGGACATTAATGATAAAACCTTTATTTTTATAAAAAGTACTATTGATGACACCATAAGTCATTAATGGGAAAGCAGCAATTGCAGCATCATCTAAAGATGCTGCAGAAGATATATTTGCACCCTTCGCCAATGTCGTCTCATTTTCACGGAAAACAGAATTTGATATTCTAAATTGCGGAACCTGACTATAAAGAATAGCCCCTTCAGCTGCTGTGTTCTTTTCAAATAAACTGTACTTAATATTTACAAAACTACGTTCTTTAGCATCTTGCCCCACAGGCACAGCAAAGTTATAAATCGCACCACCTTGTCTTGCGCTACCACCCGATAATTTTACATATTCTAAAGTCAAAAATTCATTGTTATAAATCAACCCACCTTGGTCGGCACATACAGACTGATTACATCCTTGAAGTGTCAATTCAGTCATTTTTATTGCGAAGACTTCTTTTTTTGTATCATCGATAACGAAAATATTGTCCTGACCTAACATTTTTATCATGGCATTATTAATACCAGCAGCAGGCTTATCAAAACCTGTTGTATCGTTATAAAGTGTCCTTAAATTGAGCTGTGCTGAAATTTTAATGTGTGTGTTTAATTTATAGGTTAATTTACTCTCTAATAATATGGTGGAGTCCGTGTCTTTTATACGTCCCACACAGCCCTGATAACCACTATCCACAAAGTCTTTATTGACATATTCAATGGCTTCACGAAGAGAACACTCCGTGTCATCTTTAGAAACATCCTCAATTGTAGTAACTTTAATTTCGCCGCTATAAGCATGTCCTGCAACGCATAACATGCCTATGCCTATGCTCCGTTTGAGCATATCTTTCTCCTTGTGTTCTTTATATATTTTTATTCTTTAGTTGCAAATTCCCTGCAACATCGAACTATTTTGCTGTACTTTGTCACAGCTTTAATAATTTCTCAAGATTTTTTATTGTTTACCGATATTCATCAATTAAGGCATAAATTTGTCTTAAATTGGCATGACTAATTTTAATTTTTTCACCTTTTAGCAACTGAATCAATTGCTCTAAGGTTTGTAGTAAAACAGAGGTTTGATGCGGTCCTTGCATAAGCAAATAGTCTATAACTTGTTGATCAATATGAATGCCACGACGTGTTAATACCGATGTCACGAGCGCATAGCGATCTGCATATAAACTACCCGTTGGCACTTTCACACTGACAGCTTGGGTTAAACGTGATTGTAAATCTGGAAGTTCAAGTTTTAATTCTATAGGTGCAATACGGGAAGAGAAAACCAACTGCCCTCCACCCTCACTATTATAATTAATTAAATGAAAAACTGCTTTTTGCCAATGTGGAACACCACTTATCGCTTCAATGTCATCCAATGCAACAAGGTCATAGCGGTCTAATGATGTGATCGCTTCAGTTGGCGCATCAAGCAACTCAAGTAATGAAACTTGAATGGCAGACTTACCGACATCTAAATAAGAATCACAAATGGCAGAAAGTAAGTGGCTCTTACCCGAACCTGCGCCACCATACACATAAAAACGATTCATTAAACCTGCATGTAGCTGTCGAACTGCATCAATAACATGCCCCCAACTTGGACCCGAAAAATCACTGATTCGAGCATCGAGTTGAGGTTCTATATCTAGCTGCAGTTGACGCATATATGTGTTTTGACCTTAGGGTTCTTTATTGTCTAATGGTTCAATCTTACTCGATTTTTCAGCACCTTGCTGACTTTTTAATGCTTCAGATTGAATTTCAACATCGACCTCTATTTGCTCTGTTTGCAGACTGATTGTACCGGATGAAGAACCCTGTATAACCACAGCAGATAAGTCATACAATCGGCTTTTTTCATACGACTCACGTGCATGTCTAAGTAACACCACAATCACAGCTGCAACAGGTAAGGCAATCAACATCCCCAAGAAACCTGCAAGTTGTGCCCCTGCTAACACTGCAAAAACCACAGCAACGGGTGATAAACCAATTTTATCGCCCAATAGGAAGGGTTGAAGGATGTAACCTTCAATGGCTTGCCCAATCATAAAGACAATAATCACCAGTGCCAAATGTGTCCAATCAATTCCGAACTGAAAAAGCGTTGCAATCACTGCGGCAATAATACCCACGCCAAAGCCTAAATAAGGAATAATACTGGCCAAGCCTGCAACCATCCCAATAATCAAGCCAACTTCTAAACCAATCAGTTGTAAACCAACAGCATAAACCACACCTAAAAGGAACATCACTAAGAATTGCCCCTTTACAAATGCGCCCAGTACATTATGACATTCGCCCACAATACCTAAGGTGATTTTTTCATAATGACGAGGAATCAGGCGACGTAAACTATCAAGCATACGATCCCAATCCAGCAAGAAGTAAAAGGCAATAATCGGAATTAAAACAACAACACCGCCAATTTGAATAAAGTTTAAGCCTGATTGTGCAACACGCAATACCACACTCTGAATACTATCGGCACTATAATTGGTCTGAATATATTCCATAACAACTTTGGAGATCTGTTCAGTATCAATTTCCATTGCTTCAACATTAAAAGTCTGCGATACCCATGGTAAAAAGGTGTAATTCAACCAATGAATACCTGCGGGAATACTGTCTCGCGCATAGATCAGCTGTTGCCAAACCAATGGAACAACATACCAAATTGCCAAAGTGACAATGACACCAATACCGATAAAAACAATGCCAATAGATAACCAGCGCGGCAAACCTATTCTATGAAGTTTATCCACCAATGGACTAAATAAATAAGCAACTAAAAATGCGGCTATAAAAGGCAGTACCACAGGCTTAAGCAAATACAAAACCCAGAGGATGAGTGCAATCCCTGAGAGTATAAAAATACGACGTAAGGTGCGATCAACCATAGATTCGAGCCTTTTTTAGGTTTATTCGTTATAGAAAGTAAAATATTTGAATAAAGATAGCATTTTGGTGCATAAATAACATAAGAGTTTCGTATATTCGGGTATAATCGCGGCGCGAATGCGGAGACTTCAATATGAGCAACTCAACTTCCCCAAACACTGGTTTAAGCTATAAAGATGCGGGTGTCGACATTGAAGCGGGAGACGCACTAGTCGACCGAATCAAATCAGTCGCTAAGCGCACTGCACGTCCTGAAGTGATGGGCGGATTAGGCGGCTTCGGCGCTCTTTGTAAAATCCCTAAAGGTTATGAAGAACCTGTTCTCGTATCTGGCACAGATGGTGTTGGTACAAAATTACGTTTAGCACTCAATTTGAACCGTCATGACACTATTGGTCAAGACTTGGTTGCAATGTGTGTAAACGACCTTCTGGTCTGTGGTGCTGAACCATTATTCTTCCTTGACTACTATGCGACGGGTCACTTAAATGTCGATGTTGCTGCCAATGTAGTAACAGGTATTGGTGCTGGTTGTGAACTTGCAGGCTGTGCATTGGTTGGCGGTGAAACTGCTGAAATGCCGGGTATGTATGAAGGTGAGGATTATGACCTTGCAGGTTTCTGCGTAGGCGTAGTTGAGCAAAGCAAAATTATTGATGGTAGCAAAGTAAAATCTGGTGATGTATTGATTGGTGTCGCGTCAAGCGGTGCACACTCAAACGGTTACTCTTTACTGCGTAAAATTTTAGACGTTAAAAATGTTGATTTAAACCAAATTGTAGATGGTCGCCCACTTGCAGATGTAGCAATGGAACCGACACGTATTTACGTTAAATCATTACTTCAACTTTGCAAAGAAATTGATGTTCATGCAATGGCACACATTACAGGCGGCGGTTTACCGGGTAACTTACCTCGCGTACTTCCAAATGGTGCTCAGGCTATTGTTAATGAATCTTCATGGGAATGGCCAGAACTGTTCAAACTTCTTCAACGTGAAGGCGGTGTTGAACAGCACGAAATGTATCGCACATTTAACTGTGGCGTAGGTATGGTAATTGCAGTTGATGCAGCAGATGCTGATAAAACGGTTGAATTATTGACCAGCCTTGGCGAAAAAGCATGGAATATGGGTCACATTGTCGACAATGCTGAATCTGTTGCCGGTGCTGATGAAAAGATTCGCGTAATCTTTGCATGATGTGTTTCGCATGATCAAAATTGCGGTTCTTGTTTCAGGCAGTGGAAGTAACTTACAAGCGTTGATTGATGCCAATCTATCAGGGCAAATTGTCGGGGTCATTTCCAACAAGCCTGAAGCCTATGCTTTAGAACGTGCTCAAAAAGCAGGTATTGCCACTGCGGTAATTGAACATAAACAATATCCCAACCGTGAAGCATTTGATGATGTAATGCATCAACAATTGCTTGCTTGGGATGTTGATTTAGTGGTTCTTGCCGGCTTTATGCGTATTTTAAGTGCTCAATTTGTACAAGCGTGGGAAGGGAAAATGGTGAATATCCACCCTTCTCTATTGCCTAGCTACAAAGGCATGCATACCCATCAGCGCGTACTGAATACGGGCGATGTGTTTCACGGTTGTACCGTTCACTATGTAACGGCAGAACTGGATGCAGGTCAAGCTTTAGCACAAGGTGTGCTGAAAGTGAATGTGCATGATAATGCCGATTCATTGGCAAGCCGAGTACATGTGCTTGAACATGTCATTTACCCGCAAGTGGTGGAATGGATTTGTACAAGTGCAATTCAGCATACTGAAAAGGTTGTGTTGTATCGTGGTCAAGTTATGCTTGAACCTGTGCAATTTGCCAAGTTCTAGTAGATTTAAAGATTTAAAAAACGCATCCGAGGATGCGTTTTTTTATGGTTGTCGTAATTATTTAGCTTGTTGCCGAATCAACTGCTTAATCAATTTCACAACTTCAACGGGATGCTCCAATGGGAACATATGACTACCTGCGGTAATGCTAAAAGGCACCCCAAATTTCTTTTGTACCATCTGTGGAAAACGGCGCGGTAAAAATGGACTTTGCTCTGCAACCAGCATGTGGATTGGCAGATGAATTTTTTTCCGAGGTAACCACCACAGTGATGGATTGGTTCTAAAAACTTTCACTTCATCCATTTTTGGAATAGTGAGTTCAACACCACCGCGAACTTTGTCTTCGGTTAAAGCATAGTCGATATAGGCTTGAAAACAATCGGCATCAAAGTCTTTATAAAAACCTTTTGGGCGCAGCAATTCCGCTGCTTGCTCACGACTATCCCAATGATCACGACGACGCAATGACAATGCCGCAGGTGACATCCGATCCACCGCTTTGAGCTTCAACAGTTTAGCAACATGCAATGCAAAACCGTCTTTACCCATAATCATCGGTGGATCAAGCATAATCACTTGCTCAAACAATTCAGGTCGTTTCAATGCTGCTTGAAAGGTCAGCACTGAACCTAAAGAGTGACCTAAACCAATGACAGGTCTACCCTTCGCTTGACGGACAATACTGTCAATCACTTGGTTGGTTAAGCTCTCCCAATGATTATCAATGGGATAACGCTTATCTGTTCCAAGCAATGGCACATAAATAACCTCATATTCATCTCCCAGTAAATCAAATAGCTTTTGATAAACCTGAGATGGCACGCCATTGGCGTGCGCAAAATGAATTAGTGGCTTCATTGTAATTTTGTCGTTTGTTCAGATTGGACTTGCTGTGAAAGTGAGCTAGCAAAGCCCTGACCAATCGAACTTCCCATGCGTCCAAGTACTGAATCAAAAGGACTATATTCAATGGTGTAATTCACGGCTTTATCAATTTTGAGTTCACGTTTCAGCGTATTTAAACTACCCGTACGATCTGCAATACCCAACTTCACGGCTTGATCACCTGTCCAAAACAAGCCTGAGAAAATTGCTGGATCTTGTGATTTCAACTTATTACCGCGACCTTGTTTAACTGCATTGATAAAATGATCATGCACATTATCCAGTACAGCTTGTACATGTGCTTTTTGTGCACTATCTACAGGCTGAGTCATTGAAAGTAATGCCTTGTTCTCACCAGAAGTCATCGTCCGATCTTCAACACCTAGTTTTTGCATTAAACCCGTCACACCGTAGTTCGGCATAATCACACCAATCGATCCAACAAGACTGGATGGATTAACAATAATTTCATCTGCAGCAGATGCAATGTAATACGCCCCTGAAGCACCTGTATCGCCAATTACGGCATACAATTTTTTACCAGTATGAGCCTTTTTCAAATATTGAATTTCTTGCCAGATTTCATCAGACTGTACTGGTGAACCACCTGGTGAGTTAATATTTAAAACCACGGCTTGGCTTTGTTTACTTTCAAAAGCTTTCTTTAATGCTTTTACCGTATCGGCACTATTTACACTTTGTTTATCCGCAGCAATTGTTCCAATAATATCAACCACCGCAATATGCGAACTTGTGGTTGCTGTAGGATCTGTAGTTGAGGTACTGCAACTTTTACCCAGCACGACTAAAACAAAAAGGATATAAGCAAAGGTAAGGCATTTAAAAAAGATTCCCCAACGACGCGCACGGCGCTGTTCTTCTACCGAAGCTAAAACGGCTTTCTCTAAAATATGCCATTCTTTGCCAGTTATATTTTGCGTATTATGTTGTGTATTCTGAATGTCATTTTCTGGTTTTGGCGGCCAATCGGACATGGAAAATAATCCAATGATGAGTTAAATTGAACTCATTATATACACTGAATCATAGAAATCTGCCTAAACAATCTGTTTTCACCTATAATATTTTTCTTTTTGACCCTTTTTCTACATTGACGATAGGCAATGACTGACCATACTTCATCGAATACGACGTATCATTTACTTAAATTTATAAGTAGACAACCCATTCAAATTTCTAGATTTATTGCTCGAAGTTTAGCAGGTCTAGTGAATTTACTCAAAATATCAAAAACGTCAGATACGATTCGTCTTAATCTTCAAATTGCGTTACCTGAATTAACAACTGAACAACATGAGAAGATTATTCCGCAAGCGATTCGTAATGAGCTAACCTCATATTTCGAGTTTTTTAGCATTTGGGGTGCAGATAACCATAAAAATATTGCTCGTATTCATTCCGTTACTGGGGAGCAGCTACTCAAAGATGCTGTTGCAGCAGCTGAAGGTTTAGTACTGATTGTGCCGCACTTTGGCACATGGGAAATTATGAATGCCTATCTGGCTCAATTTACCCAAATGACTATTCTCTATAAACCTGTCAAAAATGAATCCGCCAATCAGTTCGTACGTGAAGCGCGCAGTCGTGAGCAGGCAAACCTCGTTCCTACCGATGAATCGGGGGTCAGACAAATTTTTAAAGCTTTAAAACAAGGGGGTACGACCGTTATTTTGCCAGATCACACGCCTAATTTTGGTGGGGAAATGGTTCCTTATTTTGGCATACCGCTTGCGACCAGTAATTTAAGTGCCAAACTGATTCAAAAAACCAAAGCCAAAACTTTATTTTTATATGCGATGCGTAATGATCATCATGGTTTTGATATGCACATTGAACCGATAGATGATCGCATTTACCAAGGCAATCCCAATCAAGGTACGGCTGTTATTTTAGCAGCCATTGAAAATTTAATTCATCGTTATCCAGAACATTATCACTGGAGTTATAAGCGCTTTAAAGCCAATCCAGCTTTAGATCATCTCTATCATTTAAATACAGATGAAGCCCTTAAATTGGTCGAGGACATTCGTCGCCAAGATGCGCAGACTAAAATTATTTAGTGCTTTAACCAGCGCTGGCTGTCTCGTTCAAATGCGATAGACATGATGTTTTGCTGCTTAAAAAAACGAATACTGCCGTGTTCTATAGTGGTCAGTAGTGGAATGTTTAAGTCTTTTAAACGAGATTCAACAATCACACTTGGATGTCCATAGCGGTTATTCCAACCCGCTGAAGCAACTGTTAATTTTGGCTTCAATTGCTTTAAAAAATGATAAGCTGAACTATGTCGACTACCATGATGCCCCAAAACTAAAACGTCGACTTTTAAATCGGGATAAGCCTGTAAAATGTGATATTCCGTTTCCCAGCCTGCATCGCCCATTAACAAAAAGTTTTGATAAGGTTGAACATTTTTTACCTGTAAATAAACCACACAAGACATTTCATTTTTTTCAAATTTAGCCTTTGCCAAGTGCTCAGGTTTCGGTGATAACACGGTAATATTGACGCGGTCGCTCCAATGCCACTGTTGCCCTTGACGACAATAATCAAACTGACTCTTCTTTTCGACTTCTACCTGTTCATTCGAATAGACCTTTTTGATGGAGAAATCATGCTTAATCGACTCATATCCCCCACGATGATCTTGGTCTAAATGCGTCAAAATCAATTGATTCAATTGCGAAACACCATTCACCGATAAAAATGGCAAAATAATTTGCTTACCTACACTAAACTTACTTTCATCATAATTTCCACCCATATCTATCATTAAAGTCTGTTCTTGATCACGAATAAAAATCGCTTGCCCTTGTCCCACATCTAACACCGTCAATTCAAAATCATTTTTATCCACATCAACCGCAACCAAAGGAATAAAGCACAAAATAGCCCACAATTTTGGCACCACACCACGCGGCAAAAATAGAATCACCAAGCCCAAACATAAGCTGAGTAATGTCCACGTATTCATTGCAATCGGTCTTAATGTCGGTGAAAAAATCCAATCTAAAAATTGGATAAAAATGAGTAATCCAGAAATACACAGATCATTAATTTGAAAAACTAACCCGCCCAAAGGTTCAAACATGCAATAGCACAATGCCGCAATAATATCTAAGGGCACAATCAATAAACCAATCCATGGAATGGCAAACAGATTACTCAAGGGTGTCACCCATGCGATTTGTTTAAAAAACATCAGCATCAGTGGCAACAAAGCCAAAAATATTTTCCACTGCGATTCGATTAAAATTTTCAGCTGGATTTTGATTGCCTGAGTCTGGGTCTTTATTTCCTCTAGATGACTTTGCTGCTGCACCGTTTGGTAAATCCGCAGCAACACAAAACACGCGCCATAAGACAGCCAAAAAGCAGCCGATAAAATACTAAAAGGATCAAAAATAAGTAAAATTGAAGCACTAAACAGCAAAATACTTAAGGGTTGAATCTTTTGCTTTAAAAGTACAAACGCACTGATCAGTAAACAGGTCAATAACGTTCTGAGTGCAGGAATTTCAAAACCGACAAAAGCACAGTACAACAACACACATAGGCAAAAAGGTAAAATCAACAAATATTGCTTGGGGTATTTCAAATAAATTTGCGGACAATAACGACAAATTAGTTGATGCAAACTCCAACACAGCAGTAAAGCAAAAATAAGAACATGCGGCCCAGATATTGCCAATAAATGACTCATCCCAAAGCGTTGGAACAATTGTTCAGTTTCTGGCTGGAGTAGACTTTGATCACCTGTCAATAAAGCCAAAATTAGCCCTTTATTGCGTACTGGTTGTTGATCAATAAAATGACGCAGTGCAAGACGTTGTTGCTCTACCCAGAGTTGTATGTGATTCAAAACTGAATGTTGTTGCCTTACATAACGGCCATAACCCAAGGCATGAATATCTTGCTCAGACAGTTTTTGTACTGCCGAAACTTTAAACCCCGACATGATATTTTGCTGAAGATACCACTGCTCTTGGTCAAAAACACCTTGCGTTGCATAGCTATGTGCAGGTCGTATGTTGCCCTGTAGGCGATAGTATTGACCTAGCTCAAGTACAAATTGAGGCTTGGAATCTATTTCATTTTTTAAAAATGCTTGCCATTGCACAACTTCAGCATGCCGATTCAACACCTGAGTTTTTTGTTGTATGGATTGATCGCCCGATTCATTCAAATTTTTGACATATACAATCACTTCAACCTGTTCTGCCTGCTGTTCCCGAAACTGCAAACGATCACTCAGTTGATGATAGGCATAGCTATAGCCCAGCGTCATGCCAAGACTAAAGCCAATACAGAGCTGTAAACATTTGAAATACAATGAATGGACATGTTTTAACACTGTCCATTTCAACAACAATACGAGAATAAAAAGAACAATACTCGGAATAAGCAACGACTGTAAGATTGGGAAGGTTTTCCCCATCGTGGCAATTCCAATGACCCAGCCTACACAGATTAATTGCATCATTATTTTTATAGTTTTTTAATTTTGCGCAATATTAAAGCCCACCGCAGTGAGCTTCAATCATTTTTTTAATTTATCGATCAGTGTCTAATTGTCAATCCACACACCATCTTGCATATGCAAAATAGAATCGCCCGCTTGAGCCAATTGTTCATCATGCGTCACAATCAGCATGGCCATATTGAACTCACGACGTAATTCACTGAGCAATTCAAAAATTTTCACTGCCGTTTTACGATCTAAATTCCCCGTCGGTTCATCGGCCAACATCAGTTCAGGTTTAGTCACCAAGGCACGTGCTAAAGCCACACGTTGACGCTCACCACCAGATAACTCACCGGGCTTATGCGTCATGCGGTGCGATAATCCTACGCGATTCAATAAGTATTCAGCTTGTTCTTTAGATTGTTTGTAGTTGGTGCCTGCACGCAACATCAATGGCATCGCCACATTTTCTAAAGCGCTAAATTCAGGCAAAAGATGGTGGAATTGATAGACAAAACCCAAATGCTGATTACGCAAATAACCACGTTCAGCTTCACCCAAAATATCAAAGCGCTTGTCATTTAAAAAGACTTGTCCTTCTGTTGGACAATCTAAGCCGCCCAACACATGCAACAAGGTACTTTTACCTGAACCACTTGAACCCACAATCGAAACAAACTCCCCTGCTTTGACTTGCAAAGACAAGTTCTTAATCACTTCTACCGTGGTTTTACCATCGGTAAAACTTTTGGAAATGTTTTTGGCTTCGAGGACAATATTACTCATAACGTAAAGCCTCTGCGGGTTGAGTTTTGGCAGCACGGAATGCTGGATAAATCGTTGCAAGGAAGCTTAAAAGTAAAGATAAACAAACAATCACCACCACATCTTGCCAACGTAAATAAGACGGTAAGTAGTTAATGAAATAGGCATCAAATAAGTTCAAACCAAATGCGGTATTGATCCAACCAATAAAACCACTAATGCTTGAGGCAAAAATAATTCCCAAAATAGCACCTGAGACTGTACCAATCACGCCAATGATGGTGCCTTGCACCATAAAAATTCGGGTAATGGTTGAAGGCGAAGCACCCAATGTACGCAAAATCGCAATGTCTGATTTTTTATCCGTCACCACCATGACCAACGATGACACAATATTAAATGCCGCTACCAAAACAATTAAAAATAGCAGCAAGCTCACCATGGCTTTTTCCATCTGAATGGCACTAAACAAATTACCGTGGGTAAAAGTCCAATTCGATGCATAAAAATTCGAAGGTAAGTCTTTCACAATGTCATCGGCAACTTGTGGTGCAAGGAAAATATCATCTAGTTTTAAACGAACACCTTGAGCACCGTCAGGTAAACGTAACAATGTAGATGCATCATTCAAGGCAATATAGCCCATCATTGAATCCACTTCTGCACCAATACTAAAAATACCGACAATTTTAAAGCGTTTAAAACGTGGCACTACCCCTGCTGGTGACGGTGTTGCCTCAGGAAGTACTAAAGTAATATTGTCATTCAGTCCCAAACCAAGCGAATCCGTCATTTGTTTACCTAAAACAATGCCAAACTCACCTTTTTTCAAACGGTCTATACTGCCTTCAACCATATGATCTTGGATAATTGAAACTTTCTTTTCATATTCAGGTTCAATGCCTGAAACCATAATTCCAGCCACTTGCCCTTGTGCGGTCAGCATGCCTTGTAATTGGGTAAATGGTGCTACGCCTTTGACATGCTCGTGTTGCTCAATTTTTTTTGCAAGTTCTGGCCAATTTGTTAAAATTTGCGTTGAAGAAACAGTAGCTTGAGGTATCATTCCTAAGACACGGTTTTTCAACTCTCGGTCGAAACCATTCATAACAGATAAGACTGTAATGAGTACAGCCACACCTAAGGTGAGACCGATCATAGAAACCAACGCAATAAAAGAAATAAAGTGGTTACTACGCCGTGCGCGGGTATATCTCAACCCTATATACAGCGAGATTGGTTTAAACATACCATCTAGTCCGAGGAATAATTATGGAAAATTTACAGCATCAAAGTGGCAACATGGAACGACGTGTGATGTCACGTATAGATGCTGCCTTGCGAATTAATTATCAGATTATTTCTGATGATGTCGCATTAAATGACCCTTATGATCCTAACTTTGTGCTGCCACGTTATTTTCTACTACTCGCAGAATTAGATCAATTTGATCATGCCTTAAACTACGAATTAGAACAATTAACTGAAAGAGATCAACAAATTGCTCGAATCTTATCCTTATTCAACCAAAAATTAAACCTTATTACTGGTTCGTTGTACGACACAATTGTACAATCCATGTTACCAATACCAGAAGATGTCAATTTTTCAGAAACAGGATTCAGCTTCTTTAATGATCGTCTTATTCAAGAAGGCACTTACATTCACGTAACCTTAAGCCATCCAGAAAATTTCTTTCATATTGCTGCAACTGCGCAAGTGGTCTATAGCCGTACAGAAGAAAATGGTAAATCTCGTACAGGAGCCTATTTCATCACTTTACATCCACAGGATCGCGTTAAGCTTGCCGAATGTATCTCTCTAAGCAAAAATAAAGATTAAAAATTTTAAGGGTTAAATTTAATCTTCTGGGCGAGTGTTCGACTCGCCTTAAGGTCGCGATAGAAATAAATAAACAAACCAAATAGCAGAATGAATGCCCCGACAAAAACCATTGCAGACAATGCTTCATGATTGAGCACAGCACCAATCAATAAAGCAATCATCGGGGTCATGACGGTGGTTAACGATAAAGTCGTCGCTTGAATATTTTGTACCAATTTAAAATAACAGAACATCGCAATCAGTGATGCCATGACCACGGTATAAATCAGCGCCAATAAAGACTTTGTAGCTGGAATATGTGTCGGTGCATATTGCAAAATAAAGGGCACAATACAAATAGCTGCAATGGTCGAGACCAGAATCGAACCTGTTGCTTGAGCCACAGGCTCAATATTTGCATTGACTTTTTTGACCCAGAAAATGGATAACGCATAGGTAAATACGCTCATCAACATCAAGCCGATCCCAATCGGATGGATATGTTGATTTTCACCGCCAAAGCAAATGATGGCCAATCCAGCCACCGCAATCACCATACCCAACCATTGTAAACGACTTAAACGCTGTTTAAAGCCAAAATATCCAATCAGACCAGCCATTATTGGGGCGAGACCAAACATCAAAGCAATCATCCCAGAACTTAAATAACTGGTCGCAATATAAGTAAAGATCTGAGACCCCATTAAGCTAAATGAACCCGCCAAATAACTATGCCAAGATATTTGATCTGTTGGAAATTTAACTTTCAGTATCAACAACAACATAATAGCTAGCGGTAAAGCGATAAAAAACCGCAGCACCAAAGCCCAGAATAAATGCAGATCAGAGACGCTCCACACTATTGCCAATGGCGTTGTGGCCCAAATAAACACCAACAAAGCATAAGTTGACACGATATTGGCTTGAGAAGGCATAATGGACTCGGCTTAAAGTGCAGTTTTACGTTTCTGTTTTTGGATCGTTTGATCGAGTGAACTGGAAAATTCACGTTTATCACGTTCAGAAATTGGTGGTGGCCCCCCCGTGTTTACACCTGCCCCGCGTAAAGAATCCATAAAATCACGTAAATGCAAACGGGCTTTGACATTGGCTGTGGTATAAACCTCACCGCGTGGATGAATCGCAATTCCGCCCTTTTCAATCACCTGTGCCGCTAAAGGAATGTCTTGTGTCATCACAATATCATGCTCTTTCATGCGTTCGATGATTTCTTTATCTGCGGCATCCGCGCCACTCATCACTTGAATGGAGTTAATCCGTACTGAAGGGGTAATCCCGACATTTTGGTTGGCCACAAAAGTAACTTCTAATTGATAGCGATCTGAAGCACGAAGAATGACTTCACGTAGAATTTTAGGCAATGCATCAGCATCGACCCAAAGTTTAAATGGCAGCACAAAGCATCCAAAACTAGAAAAAGATGAACCCTTAGTTTAGCAAATTCCATATGACAAGATGATGGATAAATCCACTTAATCCATTCGGCTCTTTTAGCTCAATTCAGTGGAATAACATTTTTTAGCGTAGAACGATTGCTGCCTAAGTTCGGTTAATTCAAGGTATTTGCTCTATTTCACTTACTTTAATGGTTAAATTTAGTCTGGATGACTTGAAATTTTAAAATAACCCTCGATTTAATATACAAATACAACCCAACATCAATTGTGAATATGAAAAATCAAAATAGACCAGAAATTATCACCATTGAAGATCAGAACTTTGGCAGCCATGTCGAACATTGGAATTTACTTACGGATAATCCATGTACAGATGTGCCTAAGTGGCTTGGCTTAGCACTAGATGCACCTGTGATGCCGATGGGTTTGTGTAAAGAAGAATCGGACATGGATGAAGCCACATGGCTAATTCAAGGACCCAACAAAGCCGCTGTAAAAATTACTCAAGTGATTGCGGTTGAAAACAACAAACCTCAATGTGTTAAAACAGCCTTTCCAAGTTTTGAAAGTCCATATAAAGTGAATGCCACGATTGAGCGTATTATCACCTGTAAATCAAATACACAGGCCGTCTTACAGCTTAATTTAGGTGCAAATACCGTAGTTTATGCTTTTGATAGCTTATATAGCGTTAATCATGAGCAGTATGAAAAAGATCAAAACTATCTTGCTCAATTCAATGCTTGGGCTTATGAACTTGAAGCTGTTTCAAACCATGAACAATTGGTGGTTGATGATCCTGCTTCGATTAAACACCACCGTGCTTTAAACGATATTTTAGCTGCCAATAACGGTGTTGCACCTGCCAATTTACAAGAACAAATTGACGCTTGGGAACCTAAATCGGAAGATGATAAAGAACCAGTAACCGTCGATTTTTCAAAAATGGTGGCTTATCTTTATGGCGAAAAAATGGGGCAAGAAGATGAAGCTTGGTTCCAAGGCAATATTGTCGGTAAAACCGCAATGCGCTTTATGGAGCAAGAATATACGCTTTATGACGTTGCCCTAATTCATGATGAAGACCAAGAAGCAACGCTGATTCGTATTGCAAGCAAAAATGCAGCGTACAAAGACTTTCAGATTGGTCAATTCATTCGTGGCAACTTATGGATTCAAGTCAATATTCACGCTAAAAAACAATAATTTATAAAAAGCAGCTCAATTATGCTAATCAACACGCATATTTAGCTGCTTTTTATATCCATTTCACTTATTGTGGGTGAGCATTAAAGTTTCAATTTATTCACAAGACTGGATAACACTTAAAGTGTTTTAATCTAGTACTTTATTTAATCAATTTTTTATGCTAAAAATACAAACGAGCAATAGGAATTAACGATAAATAAATCGGAATAGAATTTCCCATGAAAATCTTACAAGAAGAAAATATACAACACGTTGAACATCAACTCAGCACACGTTTCCAGTTAGACTCAATTTCATGTCTGTTTTTTATATTAGGCATGTTTATGTCTGCCTACCTTTTACATCACTTTATTCTCTGACCTTATTTTACTAGACTTATTTTCACCAAACTCATTTCAATAAATAGCAAAAAGCCCATCATTTGATGGGCTTTTTAGTTTCAGGGATTAACCATTGCGTTTTGCAAAGTCATCCATAAAGTTAACCAATGCTTGAACGCCTTCTAAAGGCACCGCATTATAAATACTGGCACGCATACCACCAACTGAACGATGACCTGCCAAGTTAAGCAAATGGTTTGCTTCTGCTTCTTTCAAGAACAATTTCTCTAAATCAGCATTTGCCAAAGTAAACGGCACATTCATAATTGAACGGTTTGGAACAGCAATTGGGTTGGCATAGAAATCACTTGCATCGATATAGCCATACAGTAAGTTTGCTTTTGCAAGGTTGACTTTATGCATGGCATCCACACCGCCATTTTCTAGTAACCATTCAAAAACCAGACCTGATAAGTACCAAGCATAAGTCGATGGTGTATTGACCATTGAATCATTCTTCGCTTGTGCAGAATATTTCAAAATACTTGGAATTTCTGGTTTCGCTTGATCAAGTAAGTCTTCACGAATAATGACTAAAGTTAAACCAGCAGGCCCAATATTTTTTTGAGCACCCGCATAAATTAAACCAAATTTAGATACGTCAAGCGGTGCTGAAAGAATGCTTGAAGATAAATCTGACACTAAAGGTGCATTCACCTCTGGAATACCTGCAAATTGCAAACCACCGATGGTTTCATTATCTGCATAATGCACATAAGCGGCATTATCAGATAGATTCCACTGGCTTTGATCGGTAATTGCTAATTTACCATTAATGCTGGTACCCGCTTCCACGACATTGATATCGCCATAGCGTTGTGCTTCTTTTAGCGCCTTTTCAGACCAAATACCCGTATGGATATAATCTGCTTTATTATTTTTACCCAATAAATTTAAAGGAATTGCAGAGAATTGAAGTGAAGCACCGCCTTGTAAGAACAATACTTTGTAGTTCTCTGGAATGTTCATCAATTTGCGCAAATCAGCTTCTGCTTTTTCTGCAACAGCAACATAGTCATCACTACGATGACTCATTTCCATGATCGAAAGACCTTTGCCATGCCAATCGAGCATTTCAGCTTGAGCTTTTTCTAAAACGGCAGTCGGTAAGGCAGCAGGACCAGCACAGAAATTGTACGCGCGCATGATTTTTCCTTTCAAAGTGAAACACAATAAAATGATGGCATTTAACCACATATAGCTTGTGCTTGCAGTAAATTATCCTGAAAATATTTCAATGCTGTCGGACATTTAAAGTCAAAAATTCAATAAAGATCTGACCGCTTAACAGGTTTAATAATTTCAATGAACGGCTCGCCAGCAAGTAAATAACTCACTATGCGTAAAATTAAAGCAGGAATAACCACAATTGCATGAATTAAAATTGCCGCACTTAAATACACCGCAAATTCAATCCAACGCAGCCAATGCAAAAAAACCTTCGATTTATGTGCAAGTTTAAATTGCACTAGCTCGCGTATCGTGATCTCGTCAGCATGCGAATCTAACCATATTCGGGTTGTTAAATCGTAGTTATTTGAACTTTTTAAACCCAACTTATATGCTTGTAACATGCGTTTAGGCTCTAAAAAAAATCCTGTAGACAGTGCTATTAAATTCATGATGCCCAATATAGGGTGGCTAAACATTGATCCTGTTCCAAGCTCCCATGCACTGACTTCCCCTTCACCAATACGCCCTACGGTATAACCTGTTAAGATATGATGAATATCATGGTATTTTAAATACTTATGACGTACACCGATGTTTGGCATAGGGACAATTAAACAACCGGTATACACGCCTACGGTTAAAGGCTCACGATCACCAACAATTGGCCCAAAACCATTCTTCTGATAAAAAAGATCGATGGCTTGATTGAGCGTACATTCATCTGGAAATTTATTCGGCTGTTTAACTTGTAAATTCATCTTATATTTATTTAAATGTATGAGATTAGCTACAATATAATCAATAAATTTATGTTTTTCACGCTTGATTCATCTCGCACAAGGCAGTCACTGATATCAAAACACATCATTAAATGATGCTTTATAATTAAAATTACGATGTGGAGAGTCTATTCGATGTTACAGCGTTCACCGCCCTTTTTAGGTTTTAAGCGAGATATCTTGATTAAAAAACCGCTTGTACAAATTTTAATTTTTTCGTCTTCCATCTTGTCAAGTTCAATCAGTCTTGCTCAAAGCATCAGTTATGCGCAAGCGGAACAATCTGTACTAACCGATTCATATAGCACACAAGCCAATCAGGCCTTACAACAGGCGGCAAAATTAGAAGCAGAAGCAGTCAAAGGTTTAGGTCTACCGCGTGTCGATTTAAATGTCAGGGCTTATGCCTTTCATAATGAAGTCGATATTCCTTTAGATTCATTTAAAAACAATTTGGAACAAACCTTATCTCAAGGAATTACTGACCGAATTAATCAAGAAAACCTGCCACCTAATATTTCTGATCCTTTAAAAGAAGGTATCAATCAAACCATTCATAGTGGTGTTGGTCTATTTCCAGATTCTGCCAATGTGATTTTAGAAGACCAAGTTGTGCGTCCAACGGTGTCGATCCTGATGCCGCTTTATACTGGTGGTTTAACTTCTAGCGCCAAAGAAGTAGCGAATATTAAAGCCGAACGTAGTCAACTCAGCAGTAAACAACAACAAGATGTACAACGCTTTGAACTGATTCAAGCCTATTTTAATGTGCAACTGCAAAAGCAATTATTGGGTTCAAGCCATTCCAATTTGAATGCCATGCAAACACACTATAGCAATGCTCTCAAACTGGAAAATCAGGGCTTTATTAGCAAAGGTCAACGGATGCAATTTGAAGTGGCAAAAAATAATGCGCAACGTCTGGAGCAAAATACTGAAGCCAATCTCAGATCGAGCTTATTTCAACTGAATAATCTTTTACAAAGCAGCCAAATTACTGAGCTGAGCACCCCGTTATTTGTCAATTCTACGCAAAGCCAATCTTTAAATGGTTTACTCAAAACCTATCAAGATCAATCTTCCCTCATTCGTAAAATGCAGATGGATACACAACTGGCCAATGCCAATGTAAAAGTGCAAAGTGCGGCAAAAAAACCCAATCTTTTTGCCTTTGGCGAGTACAGTCTAGATGACAAGCAAAACTGGATTGTCGGTGTGGTCGCTCGCTATAATTTATTTTCAGGGGTCGATAAAAACAAAAATATTCAAGCCGCTGAATTACAACGCTATGCCTCTGAATTAATCACAGAACGTACCAAACAGGAAATTGAGAATATTATTTACATCTCCTATAGTGAAGTGACGACGGCACAACAAAGTCATCAACTTTTACAACAAAATATGCAAGCAGCGCAAGAAAATTTGCGTATTCAAACCCTGTCTTTTAAAGAAGATATGGGTACAGCTACACAAGTGATTGATGCACAAAATGCCTTAACTGGCTTAAAAAGTGAAATGGCACTGAATGCTTATAAATATGTCATGTCATTGGCAACATTATTGCAAAGTCACGGCTCGATTGACCAATTTCAAAGTTATATCAATCAAACTCAAACTTACCACCTTCGTTAATTTTTGATGGGGAATAAAATGAATCAAGATCAAAGCAAGTCTGATCAAGATGTAGAAAACACCTCATCGGAAGGAAACTCTACAGCGACATCAACGCAAAATAGCAAAACAGACAAGCAAGAAATACCCATTGAACAACAAACAGATGCAGAAACGGAAGCCAAAAATCAGCAGAAGGCTCAAACCCAAACAGCAACAGATTCAAACAGCGAACCGAAAAAATCAGCAGCTATAAAGGCAATTGGTTTAATGCTGCTTATTTTACTTTTAGGCTTAATTGCGTTTGGTTTATGGAAAAGCTATCAACCCAAAGAAATTGAATTACAAGGGCGAGTTGAAGCCGACACCATTCATGTCAGTACGAAAGTACCCAGTCGTATTGAGGAAATTTATGTGCATGATGGACAAAAAGTCAGCAAAGATCAGGAATTGATCCGTTTATTTAGCCCTGAGGTCGATGCAAAAAAACAGCAAGCTTTAGCCGCTTTACAATCTGCCCTAGCACTGCAATCGACTGCTGAACGAGGCTCACAACAGGAAAATATTGATACGCTCTATGCCAATTGGCAAAGTTTAAAAGCACAACAAGCCTTAGCTCAAACCACTTATCAACGTGGTGCAAACTTGTTTAAAGAAGGCGTAATTTCCCGCCAACGACGCGATGAAATGCAGGCCGCAGCATTATCTGCAAGTCAACTCACGGAAGCAGCGTATCAACAATATGCACGCGCCAAACGTGGTAGTACACCACAACAACTATCTTCTGCCGATGCGCAAGTTCAAATTGCTCAGGCAGCGGTAGCCGAAGCCAATGCTTTAGCAGCGGAAACCAAACTGCGCTCTCCTATCGACGGCACAGTCTCCAAAACCTACGGCAAAGTCTCGGAACTGGTGGCTATGGGGGTGCCTGTAGTCAGTATTATTCAAGATGATGATTTATGGGTAAGCGTAAATGTACGTGAAGACTTATATGCACAAATTTATAAAGCCAAAAGCATGGATGGTTTTATTCCTGCGCTGAACCAAACAGCAACTTTTAAAATTAAAACGATTGATGCTGAAGGTGAATTTGCCACCATTAAAACCACGCGCCAGACAGGAGGCTATGACATTCGCAGCTTTAAAATTCATTTGGCACCTGTGCATCCAATCACAGATTTAAAAGTCGGTATGAGCGTTCTGTTTAAAATTAAAGAGACTCAATAATGTGGTCGGGCATGCTGCGCGAACTGCGCTATTTACTGACACATAAATGGGACTTGTGCTTAGTCACACTTACCCCTTTATTTATTATTGTGTTGTTTTCCAGCATGTTCTATCAGGGCAAGCCTGAGCATTTGCCGATTGCCATTATTGACCAAGACCAAAGCGAACTGAGTCGAAATATTGAAAAATATGTCAGTCATAATTCAACTTTAAAAATTGCACTGATTTCACAAAGCCCCGATGAAGTAGAAAAGCTGCTGAATCAAACTCAAATTTGGGGCTATATTTCTATTCCTGCCGGTGCGGAACAGAGACTGGTTCAAGCTCAAGATGCTGAAATCAGCATTGCTTTTAACCAAAGTTATTTTAGTGTGGGCAATGCGATTTCATCTGCGATGTTATTGAGTACCCTAGAAGCGACCATTGATTTCACTCGGCAAAACTATTTAGCCAATAGCCTTCCTTATTTGGATATTCCAACGCCCAATGTCAAAATCTCGCCTTTATATAATCCAAGTTTAAGTTATGAGTTTTACTTAGAACCCTTTATGATTCCTGCAATTCTGCATTTATTATTGTGTTGTTGTGTGGCTTTTGCAGTAGGACAAGAGCTGAAATTTAACACCACGGGACAATGGTTAAATCAGCACAGTATTGTTAGTGCCTTATTGTCTAAAGTTTTAGTCTATGTGCTTATTTTTACTGCTTGGACTTGGGCTTGGATGTTCTGGCTCATTGAAATTCGTGGTTGGTTTGTTGCAGGCAATGTATGGATGATCTTAATTGGACAATTTTTCTTTTACAGCGCTTATGCCTTGATTAGCAGCGCTGTTGTATTGGCAACTCGCGACTTAGCTAAATCGTACGGTTTTATTGCCGTTTATGGTGGCTCCTCTTTAAGTTTTGCTGGGGTCACTTTACCTTTAAATAATGCCCCTCTGTTTACGCAATTTTGGGCCAATATTCTTCCTTATACTCCATATGCAAAATTGCAGACCGAACAATGGGTAATCGGTAGTCCAATCTCCGCGTCACTTTTACCCCTTGCAGTTTTGACAGTTTATTGTCTATTTTATTTTGCAATAGCGTATTTCTTTCTTAAAAAGTATGTAAAGGGAGTTCACTCATGAAAACGAGCATGAAAGAATTCCTTCATTTTTACTTCAAAACTTTTAAAGATATTGCCCGTAATAGCTCAATCTTTACCACCTTGGTTTTATCAGTATTTTTATATAGCTTTTTCTACCCCACGGCCTATAAAGCCCAGCATGCAGAATCTTTGCCTATTGTGATTGTGGATGAAGAACAAAGCATACTGACTTCCAACATTATTACTGAAGTTTCAAAAAGCCCGAATGTAAAAATTAAAGCTGTCACAGGAAATTTTGCTGAAGCACAAATGATGATTAAAACCCAGCAAGCTGACGGTATTTTATTGTTGCCTGACAATTTATCCAATAGTGTCCATCGTGGTGAGGTTGGTGGTGTTGGTTTATATTTAAGTGCTGCTTATTTTCTCAAGACCAAACAAATTGGCTTAGGCTTAGCCAGCTCGATTGAACAAGTAATTGCTGAACAAGCCGAAAAATTTGGCCATATTTCACATTTCAGCCCTGCTCTTTCGATTCATCAAGTCCCTTTATTTAATACGCTATCTGGTTATGGCAGTTATGTTTTCCCTGCAATTGCCCCATTAATTATTCATCAAACCATTGTTTTAGGCTTAAGTATGCTCATTGCAGGCTATAGGCAATCCAATTGGCAACCTAAAAAAACTGAATTTTTCGGACTATTCTGCGCCATTTCAACCATTGGTTGCTTAGGCTGTTTTTATTTATTCGGTTTTACTTTCTGGCTTTATGATTATCCACATGGTGGAAATTTTTGGGGCATGCTTTTGGCGGTGCCGATCTTTATCAGTTGCGTGATTGCGCTAACAATGGTCATTGCTTCATTTTTTGATATGCCAGAACGCGCAGGACACGTCATTGTGTTTACTTCCATTCCACTCTTTTTACTTTCAGGCACAGCATGGTCACATGCAGCCATGCCCGAATGGATGCAATTCCTAGGTAAAGCACTTCCGTCCACCCAAGGCATTCAAATGTTTATTCAACTCAACCAAATGGGTGTACCAACGGATCTGGTCATTCCAAAAATGATTTATTTGGCAACTGTTGGGGCTATATTATTGGTTTTAGGATATTTCCGATTGACACAAAACAATAAAAAATAATGTTCTAATGAGAGACATCATAATATTAATAAATAAAACTTAACAAATAGATCGGATATTCAACGAAAACTGGAATATTTTTGATCAATTGAACAAGTATTGCATAGAAAACGTTAGATTCTATGCATTTATCAATGCAGAATAGCGTTTTTTCGGTACTCCCAGAATATATTTATTATTCACTCCCATGCTCCCATTAACGTGTCGTTATGAAGTCGACAGTTTTATTGCAGCTTTTTTTCACTAAATATCTGATTTTAAGGGATTAACATGAAGAAAATTAAGATTAGCCTTGCATGGCAAATCGTAATTGCACTCATTTTAGGTGTGCTTGTAGGCTCTTTTTTACACTACTCTCCCGAATACCGTGAAGTTTTAATTAATAATTTACTTAGCCCATTGGGTGCAATTTTTATTAATTTAATTAAGATGATCGTTATTCCACTTGTTGTTTCAATGCTGATTTTAGGTATTGCCAATACAAGTCACGGTCAAAATTTAGGTAAACTTGGTTTCAAAACCATTGTTTATTTTGAAGTCATTACAACCATTGCCATTATTGTTGGTCTTGTTGCTGCCAATGTATTCCAGCCGGGTGCTGGCATTGATATGTCGAGTTTAACGCAAACCGATATCTCTAAATACCAAGCAACAACACAGGAAGTGAGTAGCCATGCTCACGGTCTGGTTAATACCATTTTATCTTTAATTCCTTCCAATATTTTTGGCGCACTGACCGATGGGCACATGTTGCCGATCATCTTCTTCTCAGTGATCTTTGGTGTTGGTTTAGGATCGTTAGCTAAAGAAACCAAACAGCCTCTAATTAATGTGTTACAGGCAATTTCTGAAACCATGTTCAAAGTTACGCATATGATCATGCTTTTTGCACCTTTCGGTGTATTTGGTCTGATTGCGGCAACAGTTGCAAACTTTGGCTTTAGTTCTCTACTTCCATTAGTGAAGTTAGCACTTTTAGTGTATGGCGCTATTTTCTTCTTCACCTTTATCATTTTGGGTGCAGTTGCTAAATTCTGTGGTTTCAGCATTTGGGCACTTATTAAAATTTTAAAAGATGAACTGATTCTGGCGTATTCAACTGCGAGTTCAGAAACCGTTTTACCGCGTATTATGGAAAAGATGGAAGCCTATGGTGCTCCAAAATCTATTACCAGTTTTGTGATTCCAATTGGTTATTCATTTAACTTAGATGGCTCTACGCTTTATCAAAGTATTGCAGCTATTTTTATTGCACAGCTTTATGGTATTGATTTAAGCCTGACTCAACAGATTATTTTAGTGTTAACTTTAATGATTACGTCTAAAGGTATTGCTGGTGTTCCGGGCGTGTCTTTTGTGGTGTTGTTAGCAACATTGGGTAGTGTGGGTATTCCGCTTGAAGGTCTTGCATTTATTGCAGGTATTGACCGTATTTTAGATATGGCACGTACTGCATTGAATGTCATTGGTAACTCGTTGGCTGTTCTTGTAATTAGTAAATGGGAAGGTCAATTCGATACTGAAAAACAAAAGAATTATGCTGTTGTAATGCAAAAAAATCATGAAATTAAAATGCAGGATGCTGCGTAATTCATGAAATTAAAAAAGGAAGCTTCCGCTTCCTTTTTTTATGCGCTGAACTTAGTAAAATTTTTACTGAGGTTTAAAATAAGTCTATTTTTCAAACAATCTCACTTATCATTTTAATAATTGAAAAATAAAGAAAACAAGTGAATACTGATCAAATCATAATCAACAACAACTCAAAATAGGAAAGATATGAATAATTTTATCAATAAACTTCAAAGCCATATTGAACACGTTAAACGTGTTGGGGAACACTGCACCACTGAGGAAACAACAAAACAAGCTTTAATTTTACCACTCTTAGACATTCTAGGTTTTAACCCTTACGACCCAACCAAAGTATTAGCAGAATTTGCTGCTGACTTTCCAGGGGTCAAAGCCACAGAAAGAGTTGATTATGCTTTATATTGCAATGGGCAACCTGTTATGTTCATTGAAGCAAAACCTTATAATGCAAATCTGACCAATCATGCCCCACAATTATCCCGTTATTTTAATAGCAGTCTTGGCGTTACAATCGGAGCAATTACCAATGGTAAAGAATGGCGTTTCTTTACTGATTTAATCAATACCAATGTAATGGATGAAAAACCATTTCTTACAGTGGATTTTATGAAACATAAAGCTGAAGAACTGGTGCAATTAGCCGAATTTAAACATGATAATTTCCATGTCGAAAAATTACGTTTTTTTGCTGAAGAAAATCAATATATCCAGCAGTTTAAAACAGTAATAAAGAAAAGTATTAATGAAATTGATTTAGACTTTGTTCGTTATGTTGCACAACAAGCACATATTCAGCGTCAATTAAATACGAAATTTCTGGAAACCATACAACCTTTTGTAAAACAAGCAGTCGAACAAGCTATTAGCGATACCGTTGTTAAAGGACTATCTTCACCTACGATTATTACTGCACAACCCATAGAACCTCAACCAACTAAAATTGAACAACCAATAATAGACCATCAACCTGTTGATATTATTCACCCAGACAATGAAAAAATTGTGACGACGAAAGATGAACAGGATCTTTACCGTATTGTTAGTGAATTATTCCCTGAAGCAGAATTAACAGCTAAAGATACTGAAAGTTATTATTCCATTCTTTTTCAAAACAAAAATAATCGTTGGTTATTTAGATACGATGTAAATCGTAAACGCCCAACGATTCAATTTGCAGTTCCAATTGATGATCAACGAAAACTTGAATTATTTCGTGCAGGACTCGAAGTACAAACAAATGGACAAGTATTTTTAGATAAACCTGAACACATTTATCGTGCAGTTGGAATTCTTAAAGATTGTTTAGAACATTGTAGTAATGATGAGAATTTTAAACGAGTATTAAATGCATAATGAATAACAAAATACTCTGATTTAATTTTTATCTAAAATATAAAAAGGACGCTTACGCGTCCTTTTTATCACCGCCAAAACTTACTCTTCTTCAGACTCATTTAAATCTGATTCATTACCAGATTCATCAGCAATCATTTCATCATCAATTAAAATTTCAGAATCAATCAAAGCTTCAGAAGTTACGACTTCCTCACCTTCAACAGCTGCTACAAATTCTTCTTCTTCAACTGCTTCGACAGTAACAACACCCACAAGCACTTCATCTTGACCTAAACGGATCAAACGAACACCTTGCGCATTACGACCAGTTTGTGCAACTTCAGAAGCACGAGTACGCACTAAAGTACCGCCATCAGAAATCAACATCAACTCTTTAGATGCATCAATCGCAACTGCACCGACAAGCTCACCATTACGTTCTGAAGTCTTAAGTGCAATAACACCCTTACCACCACGTTTTTTGGTTGGGAAGTCGCCGACTGGAGTACGTTTACCGTAACCATGTTCAGAAGCACACAGTACTTCACCTGTTTCAGGTACTACGACCAACGATACAATACGGCTGACTAAAACTGAATCCGAAGCATCTTCATCATCAGACTCTACATCAGTATCTTCGGTATCTTCAACTTGTGCTGCACCAATCGTGACACGCATACCGCGTACACCTTTGGCAGAACGGCCCATTGAACGTACATCCGTTTCAGCAAAACGAATCGCCTTACCTTCATTAGAGAACAACATAATTTGCTGCTCACCATCGGTAATCGCGACACCAATTAAGGTATCTTCTTCGTTTAACTCAATCGCACGTAAACCATTTGAACGAACATTACTAAATTGTTCAAGCTCAACGCGTTTAATCGTACCGAACTCAGTCGCCATAAAGACATAGAAGTTTTTACGTACGCTTTCAGCTTGCTGGGCAAAGTCAGCAATGATGTCATCATCCAGATCAGTACCCGAAAGTTCTACACCCAACTGTTTCAATTGAACACGTAATGCATCAGATAAATCATCTGCACCATCTTCAAGTTCAGCTAAAGCCGCTTCAAGTTCAACAAAATGACCATTAATCACTTCATTTTCTTGTAGTTTAGCTTTATTGGCTTTTACAAATGCTTGGAAAGCAACCAAACGATCTTTAAATTTCTTCGGTGCATCAATCACAGGTAAAATTGCTGTAATGGTCTCATTGGCATCTAGAGGCAGTAAGTTCACCATTGGGCGACCTTTTGCACCGCGTGATGCTTGTGGCACGTCATAGACTTTCAAACGATACACTTTACCCACGTTGGTAAAGCAAAGAACCGTTGCATGGTTCGATGTCACAATCAGATGTTGAATGTAATCATCTTCTTTCATGGATGTTGCAGACTTACCACGACCGCCACGACGCTGCGCAGCATAGTCAGATAATGGTTGCGTTTTCGCATAACCTGTTTTCGAAACGGTAAGCACCATTTGTTCTTCAGGAATTAAATCTTCACGTGAGAAATCAATGCGTGACTCAACAATCGCAGTTTTACGTGCATCGCCATATTGTTGCAAAATCAATGCGAGTTCTTCACGAATCACATTCATCAACAAATTAAAGTCATTTAAAATAGCAGTGAGTTCAGCAATTTGACCCAGAATTTCAGAATATTCTGCGTGTAACTTGTCTTGTTCAAGACCCGTTAAACGGTGTAAACGTAATTCTAAAATTGCACCCACTTGCGCAGGTGAAAGACGGTAAATACCACCATCAAAACCATAAGGTTTAGACAGATCTTCACCATCAATAATTTCTGGACGTACAGAAACTGAACCTGCTTTTTCCAGTAATGCAACCACGCCACCCGCAGCCCACTCGCCGACTTGTAAACGCTCACGCGCTTCAGCTGGGTTAGCAGAACTTTTAATGGTTTCAATAATCGCATCAATATTGGCTAAAGCAACCGTTAAACCTTCCAAGATATGACCACGTTCACGTGCTTTACGTAGTTCAAACATGGTACGACGCGTCACGACTTCTTGACGGTGACGAATAAATGCCGCGATGATATCTTTTAAATTCATCAACTTCGGCTGACCATTGTCTAGGCAAACCATGTTGATGCTGAACGAATTTTCAAGCTGAGTATTTTGGAACAGGTTATTAACAATCACTTCAGCGTTTTCGCCACGCTTCAAGTCAATTGCAATACGCATACCGTCTTTATCAGACTCATCACGCAGTTCTGAAATACCTTCAAGTTTTTTCTCTTTCACCAATTCAGCAATACGTTCGATCGTTCTTGCTTTATTGACTTGATAAGGAATTTCAGTGAAGACGATGGTGATACGACCATTCTTCGGATCTTCTTCGAAGTGGTACTTACCACGAATATGTAAACGACCTTTACCTGTACGGTAGGCATCTACAATACCGGATTTACCGTAAATGATACCGCCTGTAGGGAAGTCAGGCCCTGAGATATACTGCATTAACCCTTCAATGCTGATGTTCGGGTTATCTGCATAAGCCAAACAAGCATTGACGACTTCGGTCATGTTGTGCGGCGCCATATTGGTCGCCATACCCACAGCAATACCCGTTACGCCATTGATCAATAAATTTGGAATACGGGTCGGCATGACTTGCGGTATACGCTCAGAACCGTCGTAGTTATCTTCCCATTCGACTGTATCTTTTTCTAAATCAGCCAACATTTCATGAGTCAATTTACGCATACGGACTTCGGTATAACGCATTGCTGCTGCACTATCACCATCGACAGAACCAAAGTTACCTTGACCATCGACCAATTGATAACGCAAGCTAAAATCTTGAGCCATACGTACAATGGTTTCATAAACAGCAGAATCACCATGTGGGTGATATTTACCGATCACGTCACCGACTACACGCGCAGATTTTTTATAAGCTTTGTTGTAGTCATTGCCCAATTCGTGCATAGCGAACAGCACACGACGATGAACAGGCTTTAAACCGTCTCTCACGTCTGGTAATGCACGAGATACAATAACACTCATGGCATAATCGAGATATGAGCTTTTAAGTTCATCCTCAATGGCAATCGGTCTAATTTCCGATACGCTCATGCATACTCCTTATTACAAACAGTACAGTATTGAACCGCTCGTTTTATATAATCAATCTTGCAAAAATTAACCCAAAATAAGCTGAGCTAAAGTCTAAATACAGCCGTAAATTATAGCATAAAAGGCTCACTAACAGGGAGTTTAGTAATCTGAAAAATAGTATTTTTTCACAATAAAAAGTTTATTAGAATTAACAAGTTAAAAATCTAATTTTCTACTTTTTGACGAACAGAATAAACGCTTATTTTTTAATCTAAAATAACGCCATTTCCAATAGAAAAAGTCAGCGTAAATTCAAAACCATCATTTATAGAAATGGGCATTTTCTCTTTGGAAAAAAATTAAATCCAACTCTAACGATTTACCTGTCAGTTGAAAAACCATGCTATGCATCTGTCCTCGATGATGAGTTTGATGATTAAATAGATGCGCTAATATCTCGATTAATGGTTCAGTATAAGTCTGCCCACGACGAATATAGGTGATAAGCCCATTAAATGCAGCTTCATCATATTCATTGAGAAAGCCAATTAAACGCTGATCATACCCAAACCTCGCAGGTATCAACGACATGATCTGGGGATAAAGGATCTCATCTAAGGCGTAATTGGAGGCTACTGCACCCTTAATACGTTCAAACCAGAGTAAATCGCCTACCAGTAGATGATTTGCCGTTTGCATAAGGGATTTAAAATAGGCGCCGCAATCTTGATTTAATTGTTCTTCTGTTAGCGTGGTTAAAATAGAAAATAACTTCTGGTTTGCCCACTGATTATAATGAGCTAACATGAGAAAATAGGTTTTAAAACGATAACTCATCTACAATCCACCAGTTTATTTGTTCTTATTTTTTAACATAAAAAACGCCCCTTTCGGAGCGTTTTTATTCAAACACAAGTTCAGAAATTAGATTTTAGAAACCAATTCTGGAACTACAGTGTTCAAGTCACCCACTAACCAGTAATCCGCAACTGCATTAATTGGCGCTTCTTCATCTTTGTTGATCGCAACGATCACTTTAGAATCTTTCATACCTGCCAAATGCTGAATCGCACCTGAAATACCCACAGCAATGTAGAGGTCAGGCGCAACGATTTTACCTGTTTGACCCACTTGCATGTCGTTTGGTACAAAACCAGCGTCAACCGCAGCACGTGATGCACCTTGAGCCGCACCCAGTTTGTCCGCCAATGGATCAAGTACAGTGTGATAGTTCTCACCTGAACCCACACCACGACCACCAGAAACCACAATACGTGCAGCTGTTAATTCTGGACGTTCAGATTTAACAATCTCTTCAGAAACAAACTTAGAGATGCCTGCATCTTGCACGTCGCTTACAGCTTCAACCGCAGCAGAACCGCCTGTTGTAGCGACAGGATCAAATGCCGTACCACGTACAGTTGCAACCACAATTGCTTCATCAGATTGAACTGTCGCAATCGCGTTACCTGCATAGATTGGACGTTTGAAAGTTTTAGCGCTTTCAACAGCAATGATGTCAGAGATCATGCTCACGTCTAACAGTGCAGCCGCACGTGGAAGGATGTTTTTACCAGTTGTTGTAGACGTCGCAAGGATATGTGAATAACCTTTGCCTAACTCAGCAACTAAAGCAGCTACATTTTCAGCCAATTGGTTTGCATAAGCCGCATTGTCAGCAAGTAGTACTTTGCTTACACCCGCAACTTGAGCCGCTTGCTCAGCAACAGCCTGAGCGCCTGAACCCGCAACCAATACAGTGATATCACCACCGATTTTTTGAGCTGCCGCAACAACGTTTAAAGTCGCACCGTTAAGTGTCTTATTGTCGTGCTCAGCGATAACTAAAATACTCATGATTTTATCCTTCTGTATTAGATCACTTTCGCTTCGTTTTTCAATTTTTCTACAAGCTCATCCACAGATTTCACTTGTACGCCAGCTTTACGCTCTGCTGGTGGTTCAACTTTAACTGTTTTAAGTTTAGTTGTCGCTGAAACGCCATAATCCGCAGGTGACTTCACATCAAGCGGTTTTTTACGCGCTTTCATGATGTTTGGAAGCGCAGCATAACGTGGCTCATTCAAACGTAAATCAGTGGTAATAATTGCAGGCGTATTCAATTCAACCGTTTGTAAACCACCGTCTACTTCACGCGTCACTTGAACTTTGTCACCATTTACTGTCACAACAGAAGCAAATGTACCTTGACCAGCACCCAGTAAAGCACCCAACATCTGACCGACTTGATTCGAGTCGTCATCAATCGCTTGCTTACCCAGAAGGATGAGTTCTGGTTTTTCTTGTTCTACAATGCCTTTTAAGATTTTAGCCACTTCAAGTGCACCAATCTCATCCGTCGTTTCAACCAAGATACCGCGGTCAGCACCCAGTGCCATAGAAGAACGAATTTGTTCTTGCGCTTCTTTAGGACCAATAGAAACCACAACGATTTCCGAAACAGTTCCTTTTTCTTTTAAGCGAACCGCTTCTTCCACTGCGATTTCACAGAATGGGTTGATCGACATCTTAACGTTAGTAAGGTCTACCCCACTATTGTCTGGTTTTACGCGAACTTTGACGTTGGCATCAACCACACGTTTTACAGCAACAAGAGCCTTCATGTAATCCTCGGCTGTTTTAGCAAAAGTAAAATTGAGAAAAGTTATAATAACTCTTCAGTTAAAATTTTTAGGTGCCCTATCTTGCAATGTGTATGGCATTTCGGTCAAGTCACAATTATCGAAACAGCCGTAAAAATACGTCAAATTCCTTGAACTAGGCGTTCATGTTTTTTTAATTTTTTTTTATTCATCTGAATTCCATCAATATTTAGTTAATTTTTAAGCATTGATTTTTATTATTTTTTTATTTGATTAAGCTCATCAAAGGTTCTGATTTGATCCTTATTTTGGATTATTTTTAAGTTTAATCAACTTACCCTTCTTGCACAAATGTATAAGTTATGTCCTGTCATTTAAGACAGATTGATCTCATTACTTTGCTATATTTGTCGTAAAACTGGTCACTTCTTTAAGTTAAACATGTAACAAATGACGTTTAATGTATAAATCCAACGTGACATAAAGTGCTGCATAAAAAAAGCATGCCATTTAGACATGCTTTTCATCGTAAGACTATTGAATAATGAGCCAAGTTGCAGCAAGCATTAATAAGCCGCCTGAACCACCATCAATCCATTTTTGTTTACGCTCATCAATCTGTGTATTTTGGCTAATTTTGGCAAAAATCACACTTAAACCACCGTACACCACAAAACATAAACCAATAAAGATAAAAGAAAGGATTAAGCCCTGACTGATTGTATTGCCTGTTTTGTCGATAAATTGCGGTAAAATGGCAAAGTAAATCAACATGCCTTTTGGATTTAATAAAGCAGTAAAGAAGCCTTTTTGAATCGGCTTGGCTGTATTTTTCTTTTCAATGGCTAGTTTCTGCGTGTTAAAGACAGATTTAATTAAACTCAAAGCTAAAAATAAAAGATAAGCGATCCCTAACCAGCGAATAGTTTCAAACAGAATGGGAAAGGACACAATAATCGCTGCAATACCTAAAGCCACCAAAACAGAATGGACTAAATATCCTAAACATACCCCAACGGTTGCCATCATGCCGGCTTTCACATCTTTACCCATCACTTGCGACAAGATAAATAACATATCTGGTCCAGGTGTAAAAATAAGCGGGATTACCGTTAAGGCGAAAAGTAAAAATACAGACATTTCCTTTTTCCCTTTCTATATTTTGAAAGTGGAAATAAGTATCGAATAAATGTTACGAAATAGGGTTTCAAAATATTCTATAATTAGAATTATTTTTCGAATTATATTCTAATTTATGAAACCATTATCTAAATCTATTTCAATAAAACTTGATCGTATAGATAAAAATATCATTCGTGAATTGCAAATCAATGGCCGTATGCAAAATAATGATTTGGCTCGTGAAATTGGACTATCACCGTCCTCTTGTTTACGACGGGTGAAATTACTGGAAGAATCAGGTGTCATTCAAAGCTATACCACCATTGTCGATCCGCAAAAAATTGGTTTACAACTGATTTTATTTTCACGTATTTGGTTGGTTGGGCAAGATGCTGAAACGATTGATTGCTTTATTGAGGCGATGAAAGAGCTGCCTCAAGTGATGGAGTGTTATATTATTTTAGGTGAGTCTGATGCCATGCTGAAAGTTGTGGTTCCAGATTTAGAAAGCTATCGTAAATTTCAGTCTGCACATTTAACCAAGAAAAATGGCATTACCAGTGTGAAAACGGATTTACCCAGTCAAATTATTAAACAAAGTTTTCAGCTTCCACTGGACGATCTTTAGGACATTATGTTGAATCGACAGCTTGAGACATCGCGTTTAATTTTAAGGTCATGGAAAGATTCTGATTTCAAGCCGTTTTATGCGCTAAATTCCAATGCAGAAGTAATGCGCTATTTTCCACATTGCTTAACGCAACCACAAAGTGATGCCTTGGCACAAAAGTTTCAAACCCTAATCGACATTCAAGGTTGGGGTTTTTGGGCAGTAGAGTTAAAACAAACGGGTAAGTTTATCGGTTTCATTGGTTTACATCAGCAACCTGATCAATTTACATTTTCACCCTGTACTGAAATTGGCTGGCGACTTGAGCAAAAATTTTGGGGCAAGGGTTTTGCAACCGAAGCCGCGATTGCTTGCTTAGATTTTGCTTTTGATTCACTTCATTTAAATGAAGTGGTTGCATTTACTGCACAACAAAACAGTAAATCCCAAGCCGTAATGCAACGCCTAGGAATGCAATTTCAACACTATTTTAATCATCCTGCATTAGATCATCGTAGCCCACTACAAAAACATGTGCTTTATCAAATAAATGCAGCTCAATTTAAACCAACTGGTTTTCTAAAAAATCACGATGAATATGACTTAAATCAATCAGCTCATACGCTTGAAGATTAAATATTTTCCAGATTTCTAAAAAGTCTTCTTTTAAATCAATATTAACCATCGTAATCGGACGTTTTTGCCATTGTAGATCTGAAATCCAAAGATAAGTTTCTTTACTCTCAGAATTAACCGCTTGAACCTTACCTTCGGCATTAATGCCTTGCACATGCGTATTTTCAGGTAAAGAGGGTTCGATATTTGGCAAACTAATTTCCACAAAATGTTTGACCTGTCTTAAACCATAACCTGCAAAAATTTCTTTTTGTGCTTCGGTTAATTGTGCATATTTTTGTTCAATATTTTTCATTTCCGTTACCCTCCATCTACGCATTCATCATTTTCAATTCGCTATATTATTTTTATTCTACAAAAATAAAATACGACCATCCTATAATAAAGCAACTTTTTTCACTGCACCCAACCTCAAGTCGGTTTTCTATTTTCATTTTAAAGAATATGCAGATATTGTTCCAATCTTATGAATCGCAATAAAAAACATACAAACTAACCTACATGTTTTATAACAATTGACAGTCTTGACGTCTTTTTCATCAAAACAAAAAACTCTACAATTTTGCTGTAAATATGCCTATGTGAAAGGATTATGCTAAAAAATCCTTCAAAAACTTCACAAGAAAATAAACAACAAAATAAAGCACCCTTTCAGATCAAATATTGAACAATGTTCACCTACTCACTTTAAGGAGTCACTTTTCGGGAGTCATTTTCAAGAGTCACTTTATAGGAGATAACATGAAAAATAATGTTTTGATTGTTGGTGCAGGGCCGACGGGTCTAGTACTTGCACTTTGGCTCAGTAAACAAGGAATTCCTGTCCGAATTATTGATAAAAATACAGAACCCAGTCAAAGTTCACGGGCGCTGGGGATTCATGCACGTACGCTCGAATTATATCAACAGATGGATTTGGCAGAGGAAGTGATCCAAGCCGGTTATCCCAATGTACAGCTCAACTTATGGGCATTGGGAAAAAAGCGCGGTGTTTTAAAATTAATCGAACAAGGTGAAACACTCACGCCCTATCCTTTTATTTTGATCTATCCACAAGATCAACATGAACGACTGCTGATCCGACATTTAGAAAAATTTGGGGTTTATGTTGAACGCTCCAGTGAATTGATTAGTTTCACCCACCATGCAGACCATATTTGTGCAGAAATTCGTAGTCCACAGGGTTTAGAACACTATTCTGCCCGTTTTTTGGGTGCCTGTGATGGTGGAAAGTCACCAATACGACATCTATTAGGACTGAAATTTTCTGGTGGAACGTATTCAAAACTTTTCTATGTTGCGGATGTCAACGTACAAGGAACTGCTGTCGATGGTGGTGTGCATGTTTCTTTAGATCGAGAAGATTTTGTTTTATTGTTTTCTTATGGGCAACTTGGACAAGCACGCCTGATTGGGCTAATTCGTGAGGATCGCATTCAAGCTGGGCAAAACTTAAGCTTTGATGATGTCGCCCATACCGCTATTCAAGACCTAGGTCTGACCATCCAAAAGGTCAATTGGTTCTCAACCTATCGCGTGCATCATCGTATTGTTTCAGACTATCGCATCGGCAATGTTTTTCTGGTGGGTGATGCTGCACATTTGCATAGTCCAGCAGGTGCTCAAGGAATGAATACGGGTATTGGTGATGCCATCAATCTGGCTTGGAAATTAGCCGCAGTTATCAAAAATCAAGCCTCGGAACAACTGCTAGAGAGCTATCAAATTGAACGGCGGGCATTTGCTGAAAAGCTGGTAAAAAGCACAGATCGAATTTTTAGTATAATCACCGCAGAAGGTGCTTTAGCCGCTGGAATTAGAACCAAAATTGCTCCCTATCTATTGCCTAAAATTTACAACAATGCGCCACTGAGTCACTTCATTTTCCGCATCATTTCACAGCTTGGCATCCATTATCGGCACAGTCCACTCAGCCAAGGAAAAACTGGCAAAATTCATGCAGGTGATCGTTTACCTTGGATTCAACAAGCACAAAGCAATAATTTTGAACCGCTAAAACAAATGCTTTGGCAGATTCATGTCTATGGCACAGCACGGTCAGAGCTGCAAACATGGTGCCATCAGCACAATTTGCCTTTATCCGAATTTGTTTGGGATACGAACTGCAAAAAGGTCGGTTTACTCGAAAATGCGGTTTATCTCATTCGTCCTGATACCTATATCGCCTTAATAGATCCACAAGCCAACATCGACACTTTGCAACAGTATTTCCAAAAAATACAGATGAAATATCAAGAAAAAAATAAAAGCGAATAGCAAAAATATGCTTGGATAAAATTAAGATTTTTGTGCCCGTGGATGTGCCTGATCATACACTTTCGCCAACTGCTCAAAATCGACATGGGTATAAATTTGCGTGGTGGTTAAATTACTATGCCCTAACATTTCTTGCACCGCACGTAAATCACCACTATTCGACAACATATGACTGGCAAAACAATGCCTTAGCAAATGTGGATGTAAATCGATATTTACCCCTGCACGTTGTGCCTGAAATTTCACCCGATTTTCAATTTGTCGTGCACCCAATGGATTGCCTTTTTGGGTAATAAATACATTGGCCTCAGGCACAAAATCACCATTCCAAAGAGGATAAATCTGTAACCATTGCATGACTGCATCTTTGGCTTTTGAACCAAAAGGTACCACACGTGTTTTATTGCCTTTACCGATAATACGTAAAAGAAATCGATTAAAATCAATATCTTTAATACGCAAACCTTGTACTTCTGCCAAGCGTAAACCACTGGAATACAACAATTCTAGAATGGCTTTATCACGCAGCCACATTTGTTGCTGTACTTCACTTTCAGGTTTGGGCTGATCTAAAATTTGGTTAATCGTTTCAATATCCACCATACCTGGCAAAGGTCTAGGCTGGCGCTTTAACTGAAAATCATCGGCTGGATTAAAAGCCAAATATTGCCCCTGCTCTGCCCATTTCATAAACTGCCGAATTGAAGATAATAAGCGTTGTAAACTACTGGAGCTGAGTTGTTGCCGTTCTACTTTTTGAGCTAAAAATTCACGTAAATCTGTAGATTCCACATTCATTAAACTGAGCTTTTTCACTGCACAAAAATTTAAAAAATCGGAAACATCACGATCATATGCTTGTAGTGTATGTTTAGATTGATTTTGAATTTCTCGTTCTTTAAGCCACATCACCAATAAATCAGCTGGAGAATAGTTCTGCATTTCAGGATCAATCACATTTTTCTCACTGTATTTAATCGGTTTTTATTCAAAATTCAATCGTAAATAGAAAATTTATGTTGCAACTTTTTCATGCTATTGGCTTCATTCTAACGTACATCATTCATCATGCTATAAACCAGATGCTCAAATAAAAAAGCACCATCATGATGACAGTGCTTTTTAATCAAACCATGCATTTTTATGCTTGGTAATAACTCAAATCGATACGGCCTTCATAGACATTTGCTGTTGGACCCGTCATCCAAACCACATCGCCTTCACGCCATTCAATTTGTAGCTTACCACCAGCCAGTTCAATTTCCACAGCATTGCCTAGTAGACCACGGCGCATACCTGAAATTGCAGCTGCGCAAGCACCTGTACCACACGCTAAAGTTTCACCTACACCACGCTCAAATACACGTAAGCGCGCATGTGTTTCATCCATAATTTGCATAAAGCCCGCATTAACACGTTGCGGAAAACGCTCATGCGATTCAACTTGTGGCCCCATTCCAGCAACATCAGCAGTCAACACATCAGGAACAATCGTCACTGCATGCGGATTACCCATATTCACCACATCAATGATAATACTTTCATCATTGGCCAAAGCTAAGCTATATAGGTTTTCAGGCTCATCCGCAAGGAATGGAATTTGGTTCGGTAAGAATTTTGGATAGCCCATATTGACGCGAACCCAACCATTTTGACCCAGTTCAGGTTCAACAATCCCCGCTTTGGTCTGTACTTTAATTTTGGTTTTGGTGGTCAATTTGCGCTCATGCACAAAGCGTGTAAAACAACGAACGCCATTACCACACTGTTCAACTTCAGAACCATCCGCATTAAAAATACGATATTTAAAATCGACATTGGGTAAATCAGGTGGTTCAACAATCAGCAGTTGGTCAAAACCAATCCCGAAATGACGGTCAGCTAAACGCTGAATGGTCATGGTATCTAGGTAAGCACGCTGGCTGATCAGATCAACCACCATAAAGTCATTGCCTAGGCCATGCATTTTAGTAAATTCTAAAAACATCTTGAATGACTCCTTAAGGCAATAAGCGTTCTTTATCCCATAATGATTCTATGGTTTCACGTTCACGAATTAAATGCGCTTGATCACCATCGACCATCACTTCAGCCGCACGACCACGGCTGTTGTAATTTGAACTCATCACAAAACCGTATGCCCCTGCACCCAAGACTGCAAGAACATCATTTTCTTGAATTGCTAACTGGCGTTCTTTACCCAAAAAATCGCCCGTTTCACAAATTGCACCCACCACATCCCATTCTTTCGCTTCAATATCGGTACGTGGTGTAACTTCTTGAATATCCATCCATGCTTCATATAACGCTGGACGAATCAAATCATTCATGGCTGCATCAATAATGGCAAAATTACGATGGTTGGTCGGTTTAAGTAAATCAACTTTAGTCAGCAATACACCTGCATTGGCAGAAATACTACGTCCCGGTTCCATATACACTTTTAAGCCCAATTTTTCTAAAGCGGGTTTCAATGCATTGGCATATTCAGTAACGGTTGGCGGTACTTCATCTTTATAGGTCACGCCTAAACCACCACCGATGTCGATGTGTTTAAGATCAATGCCTAGCTCTTTCAATTTCTCAATCATCATGATCACACGATCAAGTGCGTCGACAAAAGGCTGAGTTTCAGTGAGTTGCGAACCAATATGACAGTCAATGCCAATCACATCTAAATTCGATAATGAAGCTGCATATTGATAGGTTTCAAATACGCTGTCCGATGGAATACCAAATTTATTTTCTTTTAAGCCCGTCGAAATGTATGGATGTGTTTTCGCATCAACATCTGGGTTGACACGTAAAGAAACAGGTGCTTTTTGCCCCAGTTCAGCCGCAACTTTTTGAATGCGATCCAGCTCTGAATACGATTCAACATTGAAGCAAGCAATGCCCACTTCTAAAGCTTTTTTAATGTCTGCTTCTGATTTACCTAAACCAGAGAACACAATTTTAGAGGCTTCACCGCCTGCTTTTAGCACACGAGCAAGCTCACCACCAGTCACAATATCAAAACCTGCACCCAGCTTCGCCAGTACATTCAATACCGCAATATTAGAGTTCGACTTTACCGCAAAACAAATTTGATGATCGATAAAGCTAAATGCACGATCCATATCGAGATAATGCTTTTCAAAAGTGGCTTTTGAATAAACATAAAGTGGCGTGCCAAATTGCTGCGCAAGTTGTTGCAATGAACATTGCTCTGCGTGCAAAACCCCATTAATGCGGGTAAAACTCATGAATGTATCCTTTCTATGAAAGCGTTAAGGTGTAGCAGTCTGATTAGACTCAGTATTCGGTGTTGCAAGCTCTTTCTGTTCAGATTTTTGATTCTGTTCAAACTGCTTTTTGGAATCGACATTGGGATATAACAAATACTTGGAACGCTTGTCGTAATTCTGATCATTTGGTAACTGTAAAGCTCCAGATTGACCACAACCGACTAAGGCAAAACCTGTCGCCAATAAACTGATGTAGCAAATGACAAGACGCATCTGACCACCTATCCTATGTTTTCAAAGAAGTATAACTCGATCACAGCCGTGACCAAAGTGCTAAACGCTAGAGATTATCGTGTGTTAAAAAAAAACGCCAGTTTCAAACTGACGTTTTTCACCAACAAAGGGCTTATTTATGTTTCGGTTTATAGAAACCAAAGTAACCAACAATCAAGATAATGAACCAAATTGGACTGACCATCAGTGCTTTCATGGTATCGGCTTCTAATGACAACACGTAAATCATGCCAATAAAGAAGACGATGACCACCCAACAGGTAAACAAGCCACCCGGTAATTTAAAGGTTGATTTTGCATGGAGTTCTGGACGCGTTTTATAATAAACAATATAACTCCAGATAATCATCAACCATACACAGATGAACAAGATTGTTGAAAGCGTGGTTGCCAAAGTAAAGGCTTCAACGGTATTCGGTACAAAGTACTGAAGTGCAGCACCTAACAACAAACATACCGCAGAGAAGTACAAGGCATTGGCTGGAACAGCACGTTTATTTAAATGTCCAAATGCTTTAGGCCCTTGTTCTTCACGAGATAAACCAAACAGCATACGACTGGTTGAAAATACACCACTGTTCATGGATGACATCACTGACGATAACACCACCAAATTCATAATGATGGCTGCCGCTGCAATACCCGCTTGACTAAACAAGTTTACAAAAGGACTAACCGTTGGATCAATTTTATTCCACGGCGTCACGGACATAACAATCACCAATGCCAACACATAGAAAATGATGATACGAATAGGAATAGAATTGACCGCTTTTGGCAAATTACGTTCAGGATCTTTGGTTTCAGCTGCTGTTGTACCTATCAGCTCTACACCCACAAACGCAAAAATTGCAATTTGGAAACCCGCAAGGAAGCCCGTTACGCCTGTTGGGAATATACCGCCATGCGACCATAAATGCGTAAACGATGCAACCTCACCTGCTGTTGAGGTAAAACCCGTGAAGATCATCCATAAACCGACACCTATCAGCACCACAATGGCAATAATCTTGATTAAAGCAAACCAGAACTCGAGTTCACCGAACAGTTTTACAGTCACGAGGTTTAAACCCATGATGAAAACAATCGCGGCAACACTGATCATGACCCCTTCTGATGGGCTAAAAGGCATTCCATTATTAAAAAATTGTAAGTAATAAATAATCGCAGAAAGATCTGCAATACCGATCGTGATCCAACACAACCAATAGGTCCAGCCGACAAAATAGCCTGCCCAAGGTCCAATTAAATCGGTACTGGAATCAATAAAGGATTTGTATTGCAAGTTAGATAGCAATAATTCGCCAAGCGCACGCATGACAAAAAACACCATAAAACCAATAATCATATAAATAATTAAAATTGAAGGACCCGCTAGGCTGATGGTTTTACCCGAGCCCATGAATAATCCCGTACCAATTGCCCCACCGATTGCAATCAATTGCAAATGTCGATTAGACAAACTTCGTTGCAGTTCAGCATTTTCAGTGGTCGAACTTGTATTTTGATGTGACATTATTTCATTCATCTTCGACGTCTATCGCAACAAATTAACGTAAAAAATATAGAAAACAATAAAAAACTGTGAACTATCTATATTTTCTAATTAAGTAACAAAGTTAATTTATTTTTCTTATATAGAAAAATGATGAAAAATTGATTTAAAAATAAACATAAATAATTCATTTTAAATGCTTGTAAAAGTGCTGAACTTTAGCTAAAAAATAAATAACAATAAAACAAAATGCTTTCATAACAAATCCAGCACCCAGTAACAAAAATTAAAAGCTTTTCAACCATAAGGAATAAATGTCTTAGTCGCGTTATAACAAATGATCAGGAAGGTCACAAATATGGCATACCACTTGCTTAAGCATTGATAAATCTAAATAAGCCATTCACGAAACTCTAGACGATAAGAAGAAGCTATGATGCAAAACTTACAATCGATAATGGAAACACTCAGCGGATGGGTCTGGGGTCCGTACATGTTGGTACTGATTGTCGGTACCGGTGTATTTCTCACATTCCGTCTCATGTTCTGGCAATTTCGTATGCTGCCACTGGCCTTCAAACAGGTTTTTGGTAAGCACCCTCAAGCTAAATCACATCCAGGAGATATTTCACATTTTGCCTCGCTTATGACAGCACTCTCCGCCACCATTGGTACGGGTAATATTGCGGGTGTTGCGACAGCATGCGTTCTAGGGGGGCCCGGCGCCGTCTTTTGGATGTGGATGACCGCTTTATTTGGTATGGCAACCAAATATGGTGAAGGTGTACTGGCCGTCAAATATCGCGTTAAAAATGAAAATGGGCTGATGTCTGGTGGCCCAATGTATTACATCGAACATGGCTTAAAATGGAAATGGCTGGCGTTGATTTTTGCATTTTTTGGCACCGTGGCTTCTTTCGGTATTGGCAGCTCAGTACAGTCCAATACTGTTGCACTTGCCGTGCAAAACAGCATGGGTATTGAAACGTGGATCACAGGTATCATCATTACCGTTTTTTCTGCCTTGGTGATTTTAGGCGGGATTAAATCCATTGCTAAAGCAGCAACTGTAATTGTTCCTGTCATGGCGGTTGGCTATGTTGCAGGTGGTTTAATCATTATTCTCAACCACCTTGATTTGGTTATACCTGCACTGGAATTGATCTTTAAAGATGCATTTACTGGCGAAGCGGTTGCAGGTGGTGCAATTGGTGCTGTGATTCGTTACGGGGTCGCACGTGGTGTCTTCTCTAACGAAGCTGGTATGGGTTCTGCACCGATTGCAGCAGCAGCGGCAAAAACAGATCATCCAGCACGTCAGGGTTTGGTTTCAATGACAGGAACTTTTATTGACACCATTATTGTTTGTAGTATTACGGGTATTGTCTTGGTGATGGGTTTCATCATGGCAGGCAACACCTTTGGAAATGAAACAGGTGCTGTACTTACAACGCGTGTCTTTGATCAACTCTTACCGGGTGTCGGCGGTTGGGTGGTAACGCTCGGTATTATTTTCTTTGCCTACTCAACTATTTTAGGTTGGTGTTATTACGGTGAAAAATGTTGTACTTATATTTTCGGAGAAAAGTACGTACTCATCTATCGTCTTATTTATATTGCGACAGTATTTATTGGCACCGTCGCCACGCTCGACTTGGTTTGGCTCTTTGCCGACACATTCAATGGCTTAATGGCTGTTCCAAACTTAATTGCACTGTTATTGCTCTCTACAGTGATTGCGAAAGAGTCGAAAGATTTCATTGCAAAACGTAAGTCAGGCGAATTGTATTAATTTTAAAAGTTCAGCAAGCCACCTGCAAGGTGGCTTTTTTATGGACTCAAATTCTAGCAAGCATTCAATTCAGTAAAATTCATCTGTATGCTGTTATCAGATTATTCATTTTCAGCATTTAAAAAACAAAATATGGCTAAAGCAAAAAGTGTTTACCGTTGTGAGCAATGCGGTGCTGATCATCCCAAATGGTCAGGTCAATGTTCGGAATGTGGCGAATGGAATAGCTTAACGGAAGTCCGTGTAGAACCTGCCGTCACTCATCGTGCCCAACCGAAAATGGGCGGTGGTTATGCAGGGCAAGTCGCCAACATTACCACCTTAAATAAAATTTCCGTTTCACATGAAACCCGCTTAGCAACAGGCATTGCTGAATTTGACCGTGTTTTAGGCGGTGGTTTGGTGACAGGTTCTGTTGTGCTGATTGGTGGTGATCCCGGCATTGGTAAATCAACCATTTTGTTACAAACTGCCACACACATGGCATCGGCACAAAGTTCAGCGCTGTATGTCACTGGTGAGGAATCGCTTTCACAAGTGGCTTTACGTGCCCATCGTTTAGAGTTACCGACAGACCATCTTCAAGTCATGGCGGAAACCTGTGTAGAACGAATTTGTGAAGTTTTAGCGCAAGTCCGCCCTGCGGTGGCCATTCTTGATTCGATTCAAACGCTATATACCGAAACACTACAATCTGCGCCCGGTGGCGTTTCACAAATTCGTGAATCCGCCGCACTGTTGACCCGTTTTGCTAAAAATAGTGGCACTTCACTGTTTCTGGTGGGGCATGTGACCAAAGAGGGTGCTCTCGCTGGGCCACGTGTTCTAGAACATATGGTCGATTGTGTGCTGTATTTTGAAGGTCAATCTGACTCACGGTATCGAATGATTCGTGCCGTCAAAAACCGTTTTGGTGCAGTCAATGAGTTAGGCGTGTTTGGTATGACCGATAAAGGCTTACGAGAAGTTGCTAATCCATCTGCCATTTTCCTAAGTCGTTATGATGAAGCCATTCCCGGTTCTATCGTCATGATTAGCCGTGAAGGGACACGCCCACTCTTGGTTGAAGTACAAGCTTTGGTGGATGATGCACATGGACAACCGCGCCGTGTTGCACTGGGTTTAGAACAAAACCGACTTAATATGCTGCTTGCCGTCATGCACCGTCACGGTGGCGTACAAACTTCAGGGCAAGACGTTTATGTCAATGTTGTCGGTGGTTTAAAAATTACCGAGACCGGTTCTGACCTTGCGGTGTTACTGGCCTGTGCTTCAAGTTTGCGCGGCAAAGCCTTACCACAACAACTGGCTGTCTTTGGTGAAGTGGGACTCTCTGGTGAAATTCGTCCTGTGCCAAATGGTCAAGAGCGATTAAAGGAAGCCATCAAACATGGTTTCAAATATATTATTTTACCCAGAGGTAATGCTCCTCAAAAACCCATTGCAAATGTACAAATCATTTCAGTGGCGCGTTTACATGAAGCATTAACCGAAGCCATGAACTTAGCAGAAGAATTGGCTTAAGCTTAAACAGATGAAAGATTATGTAAAAAAAACACCAATTTAATATTGAAATTCAGTGTAAATGACTGCATAACTGTGTGGCTATAATTTATTTTTATTTAGGAAAAAATGATGGAAGTTCGACAGCGTAGTTTGATGGCAGGTATTTTAATGGCGGCTTTGGTGGTTACACCAATGGCTGAAGCAAAACGTGCAGGTGGTGGTAAAAGCCATGGCATGAGTCGTTCTGCTGCTCCAAGCCAATCTTACCAACAGCCACGTCAAGCTACTCCTGCCCCACAACCAACAACAGCACCTACCCAACAAAAATCAGGTTCTGGCGTAGGTAAAATGGTTGCTGCTGGTGTTGCTGGTGCTGCAATTGGTGCAGTTGCAGCCAATGCAATGGCGGATGATAAACCAGCTGCAAGCAGTGCTAACGCGACTACACAGCAAGAAGAAGAAAAAGGTGGCCTTCCAGGCTGGATCTGGATTCTTCTTGCAGCAGCAGTCGCATTTTTCTTGTTCCGTAAATTCGGAGCAAAAAAAAAACTAGCCGCCAATAACCCATACGCACCAAACAATGCTGGAAATACAGCACCATTTGGTCAACAAACTGCCGCACCACGTACTTCAAATGACAATAGCAATATTTTTGGTCAATCTGTAGGTGGTTCTGCGGGCGCAGCAACTCATTCGCCTTTTGGTAGTGCTTCGACCAGCAATGGCAATCAATTACCAGATGGTACTGAACCTGCTGCATTCTTACGTGTTGCTCGTCAGCGCTTTAACCATATTCAATCTATGAACACAGCAAGCAATATTGCTGAAATTCAACGTTATTTAACACCTGATCTGTATCAGTCGATGTATAACGACATTATGGCAAACCAAGACCAAGACGTTGCGGAATTCTCTAACCTGAATGCAATGGTGACAGATTCTACAAATGAAAATGGTCAATATGTGGTGAGTGTGCGCTTCACGGGTACTGTAAGTGAAGACTTAAACAGCTTACCGCAATCTTTTGCAGAAATTTGGCATTTCACTAAACCTGCTGGTTCTAACCAAGATTGGTTGGTTGCAGGTATCCAACAAGAAGCTTAAGCTCTTTTGGACTAAAAACAGCGACTTCGGTCGCTGTTTTTGTTTAACAACTGCAAAAATCTAGCACCAATCTCGTTTGCCATTTTTTGCCACATCATCCCTTCTAAAATAAATAATGCGATAAAGAAATATTATTTAATCGTGCATTTTGTTAAATCAATCATTTTAAACATTAATAATAATTGTTATCATTTTCATTATAAATAATCACGCTTAGTCATAATTGAATTTAAAATGATGAATAGTTCCCAACTTGATGCTTTGGCAACAAATCACCTTGCCACTTCAGCAGCTAAAAAAACGCAGCAAAAGTCTTTATTACTCGCTTACCGTTTTATGATTTTCTATCGTTTTATGCTAGCGCTGATAGGCGGTTATGTTCTGGCAAGTTTAAGTGCTGTGGTTATTGCACAATACTTTGCCGAATCTCGTGGTAGTGCTGCAATGAGTGCGACTCTCGTTGCTTTTACACTTTGGGCATGTGCATTTATCTGGGTTTTTATGGTCAATAAGACACTAAAAGCCAGTCTAGGTATTGTTCTTCCAAGTCTCTTCTTATTTGTTATTTATAAGTTTTTAGGAAACTAATATGCGCGTAGATGCAAAACAGGAAGGGCCTCGCCAGTCCATGTCATGGTTACATACGTGGGCCAGTTTAATTCTTGGCTGGTTGTTGTATGCAATATTTTTGACCGGTACTTTAAGCTTTTTCCAAAATGAAATCACGGTTTGGATGAAACCTGAATTACACCAATCTGTACCTCAGAGCAGTCAAATTCAACAAACGCAAGTAGCACTCAATTATCTACAAAAAAACCATCCGAATGCTGGCAGTTGGAATATTCAACTGCCGAATGCACGGCAAAATACAACCATACTTAATATTCGTAAAATTGGGGAAGATCCTCGTGCACGGCGTGGCGGTGAACGAATCACCTTAGATAGTGCAACAGGTGAAGTACTTGAAGCACGCGATACTCGTGGTGGTAGTTTCCTCTATCGTTTCCATTTTGAACTGTATGGCTTACCACGATTATGGACACGTTGGCTGGTTGGAATTGCAACCCTACTTATGCTGGTTGCCATTATTAGCGGTGTGATTACCCATAAAAAAATCTTTAAAGACTTCTTTACCTTCCGTGCAGGCAAAGGACAACGCTCTTGGTTAGATGCACACAATGCCACTGCTGTACTTGCCCTACCATTTCATATCATGATTACTTTTAGTGGCTTATTACTGCTGCTATTTACACTCATGCCTTGGGGAATTAACCAAATTTATGAAGACCGAGGACAATTCCTACAAGAACAAAGTCGCGCACTGGTCGAAAACAAAGAAAATAAGAACGAACGTGCTGAGGGACGTAATACTAATCGTCAAAACAATTCGCAAGCGCGTGGCAAAAATACGGAACAACACGGTGAAGGTAGTGAAAAACGGCAACAGCGTCAGGAACCTGAAGCTCAACCCGCGCCTTTGGCAGACATCGCTCCTATTTTGGCGACTGCACAACAAAAGTGGAAAGATAATCCTGTAGGTTCAATCACGATCATTGCACCAAATACCAATCAAGGCAAAATTGAATTACGTGCCCTATTGGGGGAAAGTGTTGCCCATCGCAATATTTATGACAGCTTAGAATTTAATGCTGTGACGGGTCAAAACATCACAGATGACAGTTCACGTCTAAAAAATCCATCTGTACCGATGGCTATTTATAATGTCGTGACCGTACTCCATGAAGCCCGTGGTGTCGATTTAGCCCTACGTTGGTTATTGTTCTGTTCAGGAATCGTTGGCACATTGATGGTGGCAACAGGTCTAATATTATGGTGTGTAAAACGTGCACCGCAGCAACAAAAACAAGGCTATAAATCCTTTGGTTATCGTGTTGTCGAAGTCACCAATATTACAGCGATTATTGGTTTACCGATTGCCTGTGCTGGATATTTTTATGCCAACCGTGTTATTCCTGCGGAAATGGCCATGCGTTCAGACTGGGAAATTCGCAGCTTCTTTATCATCTGGCTACTCAGTTTAATGTATGCTGCGATTCGTCCACACCGTCAAGCGTGGTTAGAATTACTTGCTTTTGCAACGCTTGCATTTGCCCTGTTACCTGTTATTAACTTTATGACAGGTGGTCAAGCCTTATGGAACAGTATAGCCAATGGGCAATGGATGATCGCTTCATTTGATTTAGCCATGTGGCTACTTGCAATCTTGTTCTTCTATTCTTATCAGAAAGTGAAAAATCACAAAGGTCTACCCGTTAAAAAAACCAAAGTGACTCAGGAGCCTGAAGTATGATTTTTTTCATCCTGATTTGGTCAATCTGTACTGTGGCATTCTTTGCTTTAGCAAGTTGCATGTCAAAACATCAAAAGCAAATTTTTGGTCGTGAATTAACAGCATCAAAAACTAAACTTGCAACGCTTGTAGGTTGGGTATTATTGATTATTGCTCTGGTGATCTGTATTACTCATGGCAACTTAAGCAATATGATCAGTTATTGGGTTGGCGCACTAACCTTCTCTGCTTTATTTGTCGGTTTATGTTTAAGCTACTTTGCACATAAAGCGAAACAATGGGTGATGGCGTGTATTGTGATTGCCATTGTAAGTTGCATAACCTATATCATCTAAGCCTTCAAAATTAAATAACAGCTTGAAAAAGCCAATCTATGGATTGGTTTTTTTACGCCGACCATTTACGCTATACACATTATGTCCATTGGATTTGTTATGTCTGATCTCCCTATTTCTACCGAACTGTTTAATCGTGCCATGGCAGGTAATCGTGATGCACAATTTGAACTTGCTGAAATTTATATGCAAAGTGAAAATGAAGAACATGTTGCACTGGCTGAAGAATGGGCGCTTAAAGCCGCACAATTAGGTCATGTTGAAGCTATGTACTGGTTAGGTGAAGGTTATACTTTCTATGCAAAAGATATGTTAGAAGAAGATCCTGAAGAAGCAAAAACCTATTTTAAACATGCATACCGCTGGTTAGAACAAGCCAGTAAACATAAACACCCTGCGGCAATTTTAGAGTTATCGAATTTTTACCGTCGTGGTGATGTAGTTGAAAAAGATGTTGCGAAATCGGTTGAATTGGTCAAACAAGCAGCCGAACTGGGTGAAGTCCAAGCGATGCGGGATTTAGTCTGCATTTATGAACATGGTTTAGGTGTAGAGATTGATGAAGCAAAAGCAGATGAATGGTCTGAAAAAGCCAAAGCTGCTGAATAAATTAAATCAAAAAGCCTATCGAATGATGGGCTTCTTGGTCTGCATTGCTTAAAATTTATGAACAAAAATAATCTCTAAATCCTGCTTTGGCAGAAAATTTTTTTCAAGCATTTGAAAGCGTGTTGGGCTTATTTTGGTCACCTTTCCAGCCCAGCAAAAAGAGACTAACTCATCTGTATCACGTTCAATAGTCAGCTTGAAGTACTCAATCGGTTTGGCCCAATTGGCACCCGTTTTTAAAATATAGCCCAAAGCTGAATAAGGCGCATGCTGTGACTTGGCTTTCTTTAAACCCGCTTTAAAATTACCATCCATGCAATACGCTTTTTCATCTTCTGCGGGATATAAAGATACTGAACCACCGACCAATGGCGCATATTGGTGTTGTACACGCGTCAGCGAATTGGCTTTAAAGCTTTGCTGCCAACTGTAAATCACCTGAGAAGACCACACAATGGCTTCACTTTGACTTTGTGGCAAAAGTTTTTTTAACTGTGTATTTGAACAGTGTCTTAATTTATTCTCAAATATTTCATATTCATAGGTTTTTCGATTCCACGGATTTAGCATTTCAGTTTGCGTAAAACCACATTGCTTAAATAGCTCGGTTGCATCAATGGGTTTTGAGTGCTCATCTTTTTGAATAAATGTTCTCACATGCATTTCTGGCTGAATATTTTTACCATTCACCTGCACCTTAAAGCTGTTCAGCAATTTTTCGGTATCCGCAAAATCTGATTCAAAAAAATTCTCTATCGGCGGAAGCGGAAAAAGTACCGTTTCAGAGATGTCTTTATGGGTTAAATTTTTAAATTGATAATCCACTTTAATCTGATTTTTACTAATGAATAGATCTTCACTGTACATTTGAATATTGTTATTTTTCAGATACTGCACCCCACCCGTAGAGACATAGCCCGTACTGTCATTGGCACCAATTTGCATTGAAATAAATGCCAATATTCCGATTATCTTTTTCATTTTCAACTTCTTCTTTAATGTTTATTTTTCTGTATCCATGCGAGCGTTTGAATCATCAATCACAATGACTTGTCGGCAGATGCCCTCTGCTTGACGCTGTTGTTCAAAGACAGATGCAGACATGGGTTCAAAAGAATCAAAGAAGCAGATTTCCTGCTCACCTATCGAATAAACCAGAGAGTGGTTTCCGACCTCTTCTAAAGTATCATAATAGACAATGACAAATTTATTTTGCTCAAATTCATGTTGGATTTGCTGATAATGAATTGCAGGTAAAACAGGAAGTTTCAGTTGTTCCGCTTCGGCATAGCTCAATTTTTCTTGTTCTTGAAGGTCGGGGTCTTCATCGGTATAAAATTGAACATTGAAACCAAATTTTTTTAATCCCACCGCTAAGCCAATGGTTGCCGTACCATGTTCTGCTTCGTAGCCACATACATCTATAAGTTGCTCAATATCAGCATCTATACCTAAATGTTGCAGCATCATCCATACAGCATAAATACCGCCATTGGCTTCAAGGTTCATTAGAGATTCAGGGATATTCAAAGCCATAATACAATTCAAAAAAGATGATTGTGTTGATAATAAGCAAAACGACATTGGAACTACAACAATTTCCAAGTACAATATGCAACTCGTCGAGGGATGCTGCGACTTTTTCACAGGCTGATTTTCAAAAACAGTAATGTGAAATCGCTAGGCTCGACAATTCGGTCAAAGCTTCTGTAAAACACTGGTTTTGATTAACAACGGCATCCGCGAACATAACGATCCAATCTATTTTTATTGTTATTTAATAACTAGGAGATCCTGATGAACGCGGTTACTGCTTCATTTACAGATTATAAAGTTGCTGATATTTCACTTGCTGATTACGGCCGTAAAGAAATCAAACTTGCTGAAGCTGAAATGCCAGCATTGATGGGTTTACGTCATCGTTATGCTGCTGCAAAACCACTTGCTGGCGCAAAAATCCTCGGCTGTATCCACATGACTATTCAAACTGCGGTTCTCATTGAAACCCTAGTTGAATTGGGCGCAGAAGTTCGTTGGACTTCATGTAACATTTTCTCGACTCAAGACCATGCTGCTGCTGCAATTGCTGCATCTGGCGTTCCTGTATTTGCTTGGAAAGGCGAAACAGAAGAAGAATACATGTGGTGCCTTGAACAACAAATTAATGTGAATGGCAAACCTTGGGATGCCAACATGATTTTAGATGATGGCGGTGACTTGACTGCTGTTGTTCATGAAAAATACCCTGAACTGATTGCTAAAATCCACGGTATTACTGAAGAAACCACGACAGGTGTTCAACGTCTTTTAGAAATGTGGAAAGACGGCTCTTTAAAAGTTCCTGCAATCAACGTAAACGATTCAGTGACGAAATCTAAAAATGACAACAAATACGGTTGCCGTCACTCATTAAATGATGCCATCAAACGCGGTACTGACATGTTAATGTCTGGTCGTCGTGCGCTTGTGATTGGTTACGGTGACGTAGGTAAAGGTTCTGCACAATCACTTCGTCAAGAAGGCATGATTGTACGTGTTACTGAAGTCGATCCAATCTGTGCAATGCAAGCATGTATGGACGGTTACGAAGTTGTTTCTCCATACAAAAATGGCGTTCAAACGGGTAAAAAAGAAGACGTAAATGCTGATCTTCTTCAAAATACTGATTTGATCGTAACAACTACGGGTAACTACCACGTGTGTGACGCTGCAATGCTTGATACTTTAAAAGCAGGTGCTGTGGTTTGTAACATCGGTCATTTTGATACTGAAATTGATACCAACTATTTACGTGGTTACAAATGGGTTGAAGTTAAACCTCAAGTACACCAAGTGTATCGTACAGAAAACGACAACGATTACTTAATCCTTCTTTCAGAAGGTCGTTTGGTCAACCTTGGTAATGCAACAGGCCACCCATCACGTATTATGGACGGTTCTTTTGCCAATCAAGTATTGGGTCAAATGCACTTATTCGCTGAAAAATTTGCGGATCTTGCTGAAGATCAAAAACAAGCTGCGATTCGTGTAGAACTGCTTCCTAAGAAATTAGATGAAGAAGTTGCTGCTGCAATGGTTGCTGGTTTTGGTGGCGTATTAACTCAACTCACTCAAGTACAAGCAGACTACTTGCGCGTTCCAGTTGAAGGTCCATTCAAATCTGACTCTTATAAATACTAAGTTTTTATAAATACCTCTCCCTAGCCCTCACTTGCGCTGAACTTTAAAGCAATGCTTAAAGCACGCTCAGGAGAGGGAAATCCTTTTAGTATTAAATGGAGGGTTAGTCCTCTCCTTTTAGCAGAGGATTTAGGAGAGGTCAAAGCAATTAAAATAGTATTAAAAAAAAGGATTTGAAAAATGAGCAAACGTATTCCAGTTTCGTTTGAATTTTTTCCGACTAAAACTGATGTGGGTGCAGAAAAACTTCGTGTAGTTCATCAAGAATTGCAACTGCTTAATCCTGAGTTCTTTTCGGTCACTTATGGTGCTGGTGGTTCAACGCGTGAACGTACACTTGCGGCAATCAACGACTTCAATGGCAAAGGCACACCCGTTGCCCCTCACCTGTCTTGTATTGGTGATGACAAAGCACGTATTGCCGAATTGCTCGATTTGTATAAATCACAAGGCATTGACCGTATCGTTGCACTGCGTGGCGACTTACCTTCAGGTCAAGTGGGTCTAGGTGAATTGCCTTATGCCTCCGATTTAGTGGCATTCATTCGTGAACATTCTGGTGATCACTTCCATATTGAAGTCGCAGCCTATCCTGAAATGCATCCACAAGCCGAAAGCTTTGATCAAGACATTCAAAACTTTATCACTAAAGCTCGTGCAGGTGCCAATTCAGCATTGACTCAATTCTTCTTTAATCCAGATGCGTATTTCTACTTTGTCGATCGCTTACAAAAAGAAGGCATTGACCTTCCTGTAGCGCCCGGCATTATGCCGATTACCAATGCCAGCAATCTAATTCGCTTCGCAGATGGTACGGGTGCTGAAATCCCACGTTGGATTCGTAAACAATTGGCCACTTATGGTGATGACAGCGCAAGCATTAAAGCCTTTGGTCATGAAGTCGTGGTGAAACTCTGTGAACGCCTGATTGCAGGTGGTGCACCCAGTCTACACTTCTACACCATGAACCAGACTGAGCCTAATCGTCAACTTGTGCTTGACTTAGGTTTAGCATAATTTTTCTTTTCACCGATTTTTGAGAGTAATACCACATGCCGCGTTTTTTTATTGAAGCTGATTTAGCTGTTGATACGCATGTTGAATTAACGGAAACCGTTTTTCACCACTGGGTGAAAGTATTACGTGCAAAAGTTGGTGAAAGTGCCACTTTGTTTAATGGACAAGGTGGCGAATATGAAGTGACACTTGTTGATATTTCAAAAAAAGCAGCAAGTGTTTCTGTCGACACATTTAACCCTGATGATCGCACACCTGCTTTTAGCACCTTGCTCGGACAAGTGATGAGCAAAGGTGACCGTATGGATTATGCCATTCAAAAAGCAGTTGAATTAGGGGTCTCCAAGATTCAACTTTTAACGTCTGAACGCTGCGAAATGCGTTTAAAATATGATCGCGACCAGAAAAAAATCGACCACTGGCAAGGTATTGCCATTGCAGCATGTGAACAATGTGGCATGAATCGCGTTCCAGAAATTTTAGCACCGCTTGCATTGGCCGACTGGCTTGCAACTGAATTACCCACCACCAAACTGGTACTTGCGCCAAATAAAGAGCAAATCAATGTACTTGAAAATGCAACGCCAAATATTGCACTGCTGATTGGCCCCGAAGGGGGTTTAAGTGAAAGTGAAATTGAATGGTCGAATAAAGTAGGATTCATCAATTGGTGTATTGGCAATCGCGTCTTACGCACTGAAACTGCGCCGATTGTTGCTTTATCTATTTTAAATTATAACCTAACTGTTTAGTTCACCTTATTCTAGGTAAATAGTCGCAATTCGATTGATTTTTTTAAATAACATTATTACTCTTGATTCTAATGATAAATATAGATTTAAAAAAAGTTTTGCTTTTTTTTAAACGCTAGTAAATTTTGATGGGTTAATTTATCGCAAAACAAAAATAAGGTTTTTGCTTTTATGTCAAATATTCAGGACGAATATATCAACAAGCATGTGAGTGCTGCACAAATTACCAATACGATTCGTCTTAGCCGATTTTTTCTCGTCAGTATTGTGATTGTATCCCTGTATATTTATTGTATTTATCAATTTTATTTTGTCAAACCATCCTTTTATTTAAACCTTTGGTTTATCAGTACGACACTGTTTTATTGCTTAAGTTTACTGATTACCAGTATCTATTTTAAACCCCGTAATTTCTCATTAAAGCATGCACATCGTTGGCTTCAATTTCAATTTTTAGCGATAGGAAGCTGTATCGGGGCTGGCATTGCTCTTATTTATTACTATCTTCCGCAATACAACCATGATTTCAACCAAGTTCATGGATTAATGTTATCTGCTTTACTTCTGATTGTGAGCCAAGCATTTGCGTTAACGTTTTTAACCCAACGACTCAATTATTTTTGCTTAGCCTTTATTCCAGCAATTTTACCGTATCTAGCTTCACAATTTATTGCTGCTGACACCTCGAATTATTTATTCCATTTAACGATCAATTTTGCCCTGATTGTCATTTTACTTTGTGCAAATACCAGCTCTCGTATTCACCAACGTATTTCATCGCTTTATTGCAAAAATAACCGTTTGGTTAAAAATGCAGAGCAACAGGTCCTATGGACAGATGAGTTATGTCAGCAATTAAAAACTGAAATTAACAAATCAAAAGAGATTGAACTACAATTACAATTAAACAATCAGCTGCTTGAACAAAAAGTCAAAGAACGTACTTTCGATATTGCTAAAATGAACACCGATTTAGAAAATCAGCAACAAAATCTGGTGTTAGCACATGAAATTGCAGGACTTCGACCTTGGGATTGGAATATTAAAGATCGGGAAATTTTAATCACCAATTCCAAACAACAAAAGACATTAAAGCCTTTAAAACAGCATCAGCACCAGCTACAAAATATTATTCATTCCGATGATGTCGAACATTTCAAATCTTCGATGAAACAACATTTACGCGGTCGATCAGATCTGTATGAAGCCACGTATCGAATTCAAAATAGTCTTGGAAAATGGAAATGGGTTCATGATATTGGCAGAGTCATTAGCCGTGATCCGATCAATCAAAAAGCTTTACGTATGGTCGGTATTCGTCGTGATATTCAGCAAGAGCGCACCGATCAAGAACGTTTAAAACTTGCAGCCAGCGTACTAAAACAAGCTTCGGAAGGGATTTTTATACTTGATGAACAACTGTGTTACATCGACGTCAATCCATTCTATGAAAAATTGACCAATTTTTCACAAGAAAAAATCATTGGCAAACATTTATTTGATATTACTGCAAACCATAAATCTCAACAAATAAATGATCATTATTTAATCATTAATCAACTACTTAAAACAGGTGAATATGATGGGGAAATGAATGAAAAGTTTCTCTCGGGTAAAGAACTCACCGTTTGGATGCACATTAATGCCATCACCGATGAGCAAAATCGTGTAACACACTATATTGGTATTGTTTCTGATTTAACTGAACGCAAACTACAAGAACAGCGTCTCTCCTATTTAGAAAATTACGACCCGCTCACCGACCTACCGAATCGTTTTTATTATAATTATCAATTGCACCAATATCTGGTGAGCCAAAAGGATTCAATTCAACAGCTTGCTGTGATCCGTCTCAATATTGATCGTTTTAGACCATTAAATGAATTCTTATCCAATAGTGGTGGCGATGAGCTGTTACGCCAAGTTGCGCAAAGACTGCGACTCACCAATGCAGAAGCCTTATTTGTGGCTCATTTAAATGGTGATGACTTTGCTATTGTCTATGAAATTTCACATATTCGACCATCGATTCAACAACACTGTGAAAGGATCAGTCAAGCATTTTCACTCCCCTTCACTATTTTTGATCAAGAACATATTATTACCCTCTCTATGGGCATTGCTTTTTATCCTGAAAATGGTCGCCAACTCGATTATCTGAATAATTGTGCCGAACAGGGATTAACCGAAGCTAAAAACTTAGGTGGCAATACCATTCGTTATTATTCAAACAAAAATACAGCCTTACTTGAACAAGGCATTTATTTAGAACGCGATTTAAGACTTGCGATTAACAACAATGAATTAATTGTTTACTATCAACCCAAAATTAATTTTAGCGACCAAAACATTTATGGTTTTGAAGCCCTTGTCCGCTGGAACCATCCAACCAAAGGGATTATTCCACCCAATTCGTTCATTCCTTTAGCAGAACGAACCAGTTTAATCTCAGATATTGGTCGAATTGTTATACAACAAACCGCTAAACAAATTAGACACTGGAATGATTTAGGCTTTAATAATATCTGTGTATCGGTCAATGTGGTTGCCCAACAATTACAACGTGGGCAGTTGCTTGAAGACCTTGATTATGCCATTCAAACTTACCAAATATCAGGGTCAAGTCTAGAGCTTGAAATTACCGAATCATCGCTGCTTGAGAACTCAATTACAGTTAAGAATCTACTCGATGAAATCAAAGAACGTAAAATCAACATCTCCCTCGACGATTTTGGAACTGGCTACTCATCATTATCCTATCTTGCTGATTTTCCAATTGATATATTAAAAATAGATCGAAGCTTTATCTCTAAAATTGGCGAAAATAAACAAGAGGCCATTGTCAGTGCCATGATTGCCATGGGCAAAGCCATGGGCATGATGGTGGTTGCTGAGGGTATTGAAACCAAGCAACAACTTGAGTACTTACAAGATCTCAAATGTGACATTGCGCAAGGCTTCTTGTTTTCAAAGCCTTTACCCGAAAGTGAAGCCACAATCTTCTTAGAGCAACACAGGCTTATACCTTCTCAAGTGTAGACTTATACCTGCTTAATATAAGTCTACCGACCTAAGTATAAGTTTACTGGAAAAAGGTATATTCGCGACTGTGCTAAGGTCGTAACAAATGTTATATTCGACTAAAGTAAGCAAAAAACCACCACCCGCTCGGGCTGGGCAACTCAAGCAACAATAGAGATACAGATGGACGATCAATCATTAAAACAGCAAGCTTTGTACTACCACGAACACCCAACACCAGGGAAAATCAGTGTTACACCAAGTAAACAGCTGGTCAACCAACATGACCTAGCGCTTGCTTATTCTCCAGGTGTCGCAGCGCCATGTTTAGAGATTGAACGCGACCCATCAACAGCAGCACTTTATACCGCACGTGGGAACTTAGTTGCTGTTATTACAAATGGTACAGCTGTTTTAGGTCTAGGCAACATTGGCCCATTAGCATCTAAACCTGTAATGGAAGGTAAAGGTGTACTGTTTAAAAAATTCGCAGGTGTCGATGTATTTGACCTTGAAATTGCTGAAAACGATCCAGATAAAATTGTCGATATCGTTGCCGCATTAGAACCGACTTTTGGTGGTATTAACCTTGAAGATATCAAGGCACCAGAGTGTTTCTATATTGAGAAAAAACTTCGCGAACGCATGAATATTCCTGTGTTCCATGATGATCAGCATGGCACATCCATTATTGTCGGTTCAGCATTACTGAATGCTTTACAACTGACTGGCAAAAAAATTGAAGAGATTAAAATTGTCGCTTCAGGTGCAGGTGCTGCTGCATTGTCATGTTTAGATTTGCTGTGTGCTTTAGGTGCGAGCAAGGAAAACATTACCGTTGCCGATTCACGTGGTTTGTTAACAACCAAACGTGACAATCTTGATGAATCTAAAAAACGCTATGTTCAAGACATTGAAGGCACTCAACTGGCAGATGTGATTGCTGGTGCAGATATGTTCCTCGGACTTTCTGCGGCAGGCATTTTAACCAAAGAAATGGTTAAAGTGATGGCGGAAAATCCAATTATTTTTGCTTTGGCAAATCCAGACCCTGAAATTCTGCCTGAACATGCACATGAAGTTCGTGATGACGTGATTATGGCAACGGGTCGTTCGGATTATCCAAACCAAGTCAATAATGCACTTTGTTTCCCTTATATCTTCCGTGGTGCTTTAGACGTTGGTGCAACCACCATTAATGAAGAAATGAAAATTGCCTGTGTACATGCGATTGCACGTATGGCACACATTGAAGCAGATGCAGCATCTTATGGTGAAAAATCTGCATCTTTTGGTCGTGACTACCTTATTCCACGTCCACTTGATCAACGTTTAATTCTTGAAATTGCACCTGCTGTTGCTCAAGCTGCAATGGATTCTGGTGTCGCGACTCGTCCGATTGAAGACTTCTCTGTATATCGTCAAAAATTATCTGAGTTTGTATACAACTCTGCATTTATGATGAAACCGATCTTTGCCCAAGCAAAAACAGCACCGAAGCGTATTGCTTATGCGGAAGGTGAAGATCTTCGTGTGCTTCGTGCAGTTCAAATTGCGGTGGATGAAGGTTTAGCATTCCCAATTCTTGTTGGTCGTACTGCTGTTGTTGAAGCAAACATCAAGAAATTGGGCTTGCGTCTTGAACACGGCGTTAACATTGAAATTGTAGATCAAGAGAAAAATCCAGATTACGAATTTTTTGCAGATGATTACTACCAAATCATGCAGCGTAAAGGGGTAACGCCTGAATATGCACATCGTGAAGCACGTCGCCGCTCTACCCTGATTGCTGCAATGTTAGTGAAACATGGTCATGCAGACGGTATGCTTTGTGGTACATATTCAAGCTATGATATTCACTTAGATTTCGTGAAAAATGTAATTGGCTTAAAAGAAGGTCGTAGCACATTCTTTACCCTCAATGCGTTAATGCTTCAAGATCGTAACTTGTTCATTGCGGATACTTATGTCAATACCAACCCAACGGCTGAACAGTTGGCTGAAATGACCATTTTAGCGGCTGAAGAAGTACGTCGTTTTGGTGTGACTCCACGTGTTGCCTTGCTTTCTCACTCAAGCTTCGGTAGTGATCAGCAAGATGCTAGTGCACAAAAAATGCGTAAAGTTTTTGAAATTTTAAGCAAAATTGCACCTGATCTTGAAGTTGAAGGCGAAATGCATGGTGATGCAGCACTCGATGAAAACATTCGTCACTTTGCATTCCCGAACTCACGTTTCAAAGGTTCAGCAAATTTACTGATTATGCCAAATCTTGATGCGGCCAATATTTCATTCAATTTATTGAAATCTACATCAGGTAATAATGTGACCATTGGTCCTATTTTATTGGGTGCAGCAAAACCAGTTCATATTCTTACACCAACAGCGACAACGCGCCGTTTGGTGAATATGACGGCATTGACTGTTGCTGAAATTCAACAAGCGCAAGCTGAATAAAAAAGAATCTTTAGCAAAAAGCTAAGGTTCTTTACTTGAGAAAACCTCTATTCTGTAGCATGATTGCTTGAAGAATAGAGGTTTTTTCATGCGAGTTTATTTAGTAGGCGGTGCAGTACGTGATCACTTACTCGGTCACCCCTATCACGAAAAAGATTATGTCGTTGTCGGTGCTACACCTGAACAACTGATTGCGCTTGGCTATCAACCTGTAGGCAAAGATTTTCCTGTTTTCCTACATCCCAAAACAAAAGAAGAATATGCATTAGCCCGTACTGAGCGCAAATCTGGTCATGGTTATCATGGTTTTGAATTTCATACTGATGTCAGTGTAACCCTTGAAGAAGATCTGATCCGTCGTGACCTAACCATTAATGCCATGGCCATGGATGACGATGGCAATATTTATGATCCCTATAATGGTCAACAAGATTTAGCAGATCGGGTGCTCCGCCACGTATCCGATGCTTTCGTAGAAGATCCTTTACGTGTACTGCGTATTGCACGTTTTGCAGCACGTTATAAATCACTTGGATTTAGCATTGCAGCTGAAACTTTAGCATTGATGCAGAAATTGGCAGAATCGGGCGAATTAGAAGCATTAACACCCGAACGAGTCTGGAAAGAAACCTCCCGTGCCTTGATGGAAAATCATGCCGATGAGTATTTTGAAACTTTGCGTGCTTGTGGTGCTTTAAAAGTCCTCTTTCCTGAATTAGATGCTCTGTATGGTGTTCCACAACGTCCTGAATATCACCCAGAAATTGATTGTGGTATTCATACCATGATGTCTTTACAACAAGCCTGTAAAGCCAATTATTCATTGGAAGTACGCTTTGCTGTTTTAATGCATGATTTAGGTAAAGCACTTACTCCAGCAGATGAATTACCACGCCATATCATGCATGAAGAACGAGGCATAGCACCTGTCACTGAAGTTTGTGAGCGACTTAAAGTACCAACCCATACCAAGCAGCTTGCAATTGCGGTATGTAAAGAACATTTAAAATGCCATCAAGCATTAACCCTTAAACCGGGCACTTTATGGCGCTTATTACAACGTTTAGATGTATTACGTCGTCCTGAACGTGTTGAAGCCTATGTTCAAGCTTGTGAGTGTGATTCACGGGGTCGTTTAGGTTTAGAGAACCGTGAATATCCACAAGCACAATATGTACTCGATGCGATGGAGGTTGTTCGTGGCATTAAAGCACAGGATCTCCCCCCCGATATTCAAGGCCCCGATATTGGTGAAATGCTCATTCAGCGTCGTATCAAAGCAATTGAAGCGTTAAAAGCACAGCAAACTGTTTTAATTGTCTAGATTTAAAAAAAGCTTCTCTTATGAGAAGCTTTTTATTTTAATCCCTCCCTTGCCTAGCAGTTCGGTTCATCTTTAAAAAACGAAGAACTTCCCGCTACTTTTTTAAAGGGTGAGAAAAATTGTTTCGCAAGGGATCGATTTATAAGATTTTTTAGCGATATTTTTAAGAAACATCGGCAGGGAAAGTAATCACTTTTTCCAACTTCATTTGCTGCGAAGCAATCATCAATAAACGATCAATTCCTAAAGCGATGCCAGAACATTCAGTCATATTCGGCAATGCCGCCAATAAATATTCATCAATCGGCATGATATGTAAACCAAGTTTTTGACGCTCCAAATTATCCGCTTCAAAGCGAGAACGTAACACCGCAGCATCAATTAGTTCATCATAGGCATTTGCCAATTCTAAGCCTTCAATATATAGCTCAAAACGTGCTGCAACAGACTCGCCATCTTCATCGGTTCTGACTTTGGCAAGAGATGCCATTTCAGCTGGAAAATCGGTCAAAAATACCGGTGTATCAAAACCTAAACTCGGTTCAACCATATGTGAAAATAACAAGTCGATATAACCCAAACGGTCATTACCCAAATCCAGATTTAAACCGACACGGTTACAGCAGTCTTTTAACTGTTTTAAACTGGCTTGTAATGGATTGAGATCCAAACGATCCATAAATGCATGTTTATAACTTAAAATGGTTGGACGAACTTCACCAAAACGATGTGCCAAAGTCACATTAAGTAAATCAGTAACTTCAAACATTAATTCTTTTAAGCTTAAATTTGGGCGATACCACTCCAACATGGTGAATTCACTATTGTGTTTACGACCATGTTCATCATCACGAAAGACTTTACAGATTTGGTAAATCGGACCACAACCACTCGCCAATAGGCGTTTCATGGCAAACTCAGGTGAAGTCTGTAAATAATGGGTGTGTTGCTTTCCACCAAGATGACGCTGTGCCTGAACCGACGCTAAATGCACATCGGTTACACCCGCTTGAGACAAGATTGGCGTTTCTACTTCTAGCACATCACGTTCGGCAAAAAATTGACGAATTTGTGCATACATTTTGGCACGTGCTTTTAAAGCTTTAATATCACAGGTGGGCTGATAATTGACCATTTCAGTATTTACCATTTTAGTGTTTTCCATATTCATGCTTGAGGGCCTCCGTGTGCTGCCCATTCACGACGTAATGGATAGGTTTTACGTAAATAATCAAAAGCCTGTTGATCGACTTTACCCTCTTTTAAACAAGCCCGTAAATTTGAGTCATCTCGCGCAATATCATAAATTTGACTCAGATGTTGTTTGAGTGCTTGCTTTAAATCCTGATTTTGGAAATATTTTTCACATACAGGCAATTGCGTTTCAAATTGCTTATTTGCACAAAAGTTAAAGGTTGTGCAGAAAGCATCGTAAATCATTTGCGTACCACGCGCCTTACCTTCCAAGCTATAGCCCGCAATATGCGGGGTGACCAAACCAATTAAATTGAGTAATTCTGCTGAAATTTCAGGTTCATGTTCAAATACGTCTAACACCACTTGACGCTTGGTGCTTTGAAGATCAGCAATCAAAGCGGACTCTTCCACCACTGGGCCACGTGCTGAATTGATCAGTATCGCTTCAGGCTTCATGTGTGCCAACGCATCGGTATTAATCAAATGAAACGTCGGATGTTCCCCAGTTTGGGTTAAGGGAACATGAATTGAAATAGCATCTGCCGTTTTTAATAGTTCTTCCAATTCCACTTGCTGGATAGTTTCACAATTCACAAAGGGATCACAACCAATCACATTCCAACCCAATAATTTAGCCATAAATGCTAAACGTGAACCCACATTTCCTAAGCCAACAATCCCTAAAGTAAAGTTTTCATTTTTTTCAATTAAATTCGGTTGTAAATATAGCAGTGCGGTAATGACATATTCAGCAACCGCTTGGGCATTACACCCTGCCGCATTTGACCATGCAATGTGGTGTTTTTCTAAGCTTGCAATATCTAAATGATCTGTACCAATCGTGGCACTGCCGACAAATTTAATTGAGCTATTTTCTATCAGCTGCGCATTTACTTTCGTCACAGAACGTACCAACAAAGCGTCTGCATCCTGTACATCTGCTTGGGTTAAAGTACGCCCTGCCGCTTGTTGAATTTCTCCAAAATCTGCAAAGAAATATTCAGTAAAAGCCAGATTTTCATCTGCGACGATTTTCATAGCACATTCCAATAATATGAAGAGCGCTATAATAACGCTTAGAGACCAATCTGACTATGCGCGTGTACTGTGAAGAAAAAAGAAAGCCCAAACGATAAAAAATCTCGATTAATAGATCGGCGTTTTGACTCATTCAATTGAATTTTTATATTGAAGTATGTTTAGCTGAAGCACTTACCCAAGCCAGTGAATTAAAATTAAGAATTCGCATAACATTAATCATATTTAGTCAAAGTAAGAATAAAACCAATAACGTATAAAAGCTAAAAAAGAGCACCGCATTCCTTTATCTAAAGAAGCGATTAATTTAGACAAGTGGCTGAAATTGTATAATACTCAATGCCCTCATTAAGGGAAAATACTCTGTAGACATCCGTTATTTGAAAGTTTACTGAATAGAAAAAGTTGAGTAATTGTCAGCTCAGGCTTGAGCTGGTACAGCTAAGATCCAATCACTTAATTCTTCACATAATTCATCTTTTTCAATACGGTTCTCCTCATAATCTCTATAAATTTTCTTTAATTTTTCAATCGATTTTTTTTGATAAACAATGTTTATCATTCCTTCGGGAAAGTTTCGTATAAAAAAATGATGTTTATCATTATAATAAGAATTCGTATATTCAATAAACTTACTCATGATTTTAAGAATACAATACCGGTCTTCACTTTCTATGATTCTATTTAAGTAATAAAAGAAATTTATATTTTTATAATCAATGCGTTCAATATTTATTAAAACTTGTGCAAACTCAGTCATTTTCTTGATCCTTAAATCGGGCAATAAGAGGAAAAGGGAAAATCCTTTCCCTCTTATCGAATATCTATCTCATCACTAACGTTTGTTTAGAAGAAAGAATCATTACCAACTTACATTAACGCGACGGTTTGGTAGCAAACACTCCACCAGCACACGAGAATATTTGCCTTCACAATATTGATATTGTTCGGTTGAACCATTGGCATTAACCTGAACACGATTAACATCAATGCCTTGCTGCACCAACAGATCCGCGACTGTATTTGCGCGTTGTGCTGATAATTTCTGGTTATAATTCAAATTACCAATACGATCGGTAAAACCTGAAATAATAACGGCATGATGAGAATCAGAATCTTTAATTTGCTGAGCTATGAGTGCCACAGCTTGTTTGCCTTGCTCGATTGCATCTGCATCATAACGATCAAATGCAAACAAAATATTTGCCAAGCTCACCGCTGATGTGATTGGTTGAGCTTCAGCAGATTGCTGCCCGTAAATGTCACGCTGCATCAGGTGTTCACATTCTTCACCTTTCCAAGACAGGCGCTCAACAAGATTTTTATCAAAATCGATACGTAATTGACAGCGCTTGTAGTCTTGGCTATTGGGAGCGCGAATATCTAAAACATAATTCCATGTTTTAACCGCAAATAGACCTTCACTAAACTGAGGATTACCAAGCAAGTGACGAATCTGATCCTTACTTAACCCTTTTTCTAAACGGGCAGCATTGCTGTATTCATAGCGATTAACTTGTTTCAGGTAGCTTTTTCCTATCGCAGGGAAATAGACATCATCTTCCTGCTCAACTGCGACAGGTGTTGCTGCATAAACTGGCAACGCAAGCCCGAAAAGCACTGCTGAAAGTGTGATTGTAATAACTTTTTTCATATTGATTACTCTTGAATTTTTGCAGTATGGAGAAAAAATGTGTATGTTTTTCTCCACTTCTCACACCTTAGTCAATTACGCCACTGATACCGATACGCACGCTTGGATCGCCTTGTGATGCCGCTGCAACCCCGCCCGTTAATGACCAGCGTCCGTTATCTGCCGTTTTACGTAAAGTTACGCCAACCGCATTTTCACCGCCATGGTAAGCTGCGCCTACCGCATAGGTATATTTGCCTGCAACAAATGGGGCTGCTTCTAATGACATAGCAGCCGCAATACCTGCATTGGCTTTTTGCTCAATGCCATCAATACGTTGGTTGGTTTCAGTAAAGGCTTGTTCTAAACGATCACCGAGATTAGTAATACGGTTTCCTAAGGCTTGATCTGCTTTATTTAAAGCATCGACTGCACCGCCTACATTATTGTAGTCTTTGCCATCAACCTTATACGTTGGGTTGGTAAAACTATTGGTAATGTTGTTATAGCCAGCCCCACCACCTAAGAATTCAGCCACTTTATTGTTTGTTACATTAAGTTGAGAACCATTTACAGCATCTTTAGATGTTGCATTAATTGCTCCATCTTTCACGCCTGTAACAACACGATCACCTTGAGTACCAGATACATTAAGTGTTGTACCACCCGCATCTTTACCAACAGTAATGTCACCATTTGGCGTTTGTTGCTGCACTAAACCAGACTTACCATTGTTAATATTGGCAATGCTGGTTTGGATACCTTGGATGTCATTGGTGTTTTGGTTCACTTGTTGTTGAACATTCCACAATTGACCGCCATTCACTGCATCTTTTGAATCTTTAACAACAGCACCATTTTTAACATTGGTAATTGTGGTTCCATTCGTGCCGCCTAATGTGATTTTGTCTTTAGATGCAGTGTCATATTTCACTGCATTGTTAGAAAGCTGAGTGACATCACTCGCCACATTATTAATTGCCGAATCTAATTGTCCTTTATTAACAGCATCGGTTGCGTTTGTACCAGCAGCAACATTGGTAATTTGCTTATTACCTGCATTAATACCTTGAGTCGTGATACTTGGTCCACCTGCAATAATTAACCCTGTGTTATTTAATACAACAGTATTATTACCAATCGTAATACCAGCATTATTTAGAACAGTGTTGCCAGCTTTAACAGAATCAACTGTTAAATCTTTCACAGTTGCTATTTCATAATTATCTGAACCATCAGCATTTTTGCTCTTGTTCACAACAATATTTTGACCTTTAGTCACTGTTGTTTTAGAGGTTACTGCTGTAGATTCAATGGCTTTGTCTAATGCATCTAAAGCATCACCAACATTAATTTGAGTGCTTTTCGCAACATTATAGGTAGGTCCAGTAATGGTTCCATTCGCATTGACCTTAGCATTGCCACCCAAACTATTCACAAGTGAATTCTGGGTTGTAACAACTTGATTACCAACTGCTTTTAACTGTACAACGTTTACGGCATCAGCATCTTGAATACCTGCTGCAACACCCGTAATCTGACGATAAATACCGCTTGCTGCATCACCAACCGCAACAGCACCTGTCGTTGAAGTTGTTTTATTAATGGCTGTCTTATCTGCATTTGTTGCAGTAGACAAAGCATAACCTATAACGCCTGCACCAGTTGTAGCAGCAGAGCCATTACCTAACACAACAGAACCAGCAACTGTTTTAGTGACATTATTTCCAAGTACAAAAGTGTCATCTGTAAGCACTTGGTTATTGTTACCGACAGAATAACTGTTATTACCATTCACAATTGTTGGATCACCAATTGCGCCAGAATGATTGCCTTTAACTTTGTTCCCCGTACCAATACTGATTGATTGTGTACCTAATGCTTCAGCACCATTACCAATTGCAATTGACTGTGCGCCTTGAACCTTAGCGTTATGACCTAAAGCGACTGAGCTATCCGCACCCGCAGCAACAATTGCATTGACACCTATTGCAGTAGAATTCAGACCACTTGCACTTGAATCATTCGTTGTTCCTAAATCACCTTTAGATGTATCCGCATTGGTATGGAAGAACTTCGTACCTTCTGTATTCATCTTCTGAACAGTTTGACCAATCGTCAAACGATCTGTGGTTTCTTGTCCTTGCTTGTTATACGTTAAGAATAATGAATCTTGATTGGTATTATCGAGCTTAGTGTTTACAACCTGATCAATAATATTGACTTTATTTCCACTAGCATCGACAACTTCGGTGATGTTGCTCGAAATCACTTGCTTCAATTGTTCTTCAGTCGCAGCTCTACCTTTCGTTGCAAAATCAGCAGCTTTCAAATCATGATTACTTAATCCAGTAATCGTATTGGTTGCTTTATCAATTGTGATATTACCTACAGCTAACTGGTTTGCCGTAATACTGTTCAAGTTCAAATCTTTGTTTAATGCAAATGCAACTTTATTTCCTGTCTTGGTGGCTGTCAGGTTAATATCCACTGGATCTGCGACACCAATATCAACAGTGTCACCTGCTTTGATCGCGCCAGCATTCGTACCATTGGTTTGTAAGGTGAAACCACCTTTTAAGGTACTAATGTCTGTGGTATTAGCTGTAATCTGTGTACCTTGGTTGCTCACTGTGGTGTTGAGTGTGCTGATATTGGCTGTATTTTGTGCAACGTTTTGGTTGGTTGCATAGAGTTGGCTGCCATTCACTGCATCTGTTGAGGTTGCATTTAAGGAACCCGCTTTGACATTAGTGATGGTTGTGCCTGTTGCCCCACCTAAACTCACTTTGTCTTTCGTCGCCGCATTGTCGTACTTCACTGCCGCACTATCTGTTGCCGTTTGTGCATCACTCACAAGTTTCAACTGGTCTTCTGTCGCTGCTTGACCACTGGTTATGCTTGAAGCATTCCATGTCTTGTTGCTTAAGCCACTAATTTCACCTGTGCTGCCATCAACGGTAATCTGAGTTGCACCACTGCCGACTTTAACTGTATTGCCTAAGCTTAGTTGTACACCATCTGCTGTAGTTGTACTGGTGATGCTGCCATCTGTTGAACCTTTAACATGAATGGTCTCACCCAACTTGTATTGGTTGGCAGTTGTACCATTACCGAACTTGATACCCGTGTTTGTAACTGCTGTTTTTGCATCAATTACAGCATTGTTTAAGTCACCTGCGTTTACACCTTTGCTTGCGTTAGCAATATCGATGTAATCACCTGCACTGGCTACATTGCTTAGACTCGTACCACCGGTGGTGTTGATCCTGCCTGTGATTGAATCTTTTACGCTGCTTGAAATTGTACCTGAAAAGGTCACGCTGTCTTTGTTTGGCACACCAGCTTTGTCATCGTATTTAACCGCATACTTGTCTGTCTTACCTTGCGCATCACTGACGGTTTTTAGCTGTTCTTCAGTCGCTGCGCGACCTTGTGTCGCAAAGTCCGCTGCCAATAAGCTCTTATTGCTCAAACCAGTAATGTCGTTATTGGCTTTGTTCAGCACAATACTGCCCACCATTACTTTGTCGAAGCTTACATCTTTCGCTGTCGCTACGGTGTAAATGCTTTGACCATCTACTCCAGCCACTGAAGTGACTTTAATATTGTCGCCTTCTTTAACTTCAGTCTTAGCCGCTTTTGCTGTATTGCTGACATTGTTAATTGCACCATCAATCGTGTTCGCACCTGTTCCACCAATGTTGGTGGTGGTGATGGCACCTGTTACTGCATTTATGCTGGTATTGCCGCCAATTGCATTCTTAACACTGTTCGAGACTGCATAGAGTTGGCTGCCATTCACTGCATCTGTTGAGGTTGCATTTAAGGAACCCGCTTTGACATTAGTGATCGTGGTACCTGTTGCTCCACCTAAAGTCACTTTGTCTTTCGTCGCTGCATTATCGTACTTCACTGCCGCACTATCTGTTGCCGTTTGTTGGGCTGCCAAAGTATCTAATTGACCTTTGTTCACCGCATCTTTGCTGTTGGTACCTGCTTCGATGCCTGTGATTTTATTGGTCGTTTTGTCGATAACAACATTGCCTACCGTCACTTTATCCGCAGTAAGCCCTGCATTGTTAATGACTGTATTACCTGTAGTAACACTGGTCAGGTTCAGGTCTTTGTTTAAGGCAAATGCAATATTTTTACCTATCTTCGTTGCTATAAGATTGCTATCAGTAGGATCTGATACACCAATATCAACGGTATCGCCTGCTTTAATCGCGCCAGCATTTGTACCATTGGTTTGTAAGGTGAAACCACCTTTTAAGGTACTAATGTCTGTGGTATTAGCTGTAATCTGTGTACCTTGGTTGCTCACTATGGTGTTGAGTGTGCTGATATTGGCTGTATTTTGTGCAACGTTTTGGTTGGTTGCATAGAGTTGGCTGCCATTCACTGCATCTGTTGAGGTTGCATTTAAGGAACCCGCTTTGACATTAGTGATGGTTGTGCCTGTTGCCCCGCCTAAACTCACTTTGTCTTTCGTCGCCGCATTGTCGTACTTCACTGCCGCACTATCTGTTGCCGTTTGTTGGGCTGCCAAAGTATCTAATTGACCTTTGTTCACCGCATCTTTGCTGTTGGTACCTGCTTCGATGCCTGTGATTTTATTGGTCGACTTGTCGATAACAACATTGCCTACCGTCACTTTATCCGCAGTAAGCCCTGCATTGTTAATCACGGTATTGCCTGTCATAACACTGGTCAGGTTCAGGTCTTTATTTAAGGCAAATGCAATATTTTTACCTATTTTCGTTGCTGTCAGGTTAGTATCGACTGGGTCTGCTACACCAATATCAACGGTATCACCTGCTTTGATTGCACCTGCATTTGTACCATTGGTTTGTAGGGTGAAACCGCCTTTTAAGGTACTAATGTCTGTGGTATTAGCTGTAATTTGTGTACCCTGGTTGCTCACTGTGGTGTTGAGTGTGCTGATATTGGCTGTATTTTGTGCAATGTTTTGGTTGGTTGCATAGAGTTGGCTGCCATTCACTGCATCTGTTGAGCCTGCGTTGATTGCACCTGCTTTAACATTACTGATGGTTGTGCCTGTTGCTCCGCCTAAAGTCACTTTGTCTTTCGTCGCTGCACTGTCGTACTTCACTGCTGATGCATCTGTTGCAGTTTGTGCATCACTAACGGATTTTAATTGCCCACCGTTTACAGCATCTTTTGAGTTAGCAGCAACTGTACCATCAGCCACATTTGTTAGCTTAATTGGTGTTGTTGTTGAACCATTCGCATCTTGTAATCTTGTAGCAACGTTTGCTACCAAAACTTCTGTTGGCGAACCTATTTTATTACCACCAGCATCAACAGCCGTTGAAAGATACCATTTTCCATCACTTGCTTTAGTGAGTTTATTCCCAGTAGTATCCGTATAAACTACAGGCGATGCAAATTTAGTCGTTTGTATTTGACCAATTAAAGTATTGGTTACAGCATAAATTTGACTGCCATTAATTGCATCGGTCGAAATTGCCGAAATTGCACCTGGCGCAAGGTTTTTAATTTGGCGCTCATTACCAATATTACCAACAGAAACTTGTCGACCAGCATCAGATGCTGTTCCAGCAAAGCCACTTGTGCCAACAAATCCAGTAAAACCTAAACCATTCACAGTGGCACTTTGTACTTTTGTTGCAGAACCATCCGTTTTACTGCCAGCGCCTAAAGCCACACTACCATCTTTATCTGACGTTGCACCAACCCCTAATGCTGTTGAAGCCACACCATCGGCTTTAGTACGTGTACCAAATGATGTTGCTAGACTGCCTTTAGCAGAAGCTTGAACACCAATTGCAACAGAACCATCCCCTGCCGAGCTAGTTCCAAAATATTGACTAGACTCACCTGTACCACCATCATAAGCACGAATTAAATTATCGCCAGTTAAGCTTTTATAGGTCTGAGCTGCAGCCGTATTGTTACTTGTCCCTGCAACTTTATTTAAATCATCTCCACCGATAGCAATAGATGAGTTACCAGAAGCCCTAACATTCGCACCTACACCAACAGATTGATCACCTTTAGTTTGAGCATCATAACCGATTGCAATACTCTGACCACCTTGAGTGCTACCAGTAGCCACTTTAGTCGTCGCGTTTCCACCAATTGCAATCGAGTTCGTTCCGCTCGAGTCACTTCCACATCCAACTGCAATATCCCCAGTACTATATCCGGCTGTTGCTGCACAAAGACGTGTATCTATTGAATTATTTCCTACAGCAGCAAAGCTAAAAGCTGGCACAAGTACAGTAAATACAGCTACAAACAGCGCTTTGTAATTAAATGCTTTTTCTAATGTTATTTCATTTTTTTGATTGCTTGCAACATCACCAACAGTACCACTGTTTGTTTTTGTTTTACCTTTTGCAATTTCAGAAACAGCAACCCACGCCCCAAGAGAAGCATTCCAAACAATTTTATAAATTTTATTCATTCCAATACCTTTTAGTGATGTATTTCTCTTTAACAATAAAAGAGCGTGACTTATTGTTTTTTATTATGGCTAAATAAATGTGCAAATTGAACATTTAAATTAGATAAATGTTCAATTTGCACATTTACATGAGTAACAAAATATTTCATACTCCGTTTAAAAAACTTATTCCTTCGTGACCTGCCATATTTTTTTTAATTTCAGGCAAAAAAAAAGACCCCTTAAAGAGGTCTTCAAAATCAATTTTCTAAAAATTTATTAAGGTAATATTGAATCACAAGGTGAAGGATTACTCATACCTGGAAAAATAATTACAGGTGCCTCACCCATCATGCCATTACTCTTCCTTTCGTCAACATTCATATCAAATGATAAAGAAGGGCATTGATTAATTTCAACATTATCAACACCCGTATATCGAGTATTGTAATTTAACGTCCAAGTCGAAATTTTTTGCGGCAAACTGAATTCATAACGGAAAATTCTACATTCCCCAGCGGCATAAAGATGAACACTTTCATTATCTGAACAATTGAAATTTGCACCTTGACCAACCACCACATTTCCATCTTGATCTAACAATTTTATTGGCGCTGTACATGCAGGAAGATGCTCTAAAATTGGTTTATCTGTTAGATTACGGACAATAATTTTTACAGCCGCATTATTTGGTTTTATCGTAGAAGTTGCAGCAAAAATAACATCAGTACCTTCAGGAATGAGTTTTCCTGTATTTGTATTTTCAAACTGAATCGTACGACTCACCCCTGCACAATCTGGATCTGTTGGGAATTCTTGTAACTTAATCATTGAATTGCTCAAATAAAATTCCCAACCATTTGGATCTTCAACACCATCCTTCGGACCACTATCAGGAATTCCTAGACCTGTACCAGACCCCCCTAGACTGACGCCACCAACTGTAAAATTTTCCCCACATCCAGTTAAAAACAATATGCAAAAAATAAAAGCATAGGCACGGTTATCAAACATTGATCTCACCTGAATGGGGATACTTACTAGTAGAAGTAAAGAAATAAGATTAAATTAAGAAATGTTCATTTTCGACATTTTATCAAATAATCTTTTTATGGGAAATAATATTGTTATTATTCTTAGGTTAAGCATCTTTTTCATCAAGACCCAATAATCGTGCAACCCTCATAAAGTATTTATTTATTTTCCTGTATATCATGCTGAAATACCCCTAATCTAAAATTAAATACCGCATCTTTACGACCTTCGTCCTGTTTGCAGTATTCCAGCGCTTCAGCCAAAACCTGTTTTGACATTTCATTCCATAATTTCATGCTGGTCTTTTTCAATTGTTCTACCGATGCAGAGGTTAACTCATTGGCAAAAAGCGCTTGCTCTAAAAATTTATTATCTTTTTCAATAATATTATGAATTCCCGCTGCTAAATGGCTCACAATATGCGCAGTGAATAACTGTTTAATTTCATCCATTTCAGGTGAAGGTGTAAAACTGTTGGTTTGTAATATGACATTTTCACCATCTTCTACAATGACACCAATACGTTTTAATTCCAGTAAAATTGAACGGGGATGCTTTTCTGTGGATATTTGTTTAACTAAATATTCAAAACTGTTTTCTTCTCCCGAAATCGGCAGAATATTGCTTAAATCTTGATGTATCCATAAAGCAACAACACGCGCAGGGACACTGCTTGATAAAACATCCATATAAGTAGCAGGAATAATCTGATGATCACCACCATTTTCTACACGTAAAGCGCTTACATCACGTCTGTTTAATCCTGACAGCAAACTTACCGATGAATCTGTTTTTTTCTGATTTAAATACTCAAGTTCCTTAATTGCTTCATTATAAAACAATGAACGCAAAGCAGCAGAAAACTCCACATAGCCAATGCCAGATTTTACCATCCAGCGCACAAGTTCGTTCATAACCTGAAGTGTGGACTCCAAAGTCGATTCGGCATTCTGTGACAAATGCGTATATGTAGATAGCGTAGGCTGATCTAAACTTGAACTATGAATTAAAATCTTTTTCATATGCTGTTATATATTTAAAATAAATAAAGACCTATTAATTACTGATCATAACAAACCAGCTTGATGTAAAAAAATATTTTTGTTGGTTTTATTTTTTAGACAGTTCTATGTTGTAAATTCCAGCGATCAAATTGAATTTTAAACCAAGCCTTTTTTCTCTATTTCGGTATCGTTCTGCAAGTATTTTAAAGGTCTTGAGTACACCAAACACATGCTCTACGCCTATTCTTCTTTTATTGATTTCACGGTTATATTTTTTCAAAATTGGATCTAATTTACACCCTTTTTTGCCTTAAGCCGAATTAAACTGTTTGCGTAAATATCATAGATTCCTTGGTAACCTTTATCTGCCAAGACAAAGGCATCTTTAGGAATTAAGTGTAGATTTCTTTTGAAGAGTTCAAAGTCATGCATGCTCCTTTAACTTCGCCGCTAACTCTTGATCAGCCTCTGTAGCCGTTGGTGTAGCCACTGTTTTAAACAATTCACTGAGTAATTTTCCAATTACATGGTAATCCCCCCTAAAAATAATAGGATTTAAAAGTCGAATTTTTTCTAATACAATCTCAATATCTTCAATAAACCTATATCCTTCTACTCTAACTTTTTCGATACGCACTATTATCCCCTAATTAATTATTGTAAGTTTTGTCAATCTCTTAAAAAACTTTGTCTAAGAATATTACTTAATGGTTAAAGTATTATTTTTTCCAGAAAATAAAAAATACAACTTAACTACAACTCCCAAAGTTATCCAAAGAAGTTGTAATTAAATTATCATTCTTTTCTGTCCGTTTTAATTGGGGGGTTAATACAGATAGTTTTATTGCTTGCTTCAATTCACCTCTAAATAATAGTTTAGAATATCAAAATATGATACTATCAATTTAGTAGTTACTTTTAAATTTATTAATTCTTATGAGCAAAAATACCAGCCTTGAAATCTGTCCAATTGCAAGAAGCCTGTCCGTACTTGGTGATGCTTGGAGTATGCTAATTTTGCGTGATGCCCATGCTGGTTTTACACGTTTTGATCAATTTCGTAAAAGCTTAGGCATTGCTCCCACAATGCTAACTAAACGCTTATCTGTTTTAGTCGATGAAGGGTTACTTGAAAAAAGACAATATTCAGAACATCCTCCACGTGAAGAATATGTACTCACTCAAGCTGGTCAAGATTTTCTACCAGTTCTGTTTGTGATTGGAGCTTGGGGACGTAAGCATAAACCGTTTGAAAATCCTGAAAAAATGCCTATATTCCTTGATGCTGAGCAAGGGACTGAAATTAAACCTATCGTGATTGATCAAGTGACGGGAGCCGAAATTGGCACTCGAACTATTCACCAAAAAACTGAATAAAGCTAAAAAAGCACTCAATATGAGTGCTTTTTTATGCTGATAGGTTCAACGAGTGGCGCATGATTTTATTCGAGTACGCTGCGTCGCATAGCCAAACGATTTAGAATCACCACACCGTTCGGTAAAGTCAAAGGCTGATTCATTTTTAATTGCAAATGAGTCATGCGCTTCGCTCACACAGTTGAAGGTGATTTAGAATGAGATTGAATAAAGTCCACTAAACTTTGAAACCACATTACATCAACAAAGTTTCCAGTAATCACAAGATCTTCTGTTCTAAGAGCAGTTAGAAACGTATTGACACTATCTTTAGCTGATAACACTGCAAAACCCTTACTACCTGTTTTAAAGATAAAGGTAAAACTTGGGGATTGGGTTCGTCCAGCATGAGACTTTATCTTGCCGTTTTTGACTTCAAAATAACGCCCTTCACCACTTGCCGTTTGAATTTGAAATGTGACATTTTTATCTTTCACGTAAGCAGCACATTTTGGATTATTTTTCACAGCTCGTTGTAATAGCTTCGTCAGCATCCACAGTAATAATTTAAATTTCATTATTTTAGCTCTCAGTTCATCAATATATAAAGATACTTAGGAAATTCTGATCGATTACTCATCTAAAAACTGTATTGCATGCTTAACGAAACGTTCTGGATATTGGAACTGTGCGCCATGTCCAGCATCGGGATAAATAAACAGCTGTGCATTTGGAATATTCTGTGCCATCTGATAGGCATTGATGGTCGGAATCATCACATCATCCACACCATTGAGAATAAAAGTCGGCTGTTTAATCTCACGTAAATGTGCAAATGGATCTTGTTCATCAAGCTTTGATAAAAAATGCATATTGGCTTCAATCTGAGCCTGCATCACATCGACTGAACTCGCTTGATCCTGATCTTTACGCTGATGTCGACGTTGCCAAAACTCACGACCTGCTTGAATAGCAGCTTCAGATCGGCCAAAGAATAAAAACAGAAAGTCCTCTTCAGAAGGTACAGCACTGGTGGCATGCTTCAAGACTAAAACAGGTACATCTGGATCATCACCACGTGGCTTTCCACCTCGTGGTCCTGTACCCAAAAGCATTAATTTTCTGACCAACTCGGGATGACGGCGAACTAAATCCTGTGCCTGAAATCCACCCAATGAAAAACCGAGTAGATCCACTTGTTTTAAATTCAATGCACGAATCACCGCTGCTGCATCATCAGCCATATCTTCAATGCGAGTGCGTGGCTGACCAGTTGATGAAGCGACACCGCGACCATTGAATAAAATAACTTCTCGCCCAGCTGCTAATCCATCGGTAATGAATGGATCCCAATTATCCAAACCACCACGGAAATGTTGCAGAAAAAATAAAGGCGGTTGCCCAGTATTTGAGTTTCCCCATCTACGGTAAGCAAAGTTGGATCCATCTACTTTTATAAATTGTGTTTCAGCGGTTTGGTGTGTAATTGCGGTCATCTTGATTGTCCTAATTTTTAAATATCTGATTGGATCTAAATTTATTGAGCTAAAAACGTGAGGGATTGTTTTACAAAATCATCATGAAACTGAAATATTCCACCATGACCTGCATCTGGATAGATAATGAGTGCGCTATTCGGTAAACATTTTGCCAAATCATAAGTATTTACTGTTGGCACCATTCGGTCATGATCACCGTTCGCTACTAATACGGGTTGTTGAATGATAGAAAGATCAGCTGGTTTCTTATTTCCCCATTTTTTTAATGCTTTAAGCTGGGCACGATATGCAGAAATCGTGATTTCTTTATCGCGATTTTCAGTTCGTTCATTAATTCGTTGCACAAATGCTGTTGCAGCAGCTTTGCCATTGTCTGTACGAGTAAAAAATAAATAAACTTTAGGATCTTGACGAGTCGCCATACCACGGACTAAATCCCAATTTGAAATGCGTCCTACGGTACTAATGCCTGTACCACCCGCAGGGCCAGTTCCCGACAAAATCATTTTTCGAACTAGACTCGGCTGCTTCAAAGCAATCTCTTGTGAAATCATGCCGCCCATCGAGAAGCCAAATAAATCAACTTGCTTAAAGCCTTTTGCTTGAATGAAAGCAATCGCGTCGTCTGCCATTTGCTCAATCGACTGGGCGGGTTCACCAGTAGAAGCACCGACACCACGATTATCAAACACCACCACATGATGTTTAGCCGAAATTCCATCAATAATTCGTGGGTCCCAATTATCTAGAACAGCCGCTAAATGATTTAAGAAAATGACAGGTGTTCCACCGTTCTGTTGACCATATTCTCGGTAAGCGAAGTTAACGTCACCTGCACGAATAAATTGAGTCGGTACATTCTTCCAATTCGTATCTTGTTGAGCGTTTTGCCCTGCTTGCGAATTGCTAACAGCACTTGATAACACTTTATGTGCCTGAATTGATGGTTCACTAAAAGAAACCAATGGCACAACCTCAGCCTGAGTTAGAGGAGCATTAAAAATAGATATCGCCGTCAAACTCATAGCAACTGTATTTAATAAAAATTTCATTCGTTTTGTTACTCATATTCTATTCATTTAACTGATTTAACTGTTTTTTATGAGCAATCTATTGAGATTAACAGCACATATTTACAGTCAGTACTTATTTAATACGTACTATACTCGCCAAAAAACACCCTGTCACTATCTTTTTAGTAGTAACTATTTTATTTTTAGATTATGATAATAAAAACGAGGAGGAACTGTTCAAGCAGTGACCCCATATTATTAGATAAGGAACATGGTATGACTGCTAAAGTCGTTCTGATTACAGGTGCATCTTCTGGTATAGGTTTAGCAACCGCAGAGCTTTTACAGGAAGCAGGTTTTATTGTTTATGGTACGAGTCGATGTGCAAATACAGCATCGAAATATAAGTTTCATTTGATTGAATTAGATGTAAATCAAGAAGATTCTGTTTCTCAAGCCATCGAAAAAGTGATAGCAAATGAAGGACATATTGATGTACTGATCAATAACGCAGGATTTGCCATTGCACCTGCTGGTGCTGAAGAAAGTTCGATGCAACAAGCTCAAGCTATTTTTGATACCAATTTTTTTGGTGCTGTCCGAATGATCCGTGCGGTACTTCCTGTGATGCGTGAACAGAAATCTGGACTTATTCTAAATATCAGTTCAATTTTAGGGCTTTTACCAACACCGTTTGGGGCGCTTTATTCTGCTTCAAAACATGCACTTGAGGGTTATTCAGAGTCTTTAGATCACGAGTTAAGGTCTCAAGGCATTCGCGTTTCATTGATTGAACCGGCTTACACCAAAACCTCATTAGGAATAAACTTACTTGAAGCAGATGCAAAAGTTTCAGCGTATGACCACATTCGTGAGAAGCTACATCAACAAATGATAAAATCAATTAATAAGTCAGATGATCCAAGTGTTGTTGCTAAGACCATTTTAACAGTCATCAATAGTCAAAACATATTACCCCGCTATACCTCAGGCAAGGCAGCAAGACACTTAAAAGCCCTTCGATGCTTTGCTCCTGTAAAAGTCTTTGACACCTTAATTCAACGCAGCTTGAAAGTTTAATGATACTTATAAAACGTTAAAACAAAATTCAAAAAATAGAGGTCCTAATATGAAAGCAGCCTACATTAACCGTTACGGCAATATCAATGATGTACAACTGGGCGAACAATCCACGCCAGTTTTAACAGAAAATGATGTACTCATTAAAGTTCATGCAGCAAGTGTTAACCCACTCGACTTAAGAGTTTTGGAAGGTGAATTTAAAGCAATTCTGCCCGTTCAATTTCCTTTTATTTTAGGCAATGATTTTGCAGGTACAGTGGTTCAAGTTGGAGCAAATGTTACTCAGTTCAAAATTGGTGATGAAGTGTATGCCAAGACAGATAACAATAGTGCTTTTGCCGAATATACGGTCATTCAAGAGTCTTCACTGGCGCTTAAACCGCAAAATATTTCTATGGAACTTGCGGCTTCTCTGCCTCTTGTTTCGTTGACTGCATGGCAAGCCTTGGTCGAAATTGCGAAAGTTAAAGCAGGTCAAAAAGTACTGATTTATGCTGGTTCTGGTGGTGTCGGGTCAATTGCGATTCAGCTTGCCAAACATTTAGGCGCAACTGTTGCAACCACGACAAGTGAGAAAAATATTCCTTGGGTCAAAGCATTAGGTGCAGACATTGTTATTGACTACAAAACTATGGATTTTGAGCAAGAACTTAAAGACTATGACGTAGTTTTAGATACACAAGGTGGAAAAACTTTAGAAAAGTCACTAAATGTTCTTAAACGTGGTGGTCGTATTATTAGTATTTCTGGTCCACCTGACCGTGCTTTTGCCGAGGCAATCAAAGCCAACTGGTTATTGAAATATATTATTCCGCTTTTAAGTTGGTCAATTCGCAATAAAGCCAAAAAAAGAGGTATCACCTACGCATTTTTGTTTATGCAGCCAAATGGTCAACAGTTATCTGAAATTTCGAAATTAGTCGAGTCTGGGAAAATAAATCCAGTCGTCGATAAGACTTATGAATTTAGTGAGATTAAAGATGCTTTCCAATATGTAAATACTGGACGAGCAAAAGGTAAAATCGTCTTAAAGGTTTCTGAATAAGATCGGAGATAAATATGAATTATCAATTGTTTGGTCAAACAGGTTTAAAGGTTTCACAAATTGCTTTAGGTACTGGCAACTTCGGCACAGGCTGGGGTTATGGTGCCTCACCTGAAGAAGCTAAATTAATACTGGATAAATATCTGAATGCAGGTGGCAATTTCATAGATACAGCCGATGTCTATCAATTTGGACAATCTGAGCAAATTCTGGGTGACTTATTACAAAAAATTCGTGATGAGATTGTCTTAGCCACCAAATTTTCTGATGGTGCTTCACCTGATGCAAATCAATTAAATAAAGGAAATAGTCGCAAAGCTATGCTCTATTCGGTCGAGCAAAGTTTACGCAGATTGAAAACGGATTATATCGATCTGTACTGGGTACACCACCCTGATGATGTTACTCCTAGTGAAGAAATTCTAAGAGGACTAGAAGATTTGTCACGCGCGGGAAAAATTCTCTATGCAGGACTATCCAACTTTCCAGCATGGCGGCTATCTCGCGCAGCAACTATTGCGGAACTGAAAAATACAGTCCCAATTGCAGCGGCACAATTTCAGCATAGTTTGGTCTATCGTGAACCTGAAGCAGATTTAATTCCCGCTTCTCAAGCACTAGGATTAGGGATGGTGACATGGTCACCTTTAGGTGGTGGGATGCTCACAGGTAAATATCGTCAGGGTGAAAAAGGACGTGAAGCGGGTTTTGGCGGTAAGGTTTTTCAGCAAGAAAACTCGATTCAACGTACAGCAATTTTAGATGCAGTGCTTTTAATTGCTGGTGAATTAAATGTATCTGCTGATCAGGTGGCGATTGCTTGGGCAGGTACACATGGAACCATTCCTATTATCGGACCAAAATCTTTACAGCAAGCAGAAAGTAATTTACATGCCATCGATGTTGTATTGTCACCTGATCAAATCCAACTGTTAGATTCTGTTAGTCGAATTACAACTCCAGATCAAAACCGAATACCCATATTAAGCAGTGGTGTAAAGCATCAAATCATTATTGCTTAGATCACAAATAGTTAACATTCTCAGACAAACTCAAATTTAAGTGATTAAAAATAGTCTTAAACATGGAAATAACGGATGTTATCAAGCAATGGGAAGAGACTGAACAAGAAATTCGTCTGCGCTTAGGTACACCTGATGCTGTACATTTAGCTGAGTTGACAAAACGCTCAGGATTAGAGGTTTTTGAGGCTATTTTTTCTGGTGAGCTACCCTCACCTCCAATCGGAGAAACGCTCGACTATATTCCTGTGCATATGGAGTATGGCATTGCAGTCTTTCAAGGCCAACCTCAACGCAAACATTACAATCCATTAGGGAGTGTACATGGGGGCTGGTTTTGTACTTTACTTGATTCTGCTGTTGCTTGCGCTATTCATACCACACTCCCTGCGGGGAAGGCTTATACCACTCTCGAACTCAAAGTGAATATGGTACGGGCACTGACAGATGCAACACCTCTTGTACGAGCAGAAGGAAAATCGTCCATGTCGGATGCCAAACAGCGACTGCTAAAGGACGAATAGTAGGCCCTGATGGAAAGTTATATGCGTATGCGAAACCACATGCCTTATTTTCGATGCTCCTGTACAGAGGTCATAACGAATTTTAAAAACGCTTATTTTTTGGTTCATCCTCATTATTACATTAAAACTATCGTTTTATAATTAGCATAAAGAACTTTGCAACGGTCTGATTTTAATCGTCTCAACTAAAAAAACACCACTTTATGTGGTGTTTTTTTATCTAACTGGGAGAGTTTAATGTTTAGATAGAATTATTCTGTTCAGTTGGAGTAAGCGGTTGAACCAAAACGATCTCGCTTTCCTCTGCTTTATGACCTTCAGTTTTAGCAATGACAGCCGTTGCAACACTATTACCAATAATATTCGTTGCTGTACGTCCCATGTCTAAGAAGTGATCTACTGCAAGAATCAGCAAAATACCCGCTTCTGGAAGTTTAAACATCGCTAATGTTGCAGCAATCACCACCAACGATGCACGAGAAACGCCTGCAATACCCTTACTCGTGATCATCAGTGTAAGCAACATCACGATTTGTTGTGAGATACTTAAATCAATGTTATAGGCTTGAGCAATAAATAACACTGCAAAAGACATGTAAATCATTGAACCATCGAGGTTAAATGAGTAGCCTAATGGCAGTACAAAGCTGATAATACGCTTTGGTACACCAAATTTTTCCAATGCTACCATTAATTTTGGATAAGCAGATTCACTACTTGCTGTTGCAAAACCTAATACCGCAGGTTCACGAACGGTCTTAAGCAAACGGAATACATCTTTTTTCAGGAAGATATAGCCAACGCTAATAATCACAGCCCAGAGAATGAAAAGACTGGCATAAAATTCGCCTATAAAAACACTATAGTCGATAATGATTTGTGGCCCTTTTAAGGTTATTGCAGAAGCGATTGCCGAGAAAACAGCAATAGGAGAAAACATCATAACGTAATCAGTAATACGGAACATGACACGGCACAATTCATCAATAATTTTCGCAATGACCGTACCTTCATCTTGTTGATGATGCACATAGGCTAAGGCTGAACCAAAGAAAATAGAGAATATTAGAATCTGTAAGATTTCGTTATTCGCCATCGCCTCGGCGAAGCTTTTTGGAAAAATATGCGTAATAAAGGCTTGTATATTTAAACTGGTTGCACTGATACCTACATCAACAGGTGCTGTAGGAATTGGAAGATTCATTCCTGCACCAGGTTGTAATAAGTTTGCCATGCCCATGCCTAAAAGCAAAGAGATGAGAGATGCACCAATAAACCAGCTCATGGCTTTAAGCGTAATCGAGCCCAATGATGATGATTTACCCATTGAGATTAGCCCTGAAACAATTGTTGCAAAGACCAATGGGGCAATAATCATTTTAATTAATCTTAAGAATATATCTGTAAGAATTTTAAAATATGATGCGATATTTTCAGCTTGAGTAGTACTCAAATTACTATGAAAAAGCCAACCAATTAGTATTCCAGAAACCATAGCAACTAGAATAAATTTTAATAGTTTTTTCTGATCCATAAAAACTTCCTTTTAATACCCTAAAATCGATAAAAACATCTTATTGTTTTATAAAATGTTTTGATTTTGTTTCATCCAAGCCAAATATCCATTTAACTTAGGGGTGTTGGCAGAATCTATCGAAAATTGATCAGAATTAAAAATGCAAAAATCTATTTCTCTATGCAAAATTTGCATGGAGATTATTAAGAAAATATACAAAATGCCAATGACAGTATTCATTAAAGGAACTTAAATATTGTCAATGTTTGCACAAATCAAACATTGTTGTTAATGGAATTTAAGAACTAGGATCTGGTTAATGATAAGTAAAACTCTCCAATCATGCGGTTTGGCACTCACCCTTTTGGCATCATCCATGTCACTTTACGCAAAAAATAATGTCGTAGTGGTTGCTACCGGCGGAACGATTGCAGGTGCAGGTGCAAGTTCAACCAATAGTGCAACTTATAGCGCGGCTAAAGTTCCAGTTGATGCACTGATCAAAGCGGTACCACAAGTAAATGATCTGGCGAATGTGACAGGAATACAGGCACTGCAAGTTGCATCTGAAAATATTACTGATAAAGAATTGTTATCTTTAGCGCGTCAAGTCAATGATTTAGTAAAGAAACCGTCTGTGAATGGTGTAGTCATTACCCATGGTACGGATACCATGGAAGAAACAGCTTTTTTCCTAAATTTAGTGGTACATACTGATAAACCGATTGTACTGGTTGGCTCTATGCGACCTTCGACTGCAATGTCGGCAGATGGTCCATTAAACCTATATAGCGCTGTTGCTTTGGCTTCTTCGGATGAAGCTAAAAACAAAGGTGTAATGGTCTTAATGAATGATTCGATTTTTGCCGCACGAGATGTGACCAAAGGCATTAATATTCATACCAATGCTTTTGTGAGCCAATGGGGAGCTTTGGGTACTTTAGTTGAAGGTAAGCCGTATTGGTTCAGAAGTTCAGTGAAAAAGCATACCAATAATTCCGAGTTTTATATTGAGAAAATTCAGGGTGATGCGTTACCTAGCGTTCAAATTGTCTATGGTTCAGATTCTATGATCCCTGATGCATACCAAGCATTTGCCAAAGCTGGTGTAAAAGCGATTATTCATGCAGGAACTGGCAATGGTTCTATGGCGAATTATCTGGTGCCAGAAGTAAGAAAACTGCACGATGAGCAAGGTATTCAAATTGTCCGTTCATCACGTGTAGCACAAGGTTTTATCATTCGGAATGCCGAACAGCCTGATGATAAATATGGTTGGATTGCTGCACATGATTTAAACCCACAAAAAGCCCGAATTTTGGCTGCTTTAGCACTAACCAAAACCAATGATGCTAAGCAAATTCAGGACATGTTCTGGAAATATTAAGCGTTGAAACAGATCTATTAGCGTTGAAAAAAGACCGATTCTAGTGATTACACTAGAATCGGTCTTTTTATTTAAATAAAAACTAGCGAGCTTGTAAATTGTTTGTGTAAGTTCCATTTTTTATAGTAGGTAAGCGCATAAATAAAGATGGAAAACTAAAACCTCTAAACAAAAAAATGCAGTAAGAGAGAATCTTACTGCATTTTTTACTACTTTATAACTGCTCATTGACGTGGTGATGTGTGCTGAAAAAAACGTAGGCTTTAACTTGGTAAACTATAGATACTCATTAGGAGTTTACCATGAGCAAAAAGCAAAAAAATTATACAGCTGAATTTAAGGCTGAAGCGATCAAAACTATTGAGTCCAATAATGGTAATGTCTCAGAAACAGCAAGACAACTTGGCATTTCAATGCAAACCCTTTCAAATTGGTACAATAAAGCCAAAGCAGGAACATTGGTGGGTACAAAAC
>NZ_NEGL01000008.1:0-142951 GCF_002135425.1 Acinetobacter sp. ANC 4654
AAATCTTAACAATCCAACCAACTTATTGATTTATCAGAGGTTTTATTTAACATCACCGCCGATGGATACGCATTATAGGGGAAAAAAATTCCTGCGCAACCCCTTTTTCAATCTTTCTCTATCGGATGGGTGTTTATTCTACAAAAAAGCTTTTTTTGATTACTTAATGTCCATTTTTATCACTATTTTTATACTCTTTTTTTAGTTAAACTCATTCTTACCACATATTCCACCTTAAAACCCCTTCAAAATGCCTTCACTAAAACAAAAAATTATCCTATTTTTACTAGCATTGTCATACATAAGCCCAAGCTATGCAGCTCCTCATCAAAATAACGGTATTGCTACAACAACTTTTTCAATTTTAAGTTATTCAAGATTAAGTAACCCATCTAATATTTGCATCATTAGTAATGAAGCACTTGCCACTCAATTTAAAATCCACAACCAACAAAACAATCTGCAATATCAAATTTACTCAATCAACACCAATGAATTGGCAAGCACCTCTTGCCAAGCAATCATCTTTTCCTCACTCACAGCCCAAGAAGAACAACATCTTCTCAATACAGCTGTGCGCTATCCCGCACTATCTATTAGTACAAATAATCTCAATTGCGAGATAGGAAGTGCTTTTTGCCTTTATAAAAAAAATAAGCATTTAAGCTTTAAAATCAATTTAGAAAGTTTAAGTCAATCTAAAGTTCATATTGATCCGCGCGTTTTACTTTTAGCAAAGCCAAGTGAGCAGCAATAATGAAAAGAATAAACAGCATTACCTCGCTACAGCAGCTATTTAAACGCTCACAACTCGCTATCTTTATTCTTACTTTTACAATTTGCACTATCATCTTTGCAGTCATTTCCACCTACACAATGGAAACTTACGCCAATCGCAATTTACATATTTTATCGGAAGCTCTGGGTGAACGGATTCAACCCGCTGTTGTTTTTAAAGACCAAATTACAATTGCACAAATCCTTGCAGAATATTCAGAACAATATCCCATTCGCTCGATTCAAGTTTTAGACAATCAAAATAATTCACTTGCGCAGATCAAACATACTGAAAACCCAACCTTCTCAAGTCAGGTCATTTTAGATCACCTTTTCTTTAATCAACCTGCAACCATTAACATTCAACATGACCAAGAAAATTATGGAAAATTAATTGTTTATGGCAATTCATCCGCTTTAGTGAGTTTCTTTTACAAACTACTATTGGGTTTAGCATTAGGCTTTCTCATGATGCTTGCTGTTCTTTTCTGGTCTGTCAGCACCCTCTATCAACACCTTATGAAGTCACTACAGCCAATTGTCGAAACAGCACAGATGATTAGTGAAGAAAAAAACTATCAATTACGCTTAGCAGATTCAGATATACAAGAATTTCAAGAGCTTAATATTGCTTTCAATGAGTTGTTAGAAAAAATCCACACATCAAGCCAACAGTTGCAAACTGAAAATATTAAACTCAGCCATCAAGCACATCACGATGAACTCACCCAACTTCCCAACCGACATTATTTTTACCAAACTTTATTCAATTTATTCGACTCTAAACACCGAGAACATATTGCTTTATTTTTTATTGATAACAATAACTTTAAAGACATTAATGACCAATATGGCCATTTAGCGGGTGATGCGGTACTGCAAGAAATGGCAAAGCGATTAAAATCCAACTCACGTCAAAATGATTTTATTACTCGCCTTGGCGGAGATGAATTTGCGATTATTGTCCACAATATTCAACAACCGCAACAATTAGCCAGCATTTGTGAACATTTGTTAAGTTGCAGTAAAGCACCGCTTATTTTCGAAAAATCTGAAATTCATTTCAGCTTCAGTATTGGGATTGCTTTTGCAAAAAATGCAACATCCCCAGAAGAACTCATTACTCAAGCCGACAGTGCAATGTATCGCGCAAAAACGTTACCGCACCACTGGTTTATCTCCCCCAACCTAAATAACACATAGGCCCAAGCAGATGCATGTCAAAATAATCAAGACAACTTTCACTATTTTATTCTGTACTTTTTTAACAGCATGTATGAATCTCGGTCAGCTCAACTACAAACAAGTACATATGTTAAAAAAAGAGGGATTTTCACTAACAAATGAAGGCTGGACACTCGCACTCCCCGAAAAACTACTGTTTGGTTTTGACAGCACAGAAATTCAAGAATCACATAAAGCATCACTCAACCGACTATCTTCACAATTGCAAAAATATGATTTAGATAAATTAAAAATCATTGGGCATACCGATGACATTGGAAATGAAAGTTACAACCAAACACTCTCAGAAAAACGCGCGCAAAATGTTGCCAATGTTTTTATTCAAGCTGGCTATAAGCAACAAAATATTCAAACGTTTGGACGTGGCCCAAGCCAACCCCTAGTGCAAAACAATTCCAATGAAAATCGAGCAATCAACCGTCGTGTGAATATCATTATTATTCCGTAATTATTTTTTTAATATAAAAACCCTCCCATTCAAGAGGGTTTTATTTTTTCACATTAAATTCCACAAATTTTAGGCATAAAAAAACCGCATTTAAGCGGATTATTTATATCATCTTTTTAAAGATGGTCGGAGCAGTAGGATTCGAACCTACGACCCCCTGGTCCCAAACCAGGTGCGCTACCAAGCTGCGCCATGCTCCGAATTGGGGTGAATGATGGGGCTCGAACCCACGACAACCGGAATCACAATCCGGGGCTCTACCAACTGAGCTACATCCACCGTTACAACATTTTAGATTCTAAAATATCAAGCTACCAAATGGTGCGCCTGACAGGATTCGAACCTGTGACCATCCGCTTAGAAGGCGGATGCTCTATCCTACTGAGCTACAGGCGCATGACCTATGATACCAAAATATCATTAAACCTTCGCCTTGAAGAATTGGTCGGAGCAGTAGGATTCGAACCTACGACCCCCTGGTCCCAAACCAGGTGCGCTACCAAGCTGCGCCATGCTCCGATTCATCTTAGCTTCGTACTACACATCGTGCGGTACGGTGTGCATTCTAGGCGTGACGCTTAATAACGTCAACACCTATATTCAAAAAAAATCAAAAAATCGCTTCAAATGTATATTTATCAAGCATGTTAGACATTTTATATACAAATATTAGCGTTTTAAACTGGCACTGAAGTTCAACATGCGATCTAGCGGCAATTTAGCCCGTGCTGCCAGTACAGGGTCAACGTGTATTTCTTGATCAGAGTTTTGTAAAACCGCTAAAATCCCATCCAATTCATTCATTGCCATCCAAGGACAATGTGCACAAGAGCGACAAGTTGCCCCCTCACCTGCTGTTGGTGCTTCAATCAAAATCTTATGCGGCACCGCTTGTTGCATTTTATAGAAGATGCCACGATCCGTTGCCACGATTAAACGCTCATTTGGTAAAGTCTGTGCGGCTTTAATCAATTGAGAGGTACTACCGACAGCATCTGCAACATCGACCACCGACTCTGGCGACTCTGGGTGCACCAATACTGCTGCATCTGGATACAATGCTTTCATATTGGCAATGCCACGCGCACGGAATTCCTCATGCACAATGCAAGCACCGTCCCAAAGCAACATGTCCGCACCCGTTTTCTTTTGAATATAGCGCCCCAGATGTTGATCTGGCGCCCAAATAATCTTTTCACCCAAGCTATCTAGATGTTCAATAATTTCAACCGCACAGCTTGAAGTAACCACCCAATCCGCGCGTGCTTTAACCGCAGCAGAAGTATTGGCATAAACGACAACAGTATAATCAGGATGTGCATCACAGAATGCTGTGAACTCCTCTACAGGACAACCCAAATCTAAAGAACAGGTGGCTTCTAAAGTTGGCATAAGCACCGTTTTTTCTGGAGAAAGAATTTTTGAGGTCTCCCCCATAAATTTCACACCAGCAACCACCAAGGTTGAAGCCTCATGATCACGGCCAAAACGCGCCATTTCTAATGAGTCTGAAACACAACCACCCGACAGTTCAGCCAACTCTTGAACTTCAGGATCGCAATAGTAATGTGCGACAAGGACAGCATCGCGTTTTTTGAGTTCTGCAAGAATTTGCGCAAATTTTTCCTGTTTGACCTCATCACTCAAATGAATATCTTTAGGCTCGCCTAAACGATCTAAATGCGCCTGCACAATCGATTTAGCCTCATTGGCAATTAAATTGGTCGCATCATTCATAAAAACGTCTTCTCTATCCTTAGTGCCTGTTCACTTACAAGCAATACACTCAATTCACTGATCAAAATGGCATCATGCTTTTTTGATCAAGCATTAAAAACTTTTCATTACAAAAAAGCCTCACAACGGAGGCCTTTCATTCAACCAAACTTAAGAACGGTAATCTGCGTTAATCTTGACATAGTCATAAGAAAGATCACAGGTATAGACCGTATCTTTTGCCTGTCCTCGCCCTAAATCGACACGAATAGTGATTTCGGCTTGAGACATGACACGTGCGCCAGCTTCTTCCGTATAGTCCGCTGCTGCACCACCATCTTTACAGATTTGTACATCATCCAACCAAACTTGGATTTTTTCAACGTCTAAATTTTTAACCCCTGCATAACCAATTGCGGCAAGGATACGTCCCCAGTTTGGATCGGATGCAAAGAAAGCCGTTTTAACCAAGGGTGAATGCGCAATGCTATAAGCAATATCGCAACATTCTTGCGTATCTGCACCACCTTCGACGGCAACAGTCATAAATTTAGTCGCACCTTCACCATCACGTACAATCAGTTGTGCTAAACGCTTCATCACGCGGGTGAGAACATCCAAAACCACCTTATAACGCGCATCATCGACTGATGTAATTTCTGTGCCGCCCGCTTGACCTGTAGCAACAAAAATACAGGAGTCATTGGTTGAGGTGTCACCATCAATCGTAATACGGTTAAATGAAACATTTACCGTGGTTTTTAATAGCTGTTGTACCAATTCACGACTAATCGGGACATCAGTTGCTACATAACCCAACATGGTCGCCATATTCGGACGAATCATGCCTGCGCCTTTAGAAATACCAGTCATGGTATAAGTAATACCATCCAACTCAAATTGTTCAGATGTACCTTTAGGCAAAGTATCTGTGGTCATAATACCAGTCGCGGCATCTAACCAAGCATCATCCTTCAGTGTATTAAGTGCAGGTTGTAAACCTGTCAATAAACGCGCTAACGGAAGCTGTTCACCAATCACACCGGTTGAAAAAGGCAGAATTTCGGTTGCAGATACGCCTGCAAGCTCAGCCAATTTTGCACAGGTTGCTTCAGCATTCGCCATGCCAATTTTGCCTGTACCCGCATTGGCATTGCCCGTGTTAATCACTAAATAACGTGGATTACCAAGCTGAAGATGTGCTTTACATACATGGACTGGCGCGGCACAAAATGCATTTTGAGTAAATACACCCGCAACATTTGAACCTTCTGAAAATTCAAAAATGACAAGGTCACGTCGGTTCTGATAGCGTACATAAGCTTCAGCTGAACCAATTTTTACACCTTTAACCACATGCATTTGTGGCATTGTTACGTCGCCCACCGCCATTTTTAAACTTCCAAATAAGTGCGTGATAAAATGACAGCTTAGTAGAAATTGAATAAAAAATCGAGCAGAACACTTTGTTTGATTTATTTTTTATTGAATTGCACTTTCAAAGCATAAAAAAACCAGTCCGAAGACTGGTCTAAAAAAGAAACTGCGCTTAATTTGAAGCTAATTGTGCAGATTCTGACAATAATGCCTGTTTCGCTTTTTCTTGACTCGCTGTGGATAATGCAGGATTAGAAGCCACAATACGATTTACATTTGCTGCATTCGCAGCAGTTACAGAGGTAGTTTTTAAAATCACTGGACGTTGATTCGGATTCGCAAAAGTATAACGAATCCCTGTACGCGGGCTCATTACTGTGATGTTGTCATCTTTAACCACTGCTTGAGCCGTGGTTGCCCCACGAGCAGCTTGCACTTTATCGACAGTGGTGGTTTGAGCCGTATTTGCAAAAGTCAAAGTAGGAAGCGCTAAAGCTGCAATCATCAATGTTTGTAATACTTTTTTCATTGTCTTTCCGCTTTTCAGAGTTAGATATGCAACTAAATACCATTTAATCTCGCTCTCTGCAAACATATTCACATATTGAAAAACTAAATGGCATATCCAAATTGAATAAAAAAAGCCACTTTAATATATTGTCGCTTAATACAGCAGAGCAATCATTAAAATGGCTGTGTAATCAAGGTAAAATTAAATTTTACCGTGACATTGCTTGTATTTTAGACCTGAACCACATGGGCAAGCCGCATTACGACTTGAAGGTGGAATGATGTTTTGTTCATCAACAGCGCTAAATTGGAAAGTGCTGTCTTCTGACAATGTGATATCACCCGTCAAACCATCCACTTCGGCATGAGAAAGGTTCAATTTCATCGCTTCAGCTTGTGCTTGTTTCTGTGCTTCCATTTCAGCGAGTTCTTCAGCTGTAGGCACATGCACACGTGAAAGATCGGTAATCACATCAGATTTAATCACAGCCAGCATATTCACGAACAAGTTAAATGCTTCTTTTTTATACTCTTGTTCTGGATTTTTTTGTGCATAACCACGTAAATGAATTCCTTGACGCAAGTAATCCATGGCTGCCAAATGGTCTTTCCAATGACGATCCAAAGCACTGAGCATAAAGTGACGTTCAAGCATGGCCGCAGATTCAGCACCCATTTGTTCACGGCGATTACGATAGCGATTCACAATTTCATCAGAAATTCGTTCCACCAAGGCTTCTTCATCTAAACGACGATCTTCTTCCAACCATTGGTTCACAGGTAAATCAATACCGAGGTCATCACGTAAGGCACGTTCTAGACCTGCAATATCCCATTGGTCATGAATTGATTCAGGTGGAATATAGTTTTCAATTACACCTTTCATCACTTCGTGATGCATTTCTTCAATGTAATCTTGCAAAGTAGTTTCAGCAAGTACGTCATCACGTTGTGAATAAATGATCTTACGTTGTTCATTATTCACATCATCGTATTTCAACAAGTTCTTACGAATGTCAAAGTTACGTGCTTCTACTTTACGTTGCGCATTTTCAATTGAACGTGACACCATTTTATGTTCAATGGCTTCATCTTCTTGCAAGCCCATTGCTCGCATCATGCTGACAACACGATCACCCGCGAAGATACGCATCAAGTCATCTTCTAATGACAAGTAGAAACGTGAAACACCTGGATCACCTTGACGACCTGCACGACCACGCAACTGGTTATCAATACGACGTGATTCGTGACGTTCTGAACCAATAATATGTAAACCGCCAGAACTGAGCACCATCTCATGGTATTGTTCCCATTCGGCTTTTAAGCGTGCTTCATCTTCAGTCGTATAATTTTCAATTTTAGCAAGTTTGGCTTTCCAGTTACCGCCGAGCAAAATATCAGTACCACGACCTGCCATATTGGTAGCAATGGTCACCGCATTGGGTGAACCTGCTTGCGCAATAATATCGGCTTCACGCTCATGTTGTTTCGCATTCAATACTTCATGAATAATGCCCGCTTCTTTTAATTTATCAGACAAAATTTCCGAGGCTTCAATGGTCGCTGTACCAATCAAAATTGGCGCAACACCCGCTTCATGAATATTTTGAATTTCTTGAATGATGGCATCGTATTTACCATTACGATTTAAATAAATTAAATCGTTCATATCATTACGGATCATTGGTCGATGTGTTGGAATTAACACCACATCCAAACCATAAATTTCTTTCATTTCCGCAGCTTCAGTATCGGCTGTACCCGTCATACCAGACAGCTTTTTATAAAGACGGAAATAGTTCTGGAACGTCGTGGTTGCCAATGTCTGGTTTTCAGGTTGAATTTCTAAACCTTCTTTGGCCTCAACTGCTTGGTGCAAACCTTCTGACCAACGACGACCTGGCATAGTACGGCCAGTGTTCTCGTCGACAATAATCACTTCACCATCATGAATGATGTATTGAACATTGCGTTGGTATAGATAATGCGCACGAATTGCCGCAGTCACATGATGAACCAAGTTTAAGTTTGCTGCCGAATAGAGGCTTTCTCCTTCAGCCAACAACCCCATACCAATCAGTTCATCTTCCACTGTTTCAAAACCAACTTCAGTCATTTCAACTGAACGTTGTTTTTCATCAATCCAGAAGTGTCCACCATCGGCAACTTTTTCTTCTTTCTGTGCACGAAGTTTAGGTGGAATACTATTAATTGCAGCATACAATTGTGAAGAGTCATCACTTTGACCCGAGATGATCAAGGGGGTACGTGCTTCATCAATTAAGATCGAATCGACCTCATCGATAATGGCATAGCTGAGACCACGTTGTTTTTTCTCAGCCAGTGAAAACACCATATTGTCACGGAGGTAGTCAAAACCGAATTCATTATTGGTACCATAGGTAATATCAGCACGATAGGCTTCAGCTTTTTCTGTCGGATTCTGCATCGAGTAAATAATACCAATGCTTAAGCCTAAGAATTCAAATAATGGGCGGTTTAGCTCGGCATCACGTTGTGCCAAATAGTCATTTACCGTGATGACATGTACACCTTGACTGCTAATCGCATTCAGATAACACGCTAACGTTCCCATGAGGGTTTTACCTTCACCGGTACGCATTTCTGCAACTTTACCTTCGTGAAGGGTAATACCACCAATCAACTGTACATCGTAGTGGCGCATCCCCATGATTCGCTTTGCCGCTTCACGACAAACAGCAAATGCTTCTGGCAATAATTTATCCAGACTTTCGCCTTTGTTATATCGTTGTTTGAATTCTTCAGTTTTAGCAGATAAGTCTGCATCGCTTAGTGCAGATATCGTCGGCTCGAGCGCATTAATCTTATCTACGATTTTACGCATGCGTTTGAGTTCGCGCTCATTTTTGGTACCGAAGATGCCTCCGATCAGACTTGCCAACATGAATAGACTCTCTAAATCTTGCTTGTCAAATGAATAAATTTTTTCTCAGTCGTTATTATGGTGCTAGAAATTTGAAGTACAAGGGCTTTAGACAAAACCAATAAAATAATTCTGCTCGCTCGTTCTAGCACGTGACAGCCAAGGGAAATCAATGTAACAAATTTTAAACAACCAATATAGTCATAGAATTCGTCATTTATACAGTTTTTACAAATCAAATCCGGCTGCTATATTCCATATACTCATAAAGAAATATCAAAATGCTATTTTCCTTGGCAAAAGAAATGCGCCATATTCGATCTCAGCAAAGTTCATAACAAATAATTTGAGGCGATAAAGATGACATTACGTTTAGGCGATACTGCACCGAATTTTGAGCAAGACTCAAGTGAAGGCTTGATTAATTTTTATGATTATTTGGGTGATCATTGGGGGATTTTATTTTCCCATCCCGCTGATTATACCCCTGTATGTACCACTGAACTTGGATTTACTGCAAAACTGAAAGATGAATTTAGCAAACGTGGGGTGAAAGCCATCGCCCTGTCTGTCGATGATGTTGAATCGCATCACGGATGGATTCACGACATTAATGAAACTCAAAATACTACGGTGAACTTTCCCATTCTTGCCGATAAAGACCGTAAAGTTTCAACTCTATACGATTTCATTCACCCCAATGCCAGTGAAACACTTACTGTACGTTCTTTAGTGATTATTGATCCAAATAAAAAAGTTCGCTTAATCATTACCTACCCAGCATCGACAGGACGTAATTTCCATGAAATTTTACGTGTCGTAGACTCGCTACAACTGACAGATCAACATAAAGTTGCCACACCAGCCAATTGGCAACACGGTGATGATGTGGTGATTGTGCCTTCGCTGAAGGATGAAGATGAAATCAAACAACGCTTCCCTAAAGGCTACACAGCGGTTAAACCATACTTGCGTTTAACCCCACAACCTGAGACCAAATAAGACATTGTCTTATTTGTCGCAAGGCAAACGAAGTGCGTAGTAAAGGATAAGTGGAGCACCGCTCCACCCTGAGGAATATATTCCGCAAGAAGATGAGAAGCTGTGCTTCGAGTACAAAAATAAAGACACTGTCTTATTTTGTCGCAAGACAAGCGAAGCGCGTAGTTTCGGATAAAGAACACAATGCTTTAATTGCAGCGCAAGGCAAACGAAATATGGAGTATCGAAAATAAAGCCAGCATCGCTCGCTAGAAATACAGGATTAACATGACGAGCCAAATCCTGATTGTTCTACAGCCTGTCTATGACTAATACTGATCAGCTAAGGGGTTTTACAATTAACTTCTTAGCTTTTTAGTTATTCGCGACGGAGTCTTATCGTTTTAAATCAAATTTTTGGAGCTCATTTTTTCTTTTGTTTCGCCAAAAGAACCAAAAACATTTGTCATCCGCAAAACTCGTCAAATACCTTTTATTGACCGATTAACCGCAGAAACCTTACTGTTTCAATCTTGCGGTGTATACACCTCATGCCTCGAACAGTTGCGGATGACATTTCCGTGAATTACATAACATCATGAATTTAAAATAAACAAGCCAATCAATTTCTGAACTAACTGGCATTATGTCTTATGACAGGCTTTTTATTTGACTAAGGAGTTGAATTACAAAATCAAGTTGGTATTTATTTTACAGTCCGTTTATAAATACGCTTACTTAATTTTAAGAATAATGACTGTGATCTATAATATTCATCATTTACATTGCGGCACCATGTGTCCTGTTTGTGCACCGCTTTTTGGGCAAAAAGGTTTACATGCCAAAGTGGTTTGTCACTGTCTGCTTGTTGAAACAGATCAAGGACTGGTACTGATTGATACCGGCTTAGGCATCCAAGATTATCTACACCCCCAAGCCCGTTTAGGCAGTTTCGCTGCACGATTCGGGCGTATAGAGCATGATTTAGAACTGACTGCCATTGCCCAGATTCAACGCTTAGGCTTTAGCCCTCAAGATGTCAAACATATCTTGGTTTCACATCTCGACTTTGATCATGCCGGTGGTATTTCAGACTTTCCGCATGCCACCGTACATGTGCTCTCGACGGAATATAATGCGACACAAAGTTTTTTCTCACTTAAAAATAAAGCGCGCTATAAAATCCAACAATTTAAACAACACCGCTACTGGAATTTCATCGAACCAGAGCAAGGTGAAGCATGGTTTAACCTGCACCAAGTGCAAGGATTTCGCTTATTTCAAGATGAAATTTTAATGATTCCATTATTGGGTCATAGCAAGGGTCACTGTGGCATTGCGATTAAGCAGCAAGATGGCTGGGTGTTCTTCTGTGGCGATGCTTATTTTTCACATCTACAGCTAAATCCCCAAAATAAACTCAGAACGCTGGCTAAATTAGAACGTATTTTTGCTGAAAATAATTCGATGCGTTTAGATAACTTACATAAAATCCAACAACTCGCACAAAGCCAAAAAAATATCGAAATTATTTGTGCACATGATCCTGTTGAATTGGAACGCTATCGAGCATGATGAAAAGAACCCTACTCGCTATTCTTATCAGTAGCTCAAGTCTAGTTGGATGTATCACTACACCCACCATTTCAGCGCAACAGCGTCCGCCCCACTGGGGCAAAATCATTCATCAACCCGATAATTTTTATCAAATCAGTGAGCAGCTATTTCGTAGTGAACAACCTGATGCTGAACTGATTCCACAATTAAAGGCGCACAATATTGATGCTGTGATTAATTTAAGATCAAGAAATGCAGATTTAGCTGTACTGCCAACTACAGATTTTCAATTGATTCATATTCCAATTAATACGTGGGCAATGAACCGTGACGATTTATTGCAGGTGATGCAACACATTCAGCAAGCCAAAGCCCTGAATCAAAAAGTATTGATTCATTGCTATCATGGCTCTGACCGCACGGGTGCAAGTGTTGCCATGTATCGCATTATTTTTGAAAATTGGCAAACTGAAGACGCACTGAATGAAATGAAATATGGGGGTTACGGCTTCCATCCTGTTTGGGTTCATATTGAAAAAATATTTAGCCCTGAAAATATAAAATGGATTCGACAACAACTGTCGAATCCATTTTAATTTTTGCTTTAATCTCTATTTAGCGTTTCTCGAGTGGTACCCAGTCAATCACCCATGCTGATTTCATGCCTAAGCTTGTATCACTGGTAATTTTCTTCCGTGCTGAATCTGCAACCTCTCGATTTTTAGCAGGCCCGACCATAATTCGAATCCCTTTCGAGGTTGGGCTTTTGGTAACCTTATAACCTTTGGCACGTAATTTAGATGCTACTGCATCTGCATTGGCTTCATTTGCAGCCAATGCCACTTGCACCATCCATTGTTTATCACCATTTTCCAATAGATCGCGGGCTTTTTCAGCCTCAGCCTTTTTCTTTAAATCTGCCTCATGCTTGGTTTGTGCTTGTTTTTTCTCAGCCTCTTTCTTTTCTGCTTCTTTTCTTGTGGCTTCCTGCTTCTCAGCTGCTTTACGTTTTTCCTCAGCTTGTTGTTGCGCTTTATCCTCTACTGCTTTTTTCTCAGCAACTTTCTTTTCAGCTAACTTTTTTTCGGCTTCAGCTTTACGTTTATCTTCAGCTATTTTTTTATCAGCATCAGTTTGTTGTTGAACTTTCTGCTGTTGTAACTTTTTTTCAGCACCAAGCTTCTCTTCAGCCAAACGCTTTTGTTTTACTTTTTCATCTTCAATCAGTTCAGGAGGAATATTATCCGAACTTTGCTGTGCGCCTGTACGATGTGCATTTAAAGCTGCATATTCTTCTGCTGCCTTACGTGCAGCTTCTGCTTCTGCTTGTTGCTGCATGACTAAAAACTCTGCTGCACGTACTTCTTGTTCTGCAACTGCTTTTTCACGTGCCCGACGTTGTTCTTCAAGCAAACGTTTTTCGGTTTCAACATCAACCGTTAAAGGTTGCAGCTGAACCATTTCTCCAGTTGTAGCAGGCTTTTGCTGCTCGATTTGGGAAGCATGTTCTGGGGTTTTAAATTCATTTTGATATATTTCGTCTTTACCCTTCAAGAGCAATGCTGCCAATAAAACACCACCACCTAATAAAACAACGCCACCCATCCAACGTTGTGTGCTATTCATTGACATTCTTCCAAATACTCCCATACCGCTTCTAAGGTATGAAATGAACCACATACCAAGATCAGCTGATTATTTTTCGTTTCATTCAGCGCTGATTTAAAAGCCAATTGAACACTTTCAAAGTGTTGTACTGTTTCACCCTGTAATGCCTCATCAAGCTGTGCTCTTTCAGCTGCTCGCGGAACAGTTAAGGGGGCAATTTTCCATGTTAAAACAGTATCTTTCAATAACTCTACGACAGAATTGATATCTTTATCTGCCAGCATTGAAAAAACACCGATCACTTCTGTGTACTGTTTATTGTATTCTAAGTATTTTCGCAACTGCTGTAACAAAAATTTAACACCATGCGGATTATGCCCCGCATCAAAAATAACCGTTTTATCTTGAATTTGACAGATTTCAAAACGACCTGCTAGTCGTGCCTGTTGAATGCCTTGTACAATCGCTGCTTGGCTAACCGTTAAACCACTGAGCAAAATGGCAGCAACTGCCGTTGAAATATTTTCTAATGCTAAAGAGCCGAGAGGAAGTTTTAGGGTTGTACCTGAGGATGAAAACATCCAAGTTTGACCATCGTCGCTATATTGATAACAATAATCACGCTCTGCTACATAAAGTTGCGCATGACATTCATCGACTTTATTTTGAATCGCCTGTGGCAGTGATTGTAAACCACCAAAAATTACGGGAATATTCGGGCGAATAATTCCGGCTTTTTCAAAGGCAATTTTTTCAATCGTGTCGCCTAACCAATCGATATGATCTAGACCAATATTGGTAATCACAGCCACATCTGGGTCTACGACATTCACCACATCTAAGCGACCACCCAAACCGACTTCTAAAACCCAAACATCACATTGTTGATGTTTAAAAATTACAAAAGCAGCCAAAGTGGTTGCTTCAAAAAACGATAAGCTTAAATCACAAGCACGACGTGCTTGATCCACTTGTACAAACGCATTCACCAAAGTCTGGTCATCCACTTCAACCCCAGATAACTTCACCCGTTCATTAAAACGGTAAATATGTGGGGATTGATATAAACCGACTTGATAGCCTTGCGCATTTAAAATGGCAGCTAAAGTCGTGGTGGTTGAACCCTTACCATTGGTTCCTGCTACAGTTAGGACTTTTGCCTGTGGTTGTGTCACTCCGAGCTTTTCAGCCACAGGAATGACACGTTCTAGACCTAAATCAATGCCCGTAACGTGAACATGGCTCCAATAATTGAGCCATGTAGTTAAAGAGTCTGTTGCAAGTGGTGCTGTGTTCAAGGCAAATTCATCAGTTTCGCGACAATACGATATACAGTATCACGTAATGCGTGACGATGAACAATTTGATCGATTACACCATGATCAAGCAAATATTCAGCACGTTGGAATGGTTCTTCCAATGTTTCACGTACAGTTTGCTCAATCACACGTTTGCCCGCAAAACCAATCATGGCTTTCGGTTCAGCAATATGAACATCACCTAACATCGCAAGTGAAGCCGTTACACCACCATATACTGGATGCGTCAATACCACTAAATACGGTAAACCTGCATCTTTCATACGTTGAATCGCTGCTGAAGTTCGTGCCATTTGCATGAGTGACAACATGCCTTCTTGCATACGTGCGCCACCCGATGCAGCGAAGCAGATTAATGGTTGTTTGTCTTTAATCGCACGTTCAGCCGCCTGTACAAAACGGTCACCCACAACCGTACCCATTGAACCGCCCATAAAGTCGAATTCAAATGCACATGCAACCAAAGGAATACCTTTCAACACACCTTGCATCACCACCAATGCTTCAGTTTCACCAGTTTTCTTTTGTGCTTCAGACATACGGGCTGGATATGGCTTGGTGTCCACAAACTTGAGTGGATCTTTCGCAACAAATTCTTGACCCAATTCATTTTGAACTTGGTCAAAGAACCACGTTAAACGTTCACGTGCTTTCATACGCAAATGTTCGTCACATTGCGGACAAACATAAGCGTTAAATGATATCGCTGTACGTGTCACCAGTGCGTGACATTCAGGACATTCGATGGTTGGTTCTGTAAACGTTGCTTTGAGTGCAGTTTGCTCATCGGGTGTGTGAATACCCGGAACATGACGTTCCGTCCACGGCGTCGCTGGGCTCAGAATTTTGCCTGATTTCACTTCTTGATTCATACTAACTCATCGAGCGCTGCTCGAAGCTCCTTGACTTTATTAACCGTTTCGACAACAGCTTGTTCTGGCGCTAAGTTCGCAAATTGTTTGACAAAAGCACTACCAACAATTACCGCATCAGCCGCTACACCCATTGCTTTCGCAGAGGCAGCATCGCTAATACCAAAACCCACACCAACAGGAATATCAGTCACAGCTTTAATTTTTTGGATACGAGTCGCAGCTTCAGAGACATCTAAGGTTGCAGCACCCGTTACCCCTTTCAAGGACACATAGTAAATAAAGCCACTGGCTTGATTCGCCACATATTGAATACGTTCATCGGTAGATGTTGGCGCAAGCAAGAAAATTTGATCCATGTTGAATTTTTTCAACACGTCATCTAAATCTTTTGCTTCTTCAGGTGGTAAATCCACCAAAAGTAAACCATCTACACCGCATTCATTGGCATAAGACACAAATTTTTCATAACCAATCACTTCAACTGGATTTAAATAGCCCATTAAAACGACGGGTGTTTCTGTGTCTTTTTGACGGAACTCTTTCACCATATTCAAAGCATCTAAGGTATTGGTTCCGCCTGCCAATGCACGTTCTGCTGCAAGGGCAATCACTGGACCATCTGCCATAGGATCTGAAAATGGAAGACCAAGCTCAATCACATCTACACCTGCCTCAACCATCTGGTGTAACAATGGAACCGTTACTTGCGGATGAGGGTCACCAGCCATCACATAAGAAACTAGCGCCTTACGCTGTTGAGATTTAAGCTGTCCAAAACGAGTGGCTAAACGTGACATAAGGGTATGCTTTCCTTGAATTATTTTAAAACTGAGGAGTTGGCTTTGTAGAAACACAAGACAACGCATTGTAACGCTATTTTTTACTCATTGAATAGAGTCTGAAAACTTCACGATACACTAGACTGACAATCTCATTTTTTCAGAACAATCCGAGAACACCATTTACTGATATTTACGATTTTTTCTCAATGATCAAAGATGCCTAATTTTGCTATTTAAAAAAATACCCAACATTAAGATAAACTTATTTTTATTGGTAAAAACTTGATAAAAATAACTAAGTTAGCTTTTACATTTAATGTTTTATGAAATAGCAAAACCTGCACTATACTACACACGATTTTCCTTTTTTCTATTTTATATGACTCCCAACTCCCAAGGTAAAGTGCAGGCGCGTGCGTTGGCACTGCTACCTCTTATTGTATTTTTAGCCATTTTTTTAGGCAGTGGTATCTATCATTCCATGATTGGTACTGAGTTTGCTTTTTATCAAGTTAAAGCACCTGTGGCAGTGCTGCCTGCTATTATTCTTACAGTGTTGATTTACCGTGGCAAAGTAAATGTCGCGATCGATGAGTTCTTAAAAGGCGCCAGTCATCCCAACTTGGTTTTGATGTTTATGGTGTTTATGCTGGCAGGTGCATTTGCCAGTACCAGCAGTGCGATTGGCAGTGTGGATGCAACGGTTCAACTGGGGCTCTCGATTATTCCACCTGCGTTCGTGTTACCGATGCTGTTTGTCATTTCGGCATTTATTGCAACAGCAATGGGCACTTCGATGGGCACCATTGCGGCGTGTGCCCCGATTGCTTTCGGCTTTGCACAAGTGACCAACATTGAAGCCGTTTATGCGATTGGTGCAGTGGTGGGCGGGGCAATGTTTGGTGATAATTTATCCATGATTTCAGACACCACCATTGCAGCTACCAGCAGTCAAAAAGTACAACTCCGCGATAAGTTCAAAGTTAATGTATGGATTGCAGTTCCTGCGGCCATCATTACCATTTTAATTTATATATTGACCAGCCATACTTCACAAAATATTGTATATAAAGATTATGACCTCTGGCTCATTCTGCCTTATGTCGCTGTATTTTTACTGGCTTTTTCACGTTTACACGTCCTTGCCGTTTTAACCCTTGGGGTCGTACTTTCAGGCTTGATTGGTCTGGTTGTCCGTCCAAATTTTGATTTATTACAGCTCAACACATCCATCTATGATGGCTTTGTGAGTATGTTTGAAGTTGCATTACTGTCTATGTTTTTAGGCGGTTTGTCTGCTCTCATGCAAAAAGAAGGCGGGCTACAATGGTTAATTGAACGCATTTACAGTGTGACCCGTTTGCTAAAAGTCGGACGGCAACGTGCAGGTGAATTGGGAATCAGTTTCCTTGTGCTGTTCGCCAATCTTTTTGTGGCCAACAATACCGTTGCAATTATTTTATCGGGTGATATGGCACGTGAAGTGGCAAAAGAATACGGTGTAGATCCGAAACGTGCTGCGGCCTTAATGGATATATTTTCCTGTATTGTACAGGGCTTGATTCCCTACGGTGCTCAATTACTCTTGGCATGTTCGATTGCAAAACTATCGCCCGTAGAACTGATTGGTAATATTTACTATTGTTGGGTATTGGCGATTTTTGCAATTTTAGCGATTGTATTTCGCTTTCCAAGATTCAAAGCGGCTTAAACATCAGCCCGATAAAAAAATGATCTGAAAAGGTAATGCTCGTCAGTTAAGTATTGTTGAATCCTCCCCTTGCGAAACAGTGTTTCTCATCCTTTTTCAAAGGAGGGAGTATCTGGAATTCAATACCTTATTGAATTATGCTTAACTGATCAGTATTCATCTTAAATAGGTCGTTTTTTTATGGCGCACGTTATTCTTTGAGCTGTTGCTTTCGCTGCAATAGCGTTTGACCATTATAGGCTTTATAAGCACGTGCCAAAGCAGACTGGTCTGAATAGCCCAAATATATTGCAATTTCAGTCAAGCTCATATTTTGCAGTAACAATTGCTCACAGCGCTTCATTCGCTCTATTTCAATAATTTTTTTAAACGATGAATTTTGCTCATTCAATTGACGTTGTAGTGTTCGTGAAGAGATATGTAATGCTGTGGCAATTTGCTCAATTTTCGGCACACTATTTTGTAAGCGCAAATATTCAGCCACTCTCATATGCAGCTGTTGATCTAAAGTTTCATAACTTAATCTAGACGCAATCGCCTCTTCAGCTTGCTTGGTGAGTAAATGAATCAGCGATGGATCGGATTGGTACGGTTGTAACTCTAAACTGTCTAAACTCAATACCAGTTGATAATCCGTTTGTTTAAATAACACCTCACAACCATAAAACTTCTGATATGCATATAGACTCATTTGCGCTGCATGAGCAAAATGTAAAGATCTTAAAATAGGTTGACTTAAACCAAAAATTTGTCGTGCTAATTGCACAATACAGGCAAAAGTCATTTCATGAATTAAGGCATATTTTTCATCAATATTGGGCCATGCCAAATGAATTTCATCCCCATGTTGATAGACGTGTACCCGCGTTGCCGCAGAACCATCAATCACCAAACGACTAAAACGCATTACATAATGAATCGCCTCTGCTACGCTTTTACTTCTCGATGCGATATAACCTAAAACCCCAAAATGCTCAGGTCGTATATGCCGCGCCATTTCAAAAATCAGTTGTGGGCAATCAAGATGCTGCTGCGTGCGCTGGATGATCTCTAAGAAGAATATATACGATGACTGTGTATCGATAGGCATGTTTAACACCTGACGTAATTGTGCTTGATCCTGTTGAAGAAAATCGAGTTGCAACCCATCTAAACCACGTTCTGCCAAATACATTTGCCAGAGTTGAAAATAGCCATTCGGTATCTGTATTTCGTGCATGGCTTTGCTCTATATGTTCGGACTATTGTGACAGGCGATCTTTTTATTCTGTCGTCAAATGTATAAAAATTGGCAATTACTGTCAAAACAAAATCCAAAAAGACCGACATACTGCAATTATTCAAGGCGATTTAAGTAAAATAAAATGAATGCCATTGTCCAAAATCCAATCACTCCTGTTGTTCGTAGTCATCTCGATTTTAAACTCAATGAAATCCCACGTTTTTGGTTTGGGGGAGATCCCTTTATTACCCGTATGTTTGATGCGTTAAGCCTGACTTTCCCAGATGGCGAGCGCTATTTTATTCAATCCGTTCGTTTGTTCCGCGATCAAATTACTGACCCAGATTTAAAGCAACGCGTTGCGGACTTTATTCGCCAAGAAGCACAACATGGTATCGCCCATGACCAAATGAATCAGGTCATGAAAGAGCAAGGTATGCCTGTTGACCTGTTTATTCGGCGTTTAACGAAAATTTTTAAATTCGAACTGGAACAGCGTTCACCTCAATACAACATTGCCATGACCGCCGCAGCTGAACACTTGACTGCACTCATGGCAGAAACTTTTTACAATAAAAAAGCAACCTTACGGGATGCTCACCCCTATGTTCGCGCACTCTTTGCTTGGCATGCGATTGAGGAAATGGAACATCGGGATGTCGCTTTTGATGTCATGAAACAAGTCGGCAATGTACCTGAATCCACCCGTAAATTTACACTGGCATGGACCACCTTGCTGATGCTTGGTTTTACCATTTACCGTACCAATGTGATGTTAGAATATGACGGGTTTACGCCATTACAACGGCTCAAAATGAATATTCGAGGATTGCCTTGGTTTTTGGGTAAAAATGGCATCTTTAGAAGAATGGGCAAGCAATACCGCGACTGGTTTAACAAAGACTTCCATCCTAACCAACATCCTGTCATTGCCCAATATGATGTTTGGGTAAAAACCCTAGAAGAAACAGGTGATCCAATTGCCGCAGGAGAAGCTTTTTGGCAAGCGGCTAAAGATTAAAAATATATTGATTCATATTGACCAAGTCCCTATCCATAAGGACTTGGTCTTATTGTTTATGCTATAGCATCTTACCATTTGGCATAATGCTGCTCTAACAAGCCATATTCATTTAACAAGACAATTTCTTGCCCATCTTGCTGAATCGTGCCGCTAATTTTAGCTTGCCATTGGCTAAATTGGCTTCCGACTAATCTTAAATTAAGATTTTCATAGCGTCGCCATCCCGTCTTCACATCCAAATTTAATTTTTCATCGAGTGAACGAATCGTCCAATGCCCTTCATCTTGATGTTGAAATAAAACATCGCTTAAAGGATACAAAACCCCATTCACCCACAAACAATTTTCATTGCCAAAACTTTCATTTACCCCAGAAGCTAAATTTAAGCCAATGCGATTATTATTCGCATCCCAAAAATTACATGACAACCAAAACCAAGCTGTTTCTGGGCGTAGAAAACCACAGGTGTCATCTAAAGAAGCAAAAGTTCTTTCATTAAACTGGATGGTTTCACCCTGCTTATTTATAAAAAAACCTTCGCAAGCTAAAGTCGTCAGTTTTTGCGTATACGTCCAACCATTAATGCCTGTTGGGCTACACATACTCAGTGGATCTGTTCCTGCACAAAAAATTCGCGCGCTGAGTTTAATTTCACCATATTTAGTCACATGGATATAACGCACGCCATTGGCATGCTGAATATCAATTTGAAAAGGAGACTTAGAAAAAAAACTTTGATTATAAAGCGGTTGTTCATCAACAACGGTATGACGGGATAAAAAGTTAATTGCATTCCATTCTAAAACTTCATGGGTCATATGGTTATAAACATATACAAAGCCATGACCTGCCCAAGCAATATCAGCAATGGCTAAACCAATGGTGTAGTGTTCATGCTGAATACAACAAAACTTAAATTTTTTATATTTTAGCCGCTTACGCCAACCTGTAAGCACTTCACCATAAGGCGTTTTATATTGATATTTATTTAAATCGATAATCTTTGGAAGAGCACTGAAACGTCCATAATTCGGTTGTCCATTTGATTGAATCAAATCCATTTATCAAATTCCATCTAGCTAAGAGATCATAAATTCCATAATCTTATTATGCCTATAAAAATATATGAAAACAGTGTCATTAATCGTTATTTATCCAAAATTTGCAAAAACTTCATCTCATTCTTTTAAGTTGATTTATGCATAAATAATATTGATTAATCATTAAGATACGCCTATTAATCATTGAGCATTAAATAGGTGTTTTCCCACTGATTCCCTGAAAACTCACCTTCAATTAATTGCACATAACGACCATGTACTTGATCAATGGCAATACAATCATCCACATCTAATACGCGGTCTGTATGTTGTTTTTGCCAATGCTGTGCAAAGTGGGCTTTGCCACGTTGTTTGGCCACCATTGCATTTTGTGCAACCACTAAAACATAGCGATGCAACTCACCAAATTCAAGTGCATCATAGCCGCCTAGGTTAAGCAAATAGAGTTTTTGATCGGCTTGATTCGGTGCAGCATCGGTAAATTGAATTTGATAATTTTGACCTTCAAATGCCACACCATAAATCTGTGCCCAAGCATCAATATGTAAACCTTTTTGTTCACCAAACCATGCAGTTTTAAGTTGTGGGTAAATGTCTTCAAGCGAATCACCCACGGCTAAAACCACATCATGAACTTCTGTGTTGGCACGGACATGACGACCACCGAGCATGACAATAAATAAGCTGGGCATGTTCTTCCCTCTATTCAATAATTTCTCTTACATCGCAAAATGATTAATCTAAATGATACACGCCAAACTTATCAGCAACTGTTCGAGTCAGACTAAAATTAAATAAATCATGTTTCTGCGAAGTATAAATCACATGATGGGATTCGACGAGTTTTGCTGATGGATCGTATTTTGGTTACTTTTTTAAAAGTAACATTACCAACTCCTACCATGAGATGAATAAACGGTAAGACTCCGTCATGATAAAAATAATGATAGATTAAAAGTATGGGAGACGCGGAGGCGACATGGATGTCGCCGTTTTACTGTGCTGCAAGGATGCAGCATCAGTAAAACAAATGGTTTTGCTTACTTTTGCCAAAACAAAAGTAAGATATTTCCTACGCAAACCAATCACAATTCATCACTTAAAATGAGGAAGTGCATTTATAAATTTTCCCTCTTTTAAATTACCTAAGCCATTTTCATTAAAGTAAATAAAAAATCGTGCTGAGCTTTTACCCAACACGATTCTTTAAATCCCCTCTCCAAACCTCCTCCAAATAGGGAGGCTGCAAAGAAGTAATTACATCTCAACCATTTCCACGCCATCAATACGCGCAACCGTCATCAAGTCTTTATCACCACGACCTGAAACCGTCGCAATAATAATTTGATCTTTTGACATGGTTGGCGCAAGTTTCGTCACATACGCCATGGCATGTGAGCTTTCTAGCGCAGGAATAATCCCTTCAATTTGGGTCAAATCACGGAAGCCTTGTAATGCTTCTTGGTCATTGATGGGCACATATTCAACACGGTGCATATCTTTTAAGAAACTGTGCTCAGGGCCCACACCCGGATAATCCAGCCCAGCCGAAATCGAATGCGTTTCAATGATCTGACCTTGATCATCTGACATTAAATAGGTACGGTTACCGTGCAACACGCCCACATGACCTGCATTTAATGGTGCAGAATGCTTGCCTGTTTCAATGCCATAACCTGCGGCTTCAACACCATACATTTTCACATCTGGATCATTCAAAAATGGATAGAACAAGCCCATTGCATTTGAACCACCGCCTACACAGGCCACGAGTGCATCAGGCAGACGACCTGCTTGTTCCTGAATTTGCTTACGTGCTTCACGACCAATAATCGATTGGAAATCACGAACCAATTGTGGGTATGGATGTGGCCCTGCAACCGTACCAATCACGTAGTACGTTGAATCCACATTGGTCACCCAGTCACGCATCGCTTCGTTCATGGCATCTTTCAATGTTTTAGAACCACTTTCTACCGGTACAACGGTTGCACCGAGTAAACGCATACGATAGACGTTCATCGCTTGACGTTTTACGTCTTCTGCGCCCATAAACACAACGCATTCAAGACCTAAACGTGCTGCAATCGTTGCCGTTGCTACACCATGCTGACCCGCACCTGTTTCGGCAATAATCCGTTTTTTACCTGAAAGTTTGGCAAGAAGCGCCTGACCAATGGTGTTATTTATTTTGTGTGAACCTGTATGATTCAAGTCTTCACGTTTTAAATAAATTTGCGCACCGCCTAACTCTTTTGACCATCGTTCAGCATGATATAACGGACTTGGACGACCCACGTAATACGCGAGGTCACGGTCGAATTCTGCCAAAAACTGTGCATCATCTTTCATACGGAAATAGAGTTTTTCTAAATCCTGTAATGCAGCCATTAAAGTTTCTGACACAAAACGCCCGCCATGAATACCAAAATGCCCTTGTGCGTCAGGGAATTGGGTATAGTCAATCTTATTTTGCTGATCCACAATGGACTCCTTGCATAAAGCGTTCTATAAGTTGTTGGTCTTTAATACCTTTTGCGGACTCTACGCCTCCGCTGACATCAACTGCGTAAGCCCCAGTCGTCGTTATAGCGTCTTTAATATTTTCAGGGTTTAAACCGCCTGCCAAAATTAAAGGAATATCCAGTTTCGGGAACTGTGACCAATCAAATTGGTGCCCTGTTCCGCCTTTAAGCTCAGGATGCCAAGCATCCAATAATACTGCGCTCGCACCGACGTGTTGATAGCTTTTTATCACCTCTACAACATCTAAATCGGGTTTCACTTGAATAGCTTTATACCAGCGTCGACCCGTTTTTTGTGCAATCGCCTGACATTGTTCAGGTGTTTCATCACCATGAAATTGAATCATGTCCAAGGGTACTTGTTGCAAGACCTGCGCAATTTCATCAGCTGTTGCATTGACAAATAAGCCCACCGTTTGCACATAAGCAGGCACATGCTTTACCAGCACCTTGGCTTGTTCAAGCGTGACATTACGTGGGCTTGGTGGATAAAAGACAAATCCAATAGCATCTGCACCTGCCTGTACAACAGATTGAATATCTTGAATTCGTGTAATTCCGCAAATTTTGGCGCGCGTTCGCATACAGTTTTGGCTCTGGTTTTAGCTCTGTTTAAGCCCAATGTATAAGCTATATATAAATCTTGGACGAATCATTGTAATGCAATTTTAAAAGCTTGAGTAAAGTTCATCCCGAATATTATTTACATACATTGTGTAATTCACATACAAACTTTATACTGCGCGCAAAATGCAACAAGTCTAAGCATTCGCTTTAGGGAAGTTGGTGAAAACCCGACACTGCCCCCGCAACGGTAAAAATGAAAAACATATCAATGAAATCTTTTTTAAGATTGACGCCACTGCACTGAAGGTGTGGGAAGGTGGATATGCAAATATCAACGCTTTGATATTACATTTTAGTCCGGAAACCTGCTTGTTGCTCCTTTAACTCAATCATTCACGGGGGGTGAATGTATGGAGCGTAAAAACATGTCTACTCTTTTTCAACCTACTGCGCTTGTAGGCGCTATCGCTATTGCGATGGGTTTCTCCACTGTAACTTCTGCACAAGCAAATACCGATTCTGTTAATACCTCTTTAGAAACTTTAGTGGTTACCGCATCTCGTTCTGAAGAAAAAATTAAAGATGTACCTGCTCGTATTTCGATTATTGAGCCACAAATTCTTGAACAGTCGCCAATAGCAGCTTTACCAGATTTATTAAAAACAGATCCAAGCATTAATGTTGTTCAATCTGGTGGTTATGGTCAACAAACCTCTATTTTCCTTAGAGGATCTAACTCGAATCAAACCTTAGTGTTACGTGATGGTGTACGTTTAAATACGGCAACAACTGGTGCAGCATCTATACCATTTATAGATACCACTGATATTAAACAAATTGAAATTCTTAAAGGCCCTGCATCTGTTTTATATGGTACAGATGCGATTGGTGGTGTAATTCAATTCGTTTCAAAAACACCTGAAAAAACGGGTGCATTTATTACAGGTGAAATGGGTGAAAATAAAACTTACAAATCACTTGTTGGGGCTGATTTAGCAGAAAATGATTTTTATGCACAAATTCGTGGTCAACGCTTAGAAACTGATGGTACATCTGTATTTAACATCAATGATAATCGCAAATATAGTTATGATCAAAAAGGCTATAGTGCAAAACTTGGTGTAAACAAAGAAGCTTATGCTGCTTCTATAGACTATAGCCAAAATGAAGGAAATAGCCAATATTACAATAATGGCAATTTGGCAAATCAAGATTTTGAAAATGAAATCATCAATTTAAAAGGTCGTATTAACCCGATCCAAACACTTGAAGTAAATGGACGTCTTTCACAATTTAAAGATAATTTAGATCAAAGAACATCTAGTGGCTTTGTACACAGTACAACTCAAGAAGCTGAAATTTATAGCAAATGGAATTTCACATCTGCACAAAATGTTTTATTTGGTGTAACTCATCGTAATACAGATGCAAAAACTCAAGCAATTGATGAAGATATCGACTCTACAGGCTATTATATTCAACATCAATATGAAACCGATCGCCTACAAACACAAGTGGGCGTACGTGTAGAAGACAATGAAAAATTTGGTACACATAAAGTTGCTCAAGGTAGTATACGTTACCAGTTGCTTCCGAATACAAGCATCTATACTAATATAGGTTCTGCATTTAAATCACCAACGTTAAATGACTTGTATGGTTTTGGGGGTAATGAACTGCTTAAACCAGAAGAAAGTATTTCTTATGAAATTGGCATTGATCAAGTATTGCCGCTCAATATTTTAGTTGGCGCGTCTGCCTTTTATACTGAAGTTGATAACCTAATCAATTCTATTTGTGTGAGCACTTGTGACGGTGACTGGGTAACAACATTCCCAGTCTATCAAAACCAAAACGTTGACCAAGCATCAATGACTGGTGGTGAGTTAACTGCACAATGGAAAAATGAACAATATTTCATTAATTCAGGATACACTTATGTGAAAACTGAAGATGAAAAGAAAAATACTGAACTACTTCGTCGCCCACGCCAATCATTGACAATTTCTACAGGTCTACAAAATGTAAATTATGGTCTCAGTGCAGCATTGGTTGCAAAATCTAAAGCAAAAGACTTTAACCGTGACATTCCAGGTTATGCACGTGTTGATTTAAACGCTTATTGGAATATCAATCCAAGTATTAAATTATTTACGAACATTGAAAATGTCGGTGACGTAAAATATAAGACTGTTCATAGTAGCGGTGAGAAATACTATATCAACGGCGGTCGCCTAGCTTCTGCTGGAGTTACTTTCCGTTATTAATTTAACCTAAAGCCTCAAAAATACATTTAAAACAGCGCAGTTTATGGATAATGTTCTGACCGACATTATCCTTTTTTATGACTTAAAAATTTTAGGAAAAACTATGGGCCACCGTTTAAGCAAAATTTACACCCGTACAGGCGACTCAGGCACGACAGGTCTTGGCGATGGTTCACGCGTTGCCAAAGATGATTTGCGTATTATTGCTTTAGGCGATGTTGATGAACTCAATTCTTGCATTGGTATTTTACGTGCACAAATTACTGTCAGTTCAATTGAAGATAAAGCCGCTTGGGACAAATCTTTAAGCTTAATTCAACACTGGTTATTTGACCTGGGTGGCGAAGTCTGCATTCCAAACTACAATATGGTCTTGCCTGTTGCAGTTGAATTTTTAGAAAATGAAATTGACCGTATGAATGAAGACTTACCTATGCTCAAAGACTTCATTTTACCTGCGGGCACTTTGGCATGTAGTTATGCGCATCAAGCACGTTCAGTATGCCGCCGTGCAGAACGCAGCCTGATGACCGTACATAGCCGTGACCAAAATATTCAAGCCACTTCATTACAATTATTAAATCGTTTATCCGATTGGTTATTTGTCGCTTCACGCACTTTGCAACGTGCTGAAGGCGGTAGTGAAGTACTTTGGCAAAAAAATATTAATGAGACCATTTGAAATGCTCCTCATTAAATAGCATCTATTTAAATAACCGCAGACCATCCCTCAAAAATGTTCTGCCTAAATGCAATTCACAATTGTTCGATATATGAGGTGCATTGCACCGCAAGATTAAAAGTTGAATGTTTCTGCGATAAATTAACGCTCCAAAGAATATTCAACGCGTTTTGTGAATGGCAAAGTTTTTATTACACTATGTTTTAGCTCATTTAACGCTTTAAACTATCAGACTGTGTCGTAATAATAAAAACTCTGTAATGGAAAATCAGATATGAAAATTATCGGTCATCGTGGTGCACGTGGTGAAGCTCCTGAAAATACGTTAGGAGGCTTTCAATACATTCATGACTTAGGTATTCGAGCCGTTGAATTTGACGTTCGCCAACTTAAAGATGACGAACTAGTGATCATGCACGATGACAATTTTATCCGCACCACAGGTATCGATAAAAATCTTTATGAATGTACTCAGGCAGATTTAAACATTTATAATCAAGCCTCTATTTGGCTAGATTGGAAAAAAATTGAAGTCACTCCCACACTGCAACAATCCCTAAAAATCATGCACGACTTTGAACACCTTGAAGTTGAAGTCAAAGCCGTCACAACCATGCAAGAAGCTGAAAAACTGGTATTGCAATTAGAAAAGCAATTAAGTGGCTTTGAACACACTGCTGTCATCACCAGTTTTGACCTTAAAATTCATCAAGCCTTACAACAGCAACAATCCATCTTTAAACGAGGCTTACTGGTTGAAGATGATATTAAAGAACAAGCCATTGAACAGGCATTAAACTTAGGTTGTGGTCAAATCGGCTGGATGAATCAACTTGCAACTGATGACATCATTCAAGCCACACAAAATGCTCAACTCAACATTAGCGTGTGGACAGTCAATGCTATTGAACGTGCAAAGCATCTTCAACGTTTAGGCATTGATGGTTTAATTACTGACTTTCCTAAAATGATGCTAGAACACTTATCTGTATGACATCCACCAGATCCACTGATGTCACTTTTTTGCAATGAATGTGCTTTATTTCATAATAATAAATGCGCACAAAACAATCTATTTCGACATCATCAACAGTAAGGATAAATAAGATAACTCCAAACAGAACAAGCTCTTACTTTATGCTTCAAATATCATTTTTTAAGCCCTATCGTCGATCTTTAAATAAGCGGTCTTAGTCTTCGATAAAATCAATCAAATCTACTTATTATTCTGTTACTGTTTAGTACAATACAACTGTAGAATAATGCTAGTGCATATTTATTCGCTCATGCTAATATGACCAAGTTTTAATCCCTATAAATTGTATTGAATTAACAAATTCATTTATACCTTACCTTTACAAGGTTCTAGGAGTGCTGTTGGAGATGAATGCTCCCTTACCCAAAGCCCCAATTAACTGGATTGCAGTGTTTGCATTGGTACTTTTACCAATTGTGGCTGTAATCGCTATCCCTTTATATGCTTATCATCATGATTTTAGCTTAGGCGCATGGATCAGCTTATTTGTACTACTTGGTTTAAGTAGTTTAGGGATTACTGCGGGTTATCACCGTTTATGGGCCCATCGTGCCTATGAAGCGACCTTACCATTAAAAATCATTTTAATGCTTATGGGGACTTTTGCCGTTCAAAATAGTATTTTGTTTTGGGCTTCAGGTCATCGTACGCATCACCGTCATGTTGATGATATTGAACAAGATCCATATTCAATTAATAATGGCTTTTGGTATGCGCACATTGGATGGATGCTTCGTAACTATCCAGCAGCAGAATCAAATTATAAAAATGCACCAGATTTGTTAAATGACAAAGTGGTGATGTTCCAAGACAAATATTACATTCCGCTTGTCGTTGCTGTACATGTCGTGATTCTGACCACGGTTGGTTGGGCAGTTGGCGATATGTGGGGCGTATTATTATTGGGTGGTTTGCTTCGCCTGATTCTAAGTCATCATGTCACCTTCTTCATTAATTCACTTTGCCACATGTGGGGAAAACGTCCTTATACCGACGAAAATACTGCACGTGACAACTTCTGGTTAGCTATTGCAACTTGGGGTGAGGGTTATCATAACTACCACCATATTTTCCAATATGACTACCGTAATGGTGTGAAATGGTGGCAGTACGATCCGACGAAATGGTTGATTTGGTCGTGTTCAAAATTAGGTTTAGCCAAAAACTTACGCCGTATTCCAAGCTTTAATATTAAAAAAGCAGAATTGGCAATGCGCTTTAAATACGCTGAACAAGATTTGGCTGTTTATGGGCACAATGTCAATGAAGATATGGCCACTGCCAAACTCCGCATTGCACAGGAATATGAAGCGTTTACCCAAACATTAAATGACTGGGCAAAGCTGAAAGAACAAGAAATTCAAGCCAAGAAAGCCTCTGTCGCTGAAAAAATTCAGCAAATGGATCACAAACTTAAAGTGGATTTCCAATTGGTTGAACAGCGTCTTGCACACCACCGCAATACGTTAAAAATCCTGATGCGCAGTGTTAAAAAGAATCCTATTTCTGACTAAAATACTGTTCCGATAAAGCCCCCATTTTTGGTAATGCCAGTCAGTTAAGAAAATGACTGGCATTTTCTTTTGTAAATCCTAGATTTTATCGGATACACAGAAACGTCATCCGCAACTGTCTGAGGCAGGACTACATTGGCAATATATTGTTTTTGCAATTTTTTTGTTAATCCTCGGTAGTTGGCGAGTTTTGCGGATGACAAATGTTTTTGGTTCTTTTGGCGTATGAGAAACATTGTTTCGCAAGGAACGAACGAGCTCCAAATATCTGATCCAAAATGGTAAGACTCCGTCATGAATAACCAAAAAATTAAGGAAATTAAAACTGAACAACATGCAGGTGAACATGGTCATGCCCTATGGCGTACACAACAATTTGACAATATTCGGGTGCGGATTGTGGAATATTCAGCAGGTTATTTAGCCTTGCACTGCAAATAAAGCAGTGCTTTATTTTTGTTCATGGTGCTTAAAAGGGCACATCCTATTCTGTCTTGAAGGTGAATTACATACTGAACTTGAGGATGGTCGTAGCTTTACATTGACCGCTGGCATGAGTTATCAAGTTGCAGATCATGCCGAAGCTCACCGCTCCTCCACAACTACTGGTGCAAAACGCTTTATTGTGAATTAATCCTGTTTTAATCGTGCATCTATATCAAGTATAGTAAATCAACCCCCATTCAGTATTTTCCACTATGCAATTCAATCCCCGCTATCCTTTGCTCAATCCCAAGCTTTTTCATCAGCAAATGCCAGTTCCGCTAAAAGGGGCAAAAGCAGGTCATTTCAATGCTGCTTTGGCAGAGCAATTGCAATGGTCTGAGGCAGACAAACAGTCTTGGGTTGAAATCTGTAGCGGGCAAAAAACCTTTGCTGAATTTAAACCCCTTGCAATGGTCTATGCAGGACATCAGTTTGGACAATGGGCAGGACAATTGGGTGATGGACGTGGCTTACTGATTGCTCAAATTTTAGATAAAAATAATCAAACCATTGACCTGCATCTAAAGGGTGCAGGCTCGACCCCTTACTCACGTATGGGCGATGGTCGTGCAGTCTTGCGCTCTGTTATTCGTGAATATTTAGCGGGTCATGCACTGAATAGCTTAGGCGTAGCTTCAAGTAATGCCGTGGGCTTTACCTCGTCGGCGCAAGGCGTACAACGCGAAAAATTAGAACTTGGCGCAATGATGCTGCGTACTTCAGACTGCCATATTCGTCTGGGTCATTTTGAGTGGATTAATCAATATCAGCCTGAGCTATTAACAGACTTTGTGCAGAAATGTATTGAATGGCATTATCCTGAATGCCTTGATACTGAACAGCCTATTTTAGCCTTTGCCACCAAAGTCATTCAGCGCACCGCAGTAATGATTGCAAAATGGCAATTGGTCGGTTTCGCCCACGGCGTGATGAATACCGATAATCTTAATATCACGGGTTCCACGCTCGACTTCGGTCCTTATGGCTTTATGGAACGCTTCCGTCCCAATTGGATTAACAACCATTCAGACTACAATGCACGTTATACCTACCAGCAACAACCCAGTATCGGGCACTGGAATTTATGGACATGGCTCAATAATCTTATTCCACTTGCCCCTGCGGGAAATAAAGAACAATTTAAAGAAGATTTGGCCCAATGTTTAGAGCATTTTGAAACTACATTTTTAGAACATTACACGCTTGGACTATGTCAGAAAATGGGGCTACCCAGCTTCCATAAAGACAGTTTTGATTGCAGCATGGCTTTTCTTCGCATTCTGCAAGCAGAACAACTCGATTACACAGACAGCTTTATTCGTCTACAAAACAAGAGCTACACTGCCCTGCGTGATGATTGCTTAGATACCCGTCAGTTCGATACTTTTCTGAGCCAATATCAAAGCATTCGAGCAAACCAAGCAACTGATGAGCTAGATGCGGAAATGTTTAAAGTGAATCCACAATATACTTTACGTAATCACATGCTACAAAAAGCTATTGAGCTGGCAGAACGCAACGATTTCTCTGAAGTTGATCGCTTATTTAAACTATTCAATACACCATATACAAAACAAGAACTTTTAGAACAAGCTTCAGATTTAGCCCCACTACCAAGTGATGTACCTGAAGTGATGGTGAGTTGTTCTTCATAACAAAAAACGGAGCAATATGCTCCATTTTTTGTTGCGGTATTTTAAAGTTGAAAGGTTTTACCAGTGATATTGGGCATATAAAGAAGCACTAAAACGATGTGCCTGATTGCTGTCTAAATCATCGGTCATATATTTAGCACCAAAATTTTTATGCTGTACTGATAATCCCAAAGCATGTGTTTGCGGCTCTATATGTAGACCATATTTTAATTGTTCCGTTTTCCAAAAAGCATTCAGTTGAGCTAATGTTATATATTCATTTGAAAAACTACTAATGCTCGCACTCCAAGGCTTAGTTTGTACATCATAGCTAATTTCCGAACTTAATTTAAAAGGCAGTTTTTGACGATACTGTTTACTCTTACTTAATTGCCCATTTAAATCCATTCGAGGACGTTGATTTTGATCATAATGAAGGTTATAGCGCGTAAATGGAGCGTTATCCCAATACAAATAACTGAATAAATCATCGACCTGAAGATTAATTTTCCAATCTTTTTTGATTTGTCCATGTAAAGCAAAATCTAGGGCATAGCCATAACCTTGACTCGTTCTTCCATCCCAGCCCAATTCATCTTCTTTTAATGCAGGACGGTCATAACTATAGTCCAATGAACCATTTAACCAAGCGACTCGATCCATCAATTCGGTCATATTGGTTGTTTGACCAGTTGCTTGGAATTTACCATCTACATAATGACGTCCGATAAGCGCGGTTGCCCCTGTCACAATGGTCCAATCAGGATGAACCTTCCAATCATAGGCAAAACGAGTTCCCACTGTGTCGACATGTTGAGCTTCTAATGCTAATTGATTGTATTTGTTTGCATCAATTAACTGATCATTTTCAATTTGATAATAAAGCCTTGCCATATCATCACTAAAATGAATCTGATAGTCATAAGCCCAAATCCAACCAACAGTCCAATTATCCTGTTTAGTTTCTAATTTCATTTTCGCATGTGCAAAAGCATTATTCCCTTTTTTTAAATTAGGTGTTTCCCAACCATTTAAAAAGGCATGTACGCCAACAGGTTCACTATAAACATCTGCATTTACACTGTATTGAATCGTTTTTTCCGCATAAGCAGAGCATGGCAAACTTAGGGCCAATATGAATAAATATTTTTTCATTAGATATAAAAGAAGACAGCAAATGCTGCCTTCTTCTCAAGTTAAGTTTTAGATTAGGGAGCAATATAAGTTATTGTGTCATCAGTAAATTTCACGACATATTGCCCAGATGAATTTTTAGTTATAGCACCATAGCTTTGACCAGCGACTTTAATAGCAGATGAAGTAAACTTGTTTATATCTGCTATTTCTAAAGATGCGCCATTTTTATGCTTAATCACACCCGCAATAATTTGATGTTGTTGATCTAAATCTAAGTCATTTGCAGTTAACTCAATATCCAATGCATTTTTATCAACGACTACGGCAACAGTCGCTGTACCTTTGGTAAACTCAGCACGTTTTGCGGCAATATCAATACTAAATGGTGTAGGTGCTGCATTGGCGCCTTTTAAATTACCGCTTAATTTGACATTTAAATTCGCATTGATGAAATTAGTCGATGTTTCCTGTCCAGCACTCACATCAATAGCTTTAGATAAATCATTATTCAAATTGAATTTGGCTTCTAAATTCAACGATTCCTGCTGATAACCTACAAGACCTTTCAGTACCAACTCGGATGGAATCAATTGTTCAAGAGTCTCAACACCTTTATTAAATTGAACTTTTTTTGCCACAAAAGATAATTCACTTAAAGCAACTTTCACATCCATACTTTCAAAAACTAAACCTTGTAATTTCAAAGTCGCTTGATCTGGAATGCCTTCACGGTTTTCCATGGTATCTGCCGTAGCATAAACCATAGATGCAGTACTATCGGCGGTGAAACTAAATTTTGCTTTCTGAGCAGCACTATTTACTATTTCAATTACTCCACCATTCGCAACTTTAAAATTATAAGTACTCTGACTTGCAATAAATGGAGCTTCAATAACCATATTAGTGACATTTATATGTGTTTGATCATTGTAGATAAAATTATTCTTGTCTTTCAGCCAAGCTGGATTATTAAATTGCCAATTGGTCGACGTTTTAAAGCCATCCCAGTACCCAACATCAGCAGAACCATTTACTTTTACAGAACCCGCACTCACCTCAATACTTAAGGTGTTGTTTTTTAAATCATAATTAACAAAAGATTTTCTAGAAATAGCATAGTCTTCAAGTAACTTTTCTAAATCAGTAGAACTATATTGTTTAGATTGGCCATGTGCATCTTCAAGTGCTAATTCAGAAAGTAATGTAACCATTTCCGTTGCACGGCTCAAATCTGGAGATGTATCATTTATGACTTGTGTAGGAACTTTATATTGATCAGCAATATTTTGAAAACCATCATAATAAGAAACAATAGCATTGGTTGTTTTGACAAGTTGTTTTGCTTTTTCTAAATCTGAAGCAGGTGTCGTTACCTGTCCACCATCTGCACTACCAGATAAAGATGATCCACCACCACCGCCACCACAAGCGACTAAAGACAAACTACACATCATCGCAATTAATGTTTTTTGCAACATTATAAATCCCTCGAATTAAATTTTATATTTAGAATGAATTAAGCGAACGAAAATATCTTTTTTTGAACAAAAATTCAACTTATTAATTGGTAATTTATTATTTTTAATAGAATTTATTAAAAAATTTATAATGACCACCAGATAAAGATATAAACTAAAGCAACGGAGCTTTCATAATTTCGTTTCAGCATGTCATGTCAAGCGGTGATACCTCTAAAATACGTCAATCTAACAAATGTGTTTTCTACTAAGTGACTAATTTTATATAAATACCAATCCATATAATCATTGCTTGTTTTTGTATTATAGTTCTTTGGAATATTCGTCTTAGTTTGAGTTTTTTAATTTTGGTTCTGGCAGAGAATCTAAGTCATCAGCTTTATCAATACAACGTACTCCTGTTTGATCTAAATCGAATAGATTGACTAAATCAGAAGTAATGTTGATCTCTTGTATTATTCCATCACCAATCATGACTTCAATAAAATTACCAAAGGCTACGACCAATCTCTTGGTTTTAATCTCCTGTAGCAGGTTAATGTTCCGAATATGCGTAGCATCAATAAAATGCCCATTTCAAATCAACCTTTTTTGATCGTAAACTAAAATCATTTTAGTGATTTACTGCCCTTATATCTGCTCCTAAACTGCTTAAACACAAACTAAATTTACCAAAATATTCATTTAAATCAACTCAATATCTACCTGCTCGCACGCTATAGAGCATAGTTTTAATGAAATTTATGAGATTTTATTGAAGATAAAGATTAAAATTACGAAGAATACTTTTTAGCTTGATCCAGTGTTGCTCCCTCAGTATGGTAGGAGTCATAGCGAGTATTCAATTTTTGGGTAATTCAATTTTACAAACTCGCTATTTTTGAACAACAAATGGCAACAGCCCCTAAAATTTATCCACAAACCCTTTTAATTATTGAACTTTATGTTCAAATAATATGTTTGAACCCACAATGAATAAAAAATACATTCTTGCACTAACTTTTATTATTCTAATCATCATGACTGGTGCTGGCCTTTATTTAAAATATCAAAAATTTATTCCAACCCTATCCAACCAAGTTCAATTTCCCAATACATTGTCTGATATAGAAATCACTCATATCCGTAAGCAAACACCAATTAGTAGCATCCATGTTTATAAAGCAGCGCGCTTGGTCAAATTATTACATCAAGATCAAGTTATTCGAAGCTATCCGATGCGACTTGGCTTCACCCCTACAGGGCATAAAACTCAAGAAGGTGACGGTAAAACACCTGAAGGTCGCTATATCATTGACTGGCGTAATCCTAAGAGTGCGTTTTATAAATCTTTGCATATTTCTTATCCAAACCAGCAAGATAAAGCAACAGCAACTCAGTTAGGTCTCTCTACCGGTGGCAATATTATGATTCACGGTTCTGCCACAAGTAAGCAGGTAGAAAAACTCCCGATGCTCATGGATTATATGCCCCAAAATGATTGGACTTGGGGGTGTATTGCCGTCCGTAATGTCGATATGGATGAAATTTGGAAACTGGTTGATAACCATACGCTTATCGAAATTTATCCTTAACCATATTTTAATCTTCAAGGTAAATATAAAAATGACAATAAATATTCATCAGATTGCCCGAAATATTGCCCAGACACTCACAGCATCTGAATGCTCTCAACCTTTTGGTGCCCAATGTGATGTTTATAAAATTTTAGGCAAAGTTTATCTGATGGCATTTGAACTGAACGGCATCCCTATATTGAATGTCAAAGTTGATCCGCAACACGGCGATATGCTGCGGGATTTCTATCCGTTTATTCATACTGGATATCATATGAATAAACAACACTGGATCTCCATTTATACTCATGAGGCGATCACTAAAGAACTCCTCGAAGATTTAATCCAGTCTTCCTATGAACTTGTAACCAGTAAACTGACCAAGCTGCAAAAACAGCATTTAGCTACTCTTAAATCGATGCCATAAAAAAATGGATGGCGACATGGCACATCCATTTTAATTTTTTAAACTAAACTTGATTAGTCTTCAGGATATTCAAAACGATAACCCACACCATAGACTGCTTGAATCCATTCATGACGGTTGCCTGTTTCAGCTGCATCCGAAATTTTACGGCGTAGATTTTTAATATGACTATCAATCACACGATCCGCCACATCAAAACTATCTGGATTAATATGATCGAGTAACTGTGCACGTGAATACACTTGCCCGACATGCTCTAAGAACAACTCAAGCAAACGAAATTCAGTGGGCGTTAAATTCAAGGTTTTTTGTTGATACCAAATACGTTGTTGCGCTTTATCCATACGGAATAAGTTATTTTGCTCAGGCTCAGCTTGACGATCCAAACGACGTAATACCGCTTGTACACGAGCCACCAACTCTTTCGGACTAAATGGTTTGCAAATGTAATCATCTGCGCCCATGTTTAAACCCAATACACGGTCAATTTCTTCAGTCCGTGCAGTAACCATGATAATCGGTAAATCAGACTGTTCACGCACCTTACGGCAAATGGTTAAACCATCCATACGTGGCACCATTAAATCCAAAATCATTAAGCTAGGTTTACGCTGCGTAAAGCTATCATAGGCTTCCTGACCATCATGAAACATACTGACTTCAAAGCCTGCTGCTTCTAAATAGTCTCGCACCAATTGTGCAAGTTCAACTTCATCTTCAACCAGCATGACATGTTTCATGAATCTTATTCCTTATGAGTTTAACTGTTTTGGAAAAGTCAGTTTGCAACGCAAACCACCTAATGGAGAATGTTCAAAACTCAACTTCCCACCCAATGCCTGCGCAATTTTACCAGATAATGCTAACCCTAAACCTGTACCGCCCGTACTGCGGGTACGTGAATCATCGACGCGATAGAAGCGCTCACCTAAACGTGCCAACTGTTCATCCGTTAAGCCAAATGGACTATCATCGACAATCACGCTCCAATCGGTTGCCGACTGCTCAGTATGCACACGCACCTCACCGCCTGCTTCGGTATAACGAATACTGTTGCCCAGTAAGTTGACCATAATTTGCTTAAAACGATCTATGTCCAATTGTAAATTTGTACCTTCGCCTTGCACCGAAATCGATAAATTGGCTTGAGAAAATTTAGGCTTAAAGTTTTCAACTTCTTGTAGCACCACATTCCAAGGATTCACTTCCGCCAAATAACAAGTTAATTGCTGGGCTTCGGCTTGAGCTAAGTCGGCTAGGTCTTGCGTCAATTTCTTCAAACTGGTGACTTGACGCAACATCGCTTCAAAGTGTTCTGGAGTTGGCTTTCGAATACCATCCTGCATTGCTTCAATCTGAGCTTGCAGTACTGCCAATGGTGTTTTTAACTCATGTGAAGTATCTGCTACCCACTGACGACGTGAACGTTCATGCTGATCTAGAATGACCGCCAATTGGTTAATTTCAGTAGATAAATCACCCAATTCATCATTACGATTAATTTTGACCTGATGCTGATAATGCCCTTTGGTCAATTCACGTGTTGCATTTAACAGCCGTTGAATGGGCTTTTTAAAATAAGTTGCCAGCAATAACGCGGCAATTAAACTACTTAAAAAAGTTAAGCCATAAATCAGCAACAAATAGCGCTTCTGATTACTAAAGAAATTAATACTTAAGGCATCATCTTTATCCAGTACAGGTTTTAAGCCCAAATAACCGACAATTTTATCATTCACCATAATCGGTCGATAAGACACGGGAATATCTGATGGTTCACCCACAACAAACTGCTGATTGGCATCATATAAGGATAATCGAGAACTTAGCCCCAAACGGTCAGGCATCGAAATAAACTGCTTTTTTTTGCTTTGATTGTGTGTTGAATCTGTTTGCGTTCCTTCATTTTTTTTATCAGGACGAAACATATTTTGATTGGAACTTAATGGAAATTGAAGTCCTTCAAAAGGCTGGTATTCCGAAGGCAAATTCAGCTCAATCAGCTTAAGCTCTTCTTCATTTAATATCGGTTTATGTTGTCCAGCCTTATCTAAATTAGGCGAGACATTCATTAAGGAATTGTCCTGAAAATAACGCTGCTGCAAAGCAATATCGTACTGACGGCGTAACCACCAACGCGATAAACGATCATAATCATCAGGTGCTGCCTTGCCTTCAATTTGAAGAATTTGTGCTTGAATGGCATTGCCCCAGTCATGATAAACCGTATATACCCCTGCCAAATTGCTGATGACATGGTCGAGTTTTTGCATTTCAACATCGGCCACATAGCGGGCAAAGTTTTTTTGCATGGTCCAATGCAAAACACCCAGACTCACCGTCGTAATCACTAAGGTCGTGAGTAATACGGTCAAAAATAGGCGTAAAGCAATCGGAACACGACGAATTTTCAAATGCAAAATCTCAAAATTTCTTCTCAATTTATTATTGTAACCAACACCATGCTAAAAAACTCTCCATTGTTTCTTCATCATTATTATCTATTCTTTAACTGATCAAAATTACATTATTTTCATTGGAGCTAAAAACAATGAATTCCATGATAAAAATTGCTTTAGTGGGTACAAGTATTCTCAGTCTAGGCGCTTTAACCGCCTGCCAATCAAGCCATAGCGTTAAAGATAATGACCATGCTCGCATGATGAAAGATCATCATCCTCGGCATGAACGCAAAATGACAGATGAACAACGTGAACAGTTCAAACAAGCACGTCATGAACGTAAACAAGTCTTTGAACAAATTCAAAAAGCCTGTAAGAGCAAAGCAGCAGGTACAACTGTACAAATTCAAGCCGGTGAAAAGACCCTTGAGGGTACGTGCAGCATGACATTTAAACCAGAGCATAAAACTGGTCAAAAAATGCGTGGGGAAAAGTATTCCATGAAAGATGAGCATCGTCCAATGCGCGGTGAAATGCATGAGGGTATGCATATGCAACATGACCAGCCTTTAACAGATGCTCGACGTGCTGAACTAACGCAGCAATTTGATCAGCGTTTAGCTGAACGTCAAGCAATACAACAAGCGATTACTAAAGCTTGCCAAGGTCAAACTCATGGTAAAGCAATTCAGATCAAAGTCGGTGTGCAAACCATCAATGGTCAATGTGAAATTCACTTCCAACCTAAAGCCCCTGTTGCCGCTCCAGTGAAATCAGCCCTATAAATATCTCCACCAAATTTTAAAAGGCGCATTTATGCGCCTTTTTTATTGGACATAAAAATTTACGTATTTGACTATTTATAACATCGAATAAAGGATAAAAGCATTTACACTCAACATACTTAGCAATTTCAAGCGAAAAATCTTTGACTTTACAGTCACCAAGAAAAGGCATGGAAAAGCTTGTACCAAGCGGGAAGATGTTGCACGATTGAGCCATAGAAATACGTGTCATAGAAGGCACGTTCCAATGTTTATTAGGATTATAAGCTGGTTAAACCAGTATTGAGGAAACCGATATGCCACAATACAAAGCGCCCTTACGTGATATGCAATTCGTACTGCATGAGCTATTGAATGCAGAAGAACACTATTCTAAATTACCTGCATTTCAGGAAACCGTAAGCCGTGAATTGGTTGACCAATATTTAGAAGCTGCTGCAGATTTCTGTGAAAACGAATTGTCTCCAATCAACCAAAGCGGCGACCGCGAAGGTTGTACTTGGAATGATGGCGTTGTAACAACACCAACAGGCTTTAAAGAAGCGTATCAAAAATACATCGAACTTGGCTTCCCTTCTCTTTCTGCTGAAGAGCAATACGGCGGTCAAGCTTTACCTGTTTCTTTAGGTAACGTGATTTCAGAAATGGTCGGTACTGCGAACTGGGCATGGGGTATGTACCCGGGTCTTTCTCACGGTGCAGTTCGTACTTTGGAACACCACGGTTCAGCTGAACAAAAAGATGCTTACTTACCAAACCTTGTTTCAGGTGTTTGGACAGGCACGATGTGCTTAACAGAATCACACGCTGGTTCTGACTTGGGTATTATCCGTTCTAAAGCTGAGCCACAAGCTGACGGTAGCTATGCAATCACGGGTGAGAAAATCTTTATCTCAGCGGGTGAACATGACATGGCTGAGAACATTGTACACATTGTTCTTGCACGTCTTCCTGGCGCGCCAAAAGGCACTAAAGGTATTTCTTTATTCATCGTACCGAAGTTCAACTTAAACGCAGATGGTTCTGTGGGCGAGCGTAACGCAGTTCGTTGTGGTTCAATCGAACACAAAATGGGTATCCATGGTAACTCAACCTGCGTGATCAACTTTGACAACGCAAAAGGTTTCTTGATTGGACCTGAAAACCGCGGCTTAAACTGCATGTTCACCTTCATGAACACGGCACGTATTGGTACTGCAATTCAAGGTTTATCTGCATCTGAAGGTTCATTCCAAGGTGCACTTACTTATGCGAAAGACCGTTTGGCAATGCGTTCACTTTCAGGTGTAAAAGCGCCAGAAAAAGAAGCAGATCCAATTATTGTTCACCCTGCTGTACGTAACATGCTTTTAACGCAAAAATCTTTTGCTGAAGGTGGTCGTGCACTGGTTTACTTATTGTCTTTACATGCGGACGTGGTTGAGCAAGGTGCAACAGAAGAAGAGCGTAAATCTTCTGACAATATCTTGTCCCTATTGACACCAATTGCAAAAGCATTCTTAACTGAAACAGGTTCAGAATCTGCGAAGCACGGTGTTCAAGTGTTCGGTGGTCATGGCTTTATTTCTGAACATGGCATGGAACAAATCGTACGTGATACACGTATTGCTTGCTTGTACGAAGGTACAACTGAAATTCAAGCACTTGATTTGTTAGGTCGTAAAGTGTTGGGTACTCAAGGTGCAATGTTGAAAGACTTCACTAAGATTATTCACAAATTCTGCGATGCAAACAAAGACAATGTAGGAATGAAAGAATTTGTTGAACCACTTGCTACTCTAAATAAAGAGTGGGGTGATTTGACAATGCAGATTGGTATGCGTGCAATGCAAAACCCAGATGAAGTGGGTGCTGCTGCGGTAGACTTCCTATACTTCTCTGGCTACGTAACTCTTGCTTACTTATGGGCGCGTATGGCACTTGTAGCACAAGAAACGCTTGCTGCGGGTACTACTGACGTTGACTTCTACAACGCGAAAGTAACTACTGCACGTTTCTACTTCAAGAAAATTCTACCACGCGTTCGCTCACACGTTGACGTGATTGCGGGTGGTTTAGAGCCATTGATGTCTTTAGATGCTGAACATTTCGCTTTCTAATAAAACATTGTAAAAAAACTGTACTCATGAGTACAAAAAAGAAAAAGGACGGTCATAGCTTTGGCGGTCCTTTTTCTTTATAAATACACATAAATATTACCCCTTAGTCGTCTAACATGCTCGAAATCCCTTGCTTAGACTGACTAATACCAAAATTTAAACAAAAACAGGTGTCCGAATCATGCCAATCTATAATGCGCCACTTGCAGATATGAAATTCATCCTTAATGATGTATTCAATGCAGAGCAATTCTGGCAAGCCAATGAAAATCTTGCACATATCGATGCTGCGACGGCAGAAGCTATTCTTGAAGAAATGGCTAAATTTGCGCAAAACGTGACGTTACCCATCAACCGTACCGGTGATGAAGAAGGTGCAACATTTAGCAATGGCAATGTGACGACTCCTGCTGGCTTTAAAGAAGCATTCAAACAATATGCTGAAGGTGGTTGGATCGGTTTAGGCGCTGACGAAGAATGGGGCGGTCAGGCAATGCCAAAAATGCTGACTGTTCTTTCTGATGAAATGTTATTCGCAACCAATCCATCATTCATGCTCTACCCGCTTCTTTCTGTCGGTGCGGGTATGGCGTTAAACAGCTATGCATCACAAGAGCAAAAAGAAACTTATTTACCTAAAATGTATACAGGTGAATGGTCAGGTACCATGTGCTTAACAGAGCCACATGCAGGGACGGATTTGGGTATTATCAAAACCAAAGCTGAACCGAATGCAGATGGTACGTACAACATTACAGGGACTAAAATCTTTATTACTGGTGGTGACCACGACCTTTCTGAAAACATCATTCATCTTGTTTTAGCAAAAACACCGAATGCACCTGCGGGTTCTCGTGGTATTTCTTTATTCATCGTACCGAAATTCATGGTCAATGCTGACGGTTCGTTAGGTGAACGTAATACGGCAGGTCCGGGTTCAATCGAACACAAAATGGGGATTAAAGCCTCTGCAACATGTGTCATGAACTTTGATGCAGCTAAAGGTTATTTAGTCGGCAAAGAAAACGAAGGCTTAGCAGCAATGTTCGTGATGATGAACTACGAACGTTTATCGATGGGTATTCAAGGTCTAGGGGCTTCTGAATATGCTTACCAAAATGCAGCACAATACGCGACAGACCGTTTACAAGGTCGTAGCGCATCTGGCGTTCAATCTCCAAATAAACCTGCGGACAGCATTTTAGTTCATGGTGATGTTCGTCGTATGTTGCTGAATGCACGTGCGAACAATGAAGCATCTCGTGCCTTTGCGGTCTATGTCGGACAACAATTGGATATCACGAAATTCTCAACTGATCCAGAAGCAATTAAAGCGGCCAATAACCGTGTTGCCCTTCTTACTCCAATTGCCAAAGCATATTTAACCGATACCGCTTTTAATGCAGTAATTGATTCACAAATGGTATTTGGCGGTCATGGTTATATTCGTGAATGGGGTATGGAACAATGCGTACGTGATTTACGTATTGCACAAATTTACGAAGGCACCAATGGTGTTCAATCGCAAGATTTAATTGGTCGTAAAACCATTAAATGCAACGGTTTATTCATTGCAGAATATATCTCTGAGATTCGTGACTTTGCTAACGGTTTAGACGCTGAGTTAAACTTCATTAAAGATGCAACATTAGATGCTGCAACTGAAATTGAAGCAGTGACGCAATATGTGATTGAAGCTGCAAGTGAAAATATCGAATTCCCGAACGCTGCGGCGGTTGATTACCTGCATGCAGTGGGTCTTTTAAGCTTCTCGTATATGTTCGCAAAAATTGCCAATGCAGCACAAGCGAAAAATGGCGAGTTTTATCAAAATAAATTGGCACTAGCTCAATACTTCGTACAACGCATTTTGCCAGAGCTTGAACTTCGTATTACCAAAGTAAAAGCTGGTTCAGAAGTGATTATGAACTTTAGCGAAGACTACTTTACCACTCAGGCTTAATTTTCCGAACTAAGCTTTAAAAAACGCCTGCATTGTCAGGCGTTTTTTTGGATGATCTTTTTTATTTTGGATAATATTTCCGAATCGTCCCAGACATTTCAGGATGATGCTTTTCTAAAGCATGTGCGACATTTTCAGCATCTGCTTTTGAACGATTCTGACTAACTTTAAATTTTCCTATAATCGAAGAAATTTCAATTTCGATTGCCACAATTTTCTCAAGTTGTTCTTCAATAAAATCATTCGGTGCATCCCCCATTTTCCAAGGAATATCCTGTAATGATTCATGAGTACGCGTTAAACGCGCCAATATGCCACGTAAATATTTTGGATCCTCTATTTTTTGGATACTTCCTGTGACATGCACCACACGGTAATTCCACGTCGGAACAACGCGATGATGCTCATGTTTACCCGCATACCCATTCGGAGAAATATAAGCCTGCTCTGCCTGAAAAATCACATACGCGGATACAGGGTGATCTAAAATTTCAAACAAGGGGTTTTCTTTTGCAATATGTCCTTTAAGTACCCCTAACTCACCTTGAGTTGAATCTAACTCGAGTGGAATATGATTCGCTTCGATTTGTCCATCATGGGTAACAATGACACTTGCCAATGAATGTTGTTCAATTAAATCGAAAAGCTCCGGAAGGTTTTCCTGTTTAAAATGCGTGGGTAAATACATTTATTATGCTCAAAAAATCAATATCACTAAATTCTAAAACGACTACTGCACATGAGTCATTGTAAAATACTATTCTCTATTGGTCTTTATATGCGACTAGACGAAGCAAACAGCAATAAAGCATGAGCGACATACCCTCTCATTCAAACAGAAAATTGAATCAATAATTTTTTGATTTATCTTTCATGTGCATGAAATTTGCATGCTATTTAATACATCTTAGTTTTTATAAAATAAGGAGGAAAAAATGTCTGAACGAAATCCCAAAGTTGAAAAAATTGAAGCCCTCCTCGACAAATTAGGCAATTTAGCCGTTGAAACCTTTCACTATGTCGCGCTGTTTATTATTGGCTGTATGGTGGCTTGGTCTGCGGTACATACCGTAATTGATATTTTAACCGTCAAACAATATGCAACCATTGATGACATTTTATTGTTATTTATCTATTTAGAATTAGGTGCAATGGTTGGAATTTATTTTAAAACCAATCACATGCCAGTGCGCTTTCTGATTTATGTTGCAATTACAGCACTAACCCGCCTGCTCATTTCCGACATTCAACATGACCATAAAGCAGATATGGATCTGATCATTATCACCGGTTCTATTCTTATTTTGGCTTTTTCAATTTGGATTGTACGTTTTGCATCTTGGAATTATCCATCCGTAATTCGTGACAAGCACAGTGAAAAACCGCTACCAGAAGGTAAAACACCTCGTCCGCAAGATGATGAATTGGCTTAAAAGCATCATGTTTTTTCAATCCCCCTGTAGGTAAAGGGGGATTGAATAAAGTTTAAAGTATTGCTTTAAACCAAGTACAAATTCGGATTGAGCAAGAATTCTTTTATTCAAACACTGTACTAAAAATATTTTTAGATTATCGATTCGGCACTAACACATAACGACCATGTTCATAAATCCAATACATTCCTGTAGGTGGTGCGGGTAAACCTAAACGACGCCAATCGGTAATTAAAACCGAATTTGAACTTTCAATTCGGGCTACATTCGGATCACCATTCACCCAGCTATAACTTTGCGAGTTCTGCGTAATGGTGGTTGGGGCATGATATTGAATACTCACCCCATTTTGGATCGGTGGATAGCCACCATGTGGCGGATATGATGGTGTTGGTCGACTTGGATAATGGGGTCGATGTTGTGGGTGACTACTTTGCGGATAGTTGTTTTGTGGATAATTCGGTTGATGCAAGGAAAAATTAGGTCGACTTGAAGTATAGTCATTTGATGGATAATTATTTTGCGGATAGCTCGGTCGATGTTGATGTTTGCTGGTATCGACACCTTGATAATTTGACCAACGGTTTTCTGCTTGAGTCATTGCTGAAGCCCCAAGAAGCACCATGCCACCCAGAGCATAAAGAATTGCTACTTTCATCAGAGACTCCCAATATCGTTGATACAACCATTCTAATCTTTAGTTTAGGATAAAGAATGAATAAAAAACCATCTAATGCAACGTTTTGTAAACCAAATATTTGAACCATTTCATGCGTTCATGCAACTAAGCATGCCCGATGTTTATGCTAAGATATTCTTTTTTGTTACTGGATCAAGCAGAGTGTCTGATTTAAGTTTTGACCGCCTACATCAATTCTTTTGTAAAGTGCCGAGTATACAAGAAGCATTAATTGATGCTTATGGTTCAGATGGTCAACATGCATGGTGGTTTAAATTTCAAATTAATGTAGAGCACCCTCTGGCATGGCAAACCGTGCAAGAATTGGGGCATGTGCTGAATTACATTTCAAAGAATGAACGCCTGCCAACGCAGTTCCTCCCTGTTTCACCACCGCCCTACATGAATGGTGAAGCAAAAGACTTTTTAGCTTGGGTGATTCAGTGTAATCATCCTGACTTTCCACCTGATGTCGTATGTGATTGGTTAGAAGCACGTTTACCACAACCCGTTGAAGATGAAAGTCAGTGGAAAATTAAAACGGATTTATCTGAACTGGATAAAATAAAAGATGCCGATTTGGATAAATTAGTTCCCCCAAATCCACAATAAAAAAAAGCGCTTAATGCGCTTTTTTATCTTTAATAAATTCAATTTCCCTCTTGTGCCATATATAGCTCATCTTTAAAAAAGAGGGACTTTCATCCTTCCTTATTAATACTTAAATAAGATAGCTCCTCCCTTTCTCAAAGGGAGGTTGGGAGGGATTTAAAAAATTTGGAACGATTTCCTAAAAAGTCGATACCCCACTCCATTCCATAAAGCGATAAATTGCGTATTTAAATTTCGACTCATCCGCATAAGCACTGTAATCAACACTCATATTTTTACCTTCTAAGTTCGACCAAGCAGTATTAAAATACTGATTGGCATCGTTAAAGACCTGCGCTTGTGATGCCCCGACCACACGTAAATCGGTTTCCAAATTATAATTTTTAATGTTCCGTGCCGTGAAATTTGCTGAACCTAAAATCAGCTCGGCATGTTGCGCATTGTGTTTCACAATCATTTTGCTATGACATTGCTCACCTTGGGTCTTACACCAACGTACAGGCACACCCGCATCATTGAGTTCAGATGCCACTTGGCGGTTTGGAATACCATTTTTTTGACGACCAAAAGCATCTTTATTCGGGTCAAGTAACACGCGCAGTTTTACCCCGCGCTGATGTGCCGCAATTAACGCTTTGACAATATCCCGTTCCGACAAATAGAACATGGCTAAATCAATTTGCTCTTGTGGCTTTGCCGTTTCAATCAATCTGAGTGTTGCATCATAAATGGCTTTTTCAGTCAGCACCTGAACTTGCGGCAAAGACTGTGCCGCCTCAAACTCGCCCATAATCACCATCGGAATATCACCTTTGGACATTCTGCCTACAGCCTGTTCAGTCTTTAATACATCAATTGCAGTATTGCCTGAAACCAGCAAGGCGACGTTGGAATGACGTGAACTACCATCGTGCGGGTTAGCAGAGGTCACTAAAGTTTTCCACCCCTGAGCGGTATCTACCACCAAAGTTTTACGATGATTGGCTTTAAAATTAAATAAGTTGAAATAACTCCGCAAGGTAATCTTTTGTTGACCAAATGGGTTAGGCAACCAACCCTTTTCAGGATTATTGCCTGCATCTTGACAACAGATATACCAAATACCAGACCAAAGTGGATTGGATGCACGTAGCGGTGTTAAATCCGTTTCAATCACATCAATCCCCGCTGCGCGTAACTGACGATAATGCGCTGGTGCAACACCGCCATAGACTGAATTAATCGGGTCGGTAATCACCTTAATTTCAATATTCGGTTGCACACGGCGCTTTAAAATTAAAGTATCGGTGAGTTGCTGAGTAAGTGTACGGTGCACGACACCAGATTCGCCAACCTCTTTATTGAATAAGAACATATCCAGCACAACGGTGCTTTGTGCCTCATCAATCATTTGCAACATTTGATTAAAAATATGGTGCTCTTGTTGTTGTTTGCCCTGCATATCAATATAGGTTTGATCAGCGATAAACTTCACCTCAGCATGACGCAACTTACCGGTAAAATCCAAGCCCTCAGGCAAGGGCTTATAGGTATGATAAATCGCTGATGAGAGATAGCCCAAAGCCAATAAACTGACCATTACGCCGACATAACGACGGCGTGACCAATTCAATTTTTGATGAATTCGTTGAAAAATACGCATAACAAAAAACCTAGTCCAATCGCATCAGACTAGGTTTTATGGTTTGATTTTTCAAGAGGTTTTCTGTGAATTAAGCTTCAGCCCTACAGTGTTTTATAGCGTGAAATTAGAAACCAAATTCTAAACCTACAGTAAAGTTACGCCCGACTTGCGGAATATTCGACAGGAAGGACGCATGTGAATAGACCTGATCATCTAACAAGTTGTTGGCTTTAAAATACACACGATAATCATTGTTTTTCGCGTATTGTCCTGCATAAGACACACCAACATTAACCATGTTGTAGCCATCCGTTTCATGCTCATAACTGGCAATCTTGCCCTGATTAAACACATGATAATACTCAGCCAAACCTGACCAATGGTCATCAAAACTGGCATCGACTTTCGTTCCGACTCGACCTGCTGGAACGCGTGGTGCATTGTCGCTTTCAATTTTGCCACGGACATAATCACCGAATACACTAACTTTATACTCATCGGTTACAGCATAAGAGGCTTGTGCTTCTGCACCATAAAATTTGGCTTTGTCTTGGGTGTAATCAACCAAACGAAAATCTTTGTAGGATGCTGTGGTATTGGCATAAATATAATTATCAAACCAGTTATGATAAACATGCACATGATAATCCAACTTATCTTGCTCATAATGCAAACCAAGCTCGATATTATTGGATTTTTCTGCGCTTAAATTTTCATTGCCACGTTCATAGGTATTGGTCGCAAAATGCTTGCCATTGGCATATAACTCTTGCGCCAAAGGTAAACGCTCTTGATGAGAACCAACCACAGACAATTTATAACTTGGTGCAAACTGCCAATTCACGGCACCTGAATAAGAGATGCCATAATCATCAAAATCTTTTTGATTGGAATCAATTTCAATTTTTTGCTGATCTAAACGCGCAGCCAATTCCACATGCACATCATTAAATTGCTTATGTTCTAAAGCAAAAAGACTCCATTTTTGTGTTTTGCTTGGATTCAATAAAGATTCTTCACCGGTAATATCCAGTTTTTGCTGATTATACTGTGTTCCAATTACCCCTTCCCAATTGGCAATAGGATTGTGTACCAATTCTAAACGTGCATCATAGCCCTGACTTTTAAAGCGGGTTGCCACCGTATTTTCTTCCAGTTCGTCATGTTTATAGTCGGTATAACTGGCATGGGCACGTAATTTTTCAAAGCCTGCAAATGGGTTATTCAATTCAGTACGGAAATCATAGCGTTCCGATTTAAGGTCAACCCAAGGGCCAGCAGCATGCTCATCTTCATCATGGGTATGTCCTGTATGACTGCCACAATGCAAGTTATTGTCATGCGGATGACAGTCTTCATATTCATGACTATGCCCCGGTAAACCATACTGATCCTGACGATTACTATATGAAATACCGCTAAAGCCACGATCATAAATCCACGATAAACCGACATTGACAGTATCGCTTTGAGCAAAGGTATTGCCGACACGACGTTCTTTTTCTAATTCGCCATCATGGTCATGAAAATAATTCGGTGCAATATAACTGTTTGCATCTCGGGTCGAACCTTCTACCCGTAGTGCAACTTGATTGCCTAAAGCGACGGTTGCCCCGACACTGGCGAGTTTTTCATCACTGCCTGAGTTATAACGCATCCCCGCCTGTCCCTCAATGCCTTTTTCTGGCATTTGGGTGGGAATTTTATTGTCCGTGACATTGACTAAACCACCCACTGTGCCTGCACTATATAGCAAGGTCGATGGCCCGCGAATAATTTCCACTTGCTTGGCTAAAATTGGATCTACAGTCACGGCATGGTCAGGAGATAGTGCAGAAACATCGGCTGTTTCCGAAGCATGTTGTAGGACTTTGACGCGTGGCCCATCTTGCCCACGAATCACGGGACGGCTAGAGCCTGAGCCATATTGGTTAGAATACACTCCCAGTTCATCTGCAAGTGCATCACCAATGGTTGCTCCACGTTCAGCCAAAGCCTGATGCTCTACCACATGATCTGCCACTGCAAAATCGGCAGCCGATTGTACCAAGGGATGTGCTTTTAATTGAATGGTTTCTAATTGTTGATTTTGAAGATGATCATCAGCAAAAACGACAGGCGTAATGACGGCAAAGATAGACAGTGTAATTAAATTCTTATGGAAGGACATGTGCAGGCTCAAAGCGACAAAATCTGAATAATGTTATAATATAACATTTCATCTTTTTTGCAATAAAAAACATTTCTTTTAAACAGCTTCGGCTAGACTGTGTTTCTACCATTAAATCATCATTGAATTTTAAAGATTTTTAGATGCCTTTTACCATATCGCATGCTGTACTCGCACCGCCTATTTCCAAGTTAACAGGTCATGCACTGCCTGTTGCTGCACTGGCTATTGGTTGTATGGTGCCTGATTTATACCGCTTATTTACCCAAGAAAACTCCAATACCACCCATTTATGGACATCAATTATTCATCCCGACTTATGGATTGGCTTGGTTTTTTGTCTACTTTGGTATCTGCTCTATCGCCCTGTGATTTACCGCTTAAGCGGGATTCAACACCCATTACATATTGAGAGTTTCAAATCAGCGGTTAAATTTTTCATTGGGGTCATTGCTGCGGTGCTTGTTGGCACAGCAACGCATATTATTTGGGATGGTTTAACCCATGTCGATTTTAGAACCTTTGCCTTTAAAGACTTTCTAAGTCAAAACCTCACTTTGTTTAATCATCAATATCCTGTGCATCGCATTTTACAAATTGGTAGCTCTATTGTGGTTTTACCTATTTTGCTTTACATGTGCCTGCAATATTACCGACAACATCAGCAACACCACCCAATTAGCCCAAAAATTAAATACTTTGCTGTCACACTTTTACTAACATCTTTCGCTGTTGGCTGTTTTTCTGCTTGGGATTATGCCCGCTATTTTTCCACAGAAATATGGCAGGCAGATCTGTACTTTTTTGTTGGTAAATCAATCAATGAATTTACCCAAGGGGCTTTATCCGTATTTACCTTAGGCAGTCTGTTGTTGTTATTTTTTGATCGTGATCATCGACTGGGTTAATACGCTAAAGTGAAATGATGCAGCAATTTTCAGTGATTTGGCGTTGTTTTTAGATCTACTTCTTGTGACACCCTGCCCAAAGAGGCATAATTCAACATTCAAAGGCGGTACGCTGTTTACGTATACGCTTGCCTTAACCCATATAGTTGGATTTTTTACGCTATGATGCGAACTCATTACTGCGGTACTTTAACCGAAGCTCAAATTGACCAAACCGTTACATTATGCGGTTGGGTACATCGTCGTCGTGACCACGGTGGTGTTATCTTCCTCGACATGCGTGACCGTGATGGTCTTGTGCAAGTGGTGATTGACCCTGATACACCTGAAGCATTCTCAACTGCTGACAAAGCACGTTCTGAATTTGTACTTAAAATTACAGGTCGTGTACGTCGTCGTTATGAAGGCACAGAAAATGCCAACATGGTGAGTGGTCAAATCGAAGTTCTAGCCAAAGACATCGAAGTTCTTGCTGCTTCTGAAACACCGCCATTCCCATTAAATGATGAAAATACCAATATTTCTGAAGAAGTTCGTTTGAAATATCGCTTCCTCGATATTCGTCGTCCTGAAATGCTTGATCGTTTACGTTTCCGTTCTAAATTGACCAACCTCATTCGTAACTATTTCGAAGAAAATGGTTTCTTAGACGTTGAAACACCAATTTTGACCCGTGCAACGCCTGAAGGCGCACGTGACTATTTAGTGCCAAGTCGTGTATCGAACGGTAGCTTCTATGCACTGCCACAATCACCACAGTTGTTTAAACAATTGTTGATGGTGGGTGGTATTGACCGTTATTACCAAATTGCTAAATGTTTCCGTGATGAAGACTTACGTGCCGATCGTCAACCAGAATTCACCCAGATCGACGTTGAAACATCGTTCATGAGTGACGATGACATTATGGATTTGATGGAAGTTTTAACCATTAAAATGTTCAAAGAACTGCTTAATGTTGACTTCGGAAAATTCCAACGTATGACTTATGCAGATGCGATGCGTGATTATGCATCTGACAAACCAGATATGCGTATTCCTTTGAAATTGGTTGACGTTGCAGACATGATGCAAGACGTTGAGTTCAAAGTATTCGCAGGCCCTGCTAAAGATCCTAAAGGTCGTATTGTTGCACTTCGTGTACCGGGCGCAGGTTCATTGCCACGTAGCCAAATTGATGAATATACTAAATTCGTCGGTATCTACGGTGCGAAAGGTTTGGCTTATATTAAAGTCAACGAACTTGAAAAAGGCATTGAAGGTCTTCAATCACCAATCGTTAAATTCATCGAGCCAATCGTGCTTGATTTGTTGAAACGTGTCGGTGCTGAAAATGGCGACATCGTATTCTTCGGTGCAGACAAAGCCAAAGTTGTGAACGATGCGATGGGTGCGTTACGTATCAAAGTCGGTCATGACATGAAATTAGCGACTTGCGAGTGGGCACCACTTTGGGTTGTTGACTTCCCAATGTTTGAAGAAACAGATGATGGCAAATGGACTTCTGTACATCACCCATTCACGCTACCAAAATCAAGCGTTGAAGAAGTGAAGAACAACCCGGGTGCTGCGCTGTCTGTCGCTTACGACATGGTCTTGAATGGTACTGAAGTGGGCGGTGGTTCACTGCGTATTTATACTTTAGAAATGCAACAAGCCATTTTTGAAGCGCTAGGCATTGATGCTGAAGAAGCTGAAGAAAAATTTAGCTTCCTACTCAATGCATTACGTTACGGTGCGCCTCCACACGGTGGTTTGGCATTCGGTCTTGACCGTCTGGTGATGTTAATGACAGGTGCTTCTTCTATTCGTGAAGTGATTGCCTTCCCGAAAACCAAGACTGCGGAATGTCCTTTAACTCAAGCGCCTGCGCCAGTTGAAGCGAATCAATTACGTGACCTCGGTATTCGTCTACGCGAAAAACCAAAAGCTGAAGTTAAAGCAGAAGCTTAATCCTTTAAATTCAGTGCTAAAAAACCCTGCTCATGCAGGGTTTTTTATTGCATTGAGATCATGTCTTGAGAATGGCATAATAGCGACCTATTTTCTCCTTTGGTGTGAGCTAAACCTTATGGCTATGCGTCCTGCTGTCCGTCGTCGTGCACTTGTATTAATGGTATTCGCTATCGCTCAGTGGTTATTTATGCGTTACATTTTAGCCAATGGTTTATTTAATATTGATACTAATCAACGTATTCTTTATTTTTGTGTCAGCAGCTTAGGTGGGGCCTTACTCATTTTTGTCAGTTTGATTTATATGGTCTTAAAAGGTAATGCCGATAAAGCTGAATAGCTTTTTCTCTATCGCCACTAGGTTGATCTCATTTTATTGCCTAGTGGTCGTACTTCATTTTTTATTTTGTTCTCAAGACTTTTAACCTCATTTTCTATGCTTTAGAAATGGCGCAGCCGCATTCATGCGATAAAACTCTTTCCAGAATTATTCTTCTTATAATGATATTAACTATAAATAAGTTGCGCTGTTATGTATCTTTTATTCAAAATAATCGCCTTGCTTCCTCTTTCTCTCTTGCAGTTGATTGCCTCTTGGATTGCTATTTTACTTAATCGTTACAACTCATCCATGAAACGAATTACCCGAATTAATCTGCAATTGGCCTACCCAAGTTTAAGCACGCAGCAGCAAAAAATATTCATCAAAAATAGCTTAAAAAGCCAATGTATGACCTATGTTGAGTCGATTAAATGTTGGGGTATGCCGCCCGAATATAATTTAGCTTTATTGAAAAATACTTATGGTGAACAGTACTTTACTGAAGCCTTAGCCAATAAGAAAGGTGTGATTGTGGTGATTGCACATTTTGGCTGTTGGGAGCTTTTAAATACATGGCTGAATCAATATGCCTCACCAATGATTATGTACAAGCCCAATAAAAACAAAGGCATTGATCGCTTTATGTTGGAAGCACGGCAACGGCTCAATACCACCCTCGTTCCAACCAATGAAAATGGTGTGCGTTCAATCTTTAAGCACCTAAAACAAGGTGGCTTGACGGTCATATTACCCGATCACCTGCCCAAAGAATCTGGTGGAATTTATTCAAACTTTTTTGGACAAAAAACCTTATCAACAACATTGGTGTCAAAATTAGCCAGTAAAACCCAATGTAATATCATTGGACTCAGTTGTATTCGTGATGAAGTTTCTGGTTTTAATGTTCATTGTTCACGACTTTCCGATGACATTTTGTCCAAAGATTTACAAACTTCCGTAGATCGCCTCAATCAAAATTTAGAAGCTATGATTAATATCGCTCCTGAACAGTATTTATGGTCTTACAAGCGTTTTCGTAAAGTTGAAGGGCAAGAGAATATTTATCTTCCACAGCAACATTAAATTTTCATGTATCTATACTAGGCTGAAATCTAAAACTATTTAATAGAATATTCGTAATTTTATTTTGAGATAATTATTTTTATTTAATTGAGATAATTTATCTAAAATGGCATAATCTTCTCATTCTTGCATATAGTAAATTTTCCTTATACTTTATGGATCCTTAAAATTTTTATATCATTGTTTTAAAAGTAAGTTCTGATAAATTAACTCGCTAAAAATAAGACTCTTCCTCTTGTTTATTTCCCTAAAATTTTATAATTCGGATAACTTGAATGATTCCTAAAATTATTCACTACTGCTGGTTTGGAACTAAAGAGCTCCCTGAGGAATGTCAAAAAATAATTAACGATTGGAAAATTTATTGCCCAAATTGGGAAATAAAATTATGGAACGAGCAGAGTTTCAATTTATCTGCCCATCCATTTACACTATCCGCATATGAACAAAAAAAATATGCTTTTGTTTCAGATTACGTTAGAGCATGGGCACTTTATGAGTATGGCGGTATATACCTTGATACAGATGTAGAACTAAAAGCACCTCTAGATCCTTTTTTAAAATGTCAGGCTTTTTCTGGATTTGAATCTACTGGGTATCCATTTACGGCTGTATGGGGTGCAATACCAAATCACTCATTGAGTAGAAAAGTCTTAGCTTATTATACTGAACGCTATTATGAGAAAAACCAAGAAACAAATACCATTTCTGTATCCCGACTAATTATTAACGATTTTGGTATCAATCCCAAAGATGATTCATATCAACAAGGTTATGATGGGCAATATACTATCGACATTTATCCCTCTACTCATTTTTGCTTAGATCTTCCTGTAAATTATGCCACCCATCATTTTTTTGGCTCATGGGTAGAAAATCAAACTAAAACTGCTAAAAACTATCTCAACGATCAATTTCAGATAAAGCAATTAAACCAGCATCCTGATTGTGTGAACAGTAAAGATTACCTACGAGCATTATCTAAAGTGCTGACCATTAAATCTATATGGTACTTAATACGTCAATTTATAAAGAATAAAGAATAAGCAGATAAAGACTATTAACGTTTTTCTAGCATATACACCATAAATTTATTGCTATTAAAAGCAAAACAATGCCAAAAATTTGTGGCGAGTTAAATATTTTTCATAAAGACATTGATGGAAAAAAATTGAGAGAGCTTATAGAATTGATATAATATTTAAGTAAAATATCGGTAAAATCCGAATCATAAAATATTTACCTTCATTTTGATAAATTTTAGAGTCAAATAAATAACATGAACAAAAAACGTCTTCTATTTATTTTAGATCATGCCTATGGTGGCGGGGCAGAAATCATTACGATTAATTTGGCAACAGCCTTAAGTCATGACTATCATGTCGGCTTAATCATATTAGATAGAAGCAAGTTAAACGTAAATATTCCGAATAGCATTACTGAAATTAATGTTGAAAATAACAGTAATTTCATAAACTCTAATTTTTGGAGAATGAAAAATTTCTCGGATGAATATAAACAAGAAATACAAAGTAAAGTGGATGATTTTCACGCTGATCTGGTGGTCATAAGCTTCTGGAACAGTCTGCATCTTTCTAAATTTTTAAATCATCCAAATGTTTATTATTGGATTCATGGTGATATTTTTTACCAACCTCCAAGCCCTTCTTTTAAATATATATTACGTGATTTTTTACGAAAAATTAGACAACCGTATTTTTTCAAATCCCTTTTAAATGGTCATAATATTATTGTTGTAAATAAAGATTTAAATAAAAAAATATCAAAAATTTGTTCTGAATCTAAAGTTATAACTTTATATAATGGCATTCAGGAACGGTCAATAGCCCAACAAAAAAATATCATTTGGGATGCAATATATGTAGGCCGTTTATCTTCAGAAAAACAAGTTCACCATGCAATTCAAGCTTTTGCCCAGAGTCACCTGACTGGGAGAATGGCCATTGTCGGTGACGGATATTTGAAAGCTGATTTATTACGGCTCACTCATGATTTGAACTTACAAGATAGAGTCTATTTTTTAGGATGGTTAGAATCAGACCAAGTTGCCCATCATATCCATTCGAGTCGCTTACTTATTTTAAGTTCACACACTGAAGGATACCCACTTGTCATTTCAGAGGCAATTTTACTTGATACTCCAGTAGTTGCCTACAAATGCTGTGAAGGCGTTTGTCACCAGCTATCGAATCAATTAGCAAATGGGTTAGTTCCACCTCAAAATATCAAGGCTCTGGCACAAACCATCAATCATATATCTGAGTCTTCTTATAAAATTACTGAAAAAGATAAGAAAAATTTATCTTTGGATACAATGAAAAATCAATTTAAAAAATTGACAGGCATTTAGAGGTATCCATCCCAGTCCATTTTTTCATTTTACTCGCATCAATAGCATAATGAGGATTATGGAATGATATTGAACAAAAGTGATTAAAGATGTGTAGATTGTTCATCACTTCGTGGCTGAAGCTCATCTCATATTTGGCAAATAGTTCTGGCCACTTCAATATTTTGCTTTTCATTATGACCACCAATCGCGCATTTATTGACCTTTACTATAGGTTGGTAATGCTTTACCTTCTAGAGCGTTCAAAATCACCAAAGGAATAAATTTTAAAACATATTTATTTAAAGCTAAAAACCGAGTTCTATTACTTTTTATTCTTGGTTCCTACTTTTATTGTAGGAGATAACTCTACGATAGATATAAATTTTAACAACATCGTTAATTTACTCCTTTCACCTTTTTTAGTAAAAAGAATTAGAGATGTACAAAAATATAATAAAGAGTAACCGAACATTGAATAAAGAAAATCAAAAGCTTAGTTGCTGGCTATTTAGTTTAATTTTAGTGGCAAAACTTATAGAATAACGGCAGCTATAATTATTTTTTGAATATCTACATGAAGAAAATCTTAATCTTATGCATATCTTTAAAAGATAGCAAAGCAAGACAAAACAACATATCTCATCAAATACAAGCCCTCAAACAAACTGTATCCGATATTCAAATTGATTTTCAGTTTTTTGAAGCGGTATATGGAAAAGAACTTCCACCTGAATACATCGTTTTTTTAGATCTTAGAAGGAAATTTTCTGGGCAATGTGAACATGCATTAGGACCTAGCGAATTTGGTTGCTTTTTAAGTCATATGACGTTATGGCAACGCTTAGCACAAGGTGATTATGCCGAATATGACCGCATCATCATTTTAGAAGATGATGTCATCGTCAATCTTAACCACATTACAGAAAAGCTAAACTCCTTAATCACCCTCAATCCTGATTTTGCCTTTCTAAGTGGCAATACAGAGCCTTCTCGTCGGCGTATTCGCGGTTTTAACAGTGATGATCATCTGTATTTCAATCTGACTGGACCGAAAGATCTTTACACTGGGGCATATGCCTATTCCCTCACCCCAGAAAAAGCACAGTTTTTTATCGAAAAACAAATTAAAAAATTAACCTACTTGGATGATTGGACCTATTTACTTAAGTCATCAACCACTACCCCTTATTACTATTGCTTTGAACATGATGATGAAATGCAAAGTAATATTGCGGGCGACCGTAAAATTTTTATGAAAAAGCCAAATCGATTTAAGAAAAATTTTAGAAAAATGAAAAATGATCTCGTTTCTCGTATTATTTCTTTATTTTTATTTAAAAAAATTATTCGTCTTTCTGCTTTTATCGCAGCAAATAAAAACAGCTTAAATACACCAGTAAATAATAAGAGCAAGGATTAAGATGAAAAAATACCTTTTTATTCAAGATCATTTATATGGTGGTGGTGCAGAACAAATCTGTATTGATACCGCTGTTGCGCTTAAAGAAAAAGGTCATGATGTGACTGTATTGTTATTAGATTCAAATCATATACGCACAGCCTATCCTGAAGACTTAAATCTAATCAAATTCGATATAACACCAGCTTTCATGCAAGGCAGTATCAAGAAAAATAAGTTAAAAAGTGTTCCTTTAGAACAACAAGCTGAACTGATGCAAATCATTAATGACTTAGCACCAGATACCATTATTGCGGGTCATTCACATGCTTTTTGGTTATCGCCAATTCTGACAGGGAATGTTTGGTTTTGGGTACATGGTGATTCATTAGGTTTGGTACGTAAACAAAATTTAGGTTTCTTTAAATATTTAGAAGCGCTGAAGAAGTTTATGCAATGTAAAAAAGCCTGTAATTACCTATTTAAAAGCAAGCAACTTATTGTTGTTAATCAAGATATTGGGAATCTTATCCAACAGCATATTCAAGAGGCTACAGTCAAGGTCATTCATAATGGTATTGATGTTAAACGGCTCAAGAGCAACTTGCTAAATGATGAAAGTAGCATTATCAAAAAATGGGATGCAATTTTCGTCGGACGTTTATCTGAAGAAAAACAGCCCGATGTGGCAATAAAAGCTTTTGCTGAAAGTGGTCTAACTGGACGTATGGCAATCGTCGGTGATGGGCCATTGTTAGATGAATTAACTCACCTTGCTGAAGCCTTAGGATTGACAGAACGTATTGATCTTTTAGGCTGGCAAGATCAACCCAATCGTTTTATTCAACAAAGCCATTGCTTAATTTTACCTTCCCGTACCGAAGGTTCACCGCTCATTGTTGCAGAGTCCCTTATTTTGAATGTTCCTGTTGTTGCTTTTAATTGCTGCGAAGGCGTAGAACACCAACTTTCATCAGGTGAACTCGCTCAAGGTCTAGTGACTTTAAATGATATGCAAGCTTTGTCCCAACGACTTTATCAAGTGGTCACCCATCCCTATGTGATTCGAGAACAAGACATACAACGCTTAAATATCTCAGAAATGGTGAAAGCCTTTGAAGAATTATAAGCCCCACTATTTAACCTTTGATTTGAGCAAGTCATCATGTCTATCTCGCGCATAATTCTCAAAAAATGGTACAAACACCAGCAGAATCAACAGAATAAAAAGTTTGATTCACATTGGTATATTCGTTTTGGTTGGCTGGGTGAACCGCTGAATAACCAAGACCAATTAAAAGACCTATTTGAAATCCATTCGCCTAAAAAGTTCACTTTTGCGGACTGTTTTTATGTAGAAAATCAGGGTCGTCATTTTATTTTTTTTGAAGAAGTCGATGACCAGCATCCTGTTGGTTTTTTATCAGTTTTAGAAGTCTTTAAAGATGGTCGCTATACCGAACCACAAACCATCTTAAAGCTGGATTACCATTTATCTTATCCATGTGTTTTTAAAGTTGAAAATGACTGGTATATGATTCCTGAAAGTAGTGCCAATAAAACGGTTGAACTCTGGAAATGTACAGATTTCCCGACGCAATGGGAAAAACATTCCAACCTTTTAGAAGGCATTGAAGCGGTTGATACAACGCCTTTTTATCATGATGGCATGTGGTATTTATTTACCTCTACACGTAGGAACTGCAAGAAGTTTGGTGATCGCTTAGATTTATTCTTTACTGAAGATATTCTAAATCCTCACTGGCAAGAACATCCTCAAAATCCTGTGTGTAAAGGACAACAACAGTTTCGTATGGCGGGTAAACCATTTATATACCAAAATAAATTGGTTCGTCCTAGCCAAGACTCCTTAAAACGCTATGGTGGCAACATTGAGCTTAAAGAAATTACCCGATTAAGCCCAAGCGAATATCATGAACAATTATTGGAAGTGGTTGTACCGCATTGGAATAATGCAGATGACGGCTGCCATACCATCAATGCTGAACATGACTTTGTGGTACTTGATGCGATTCGCTTATCCCCCAAAGCATAATTATGAAGACAGCAAATGCTGATAAATCTGTAGTGTTTGCTGTGTCATCGCTTCAACCGTTAACTCAGTTTTAGCACGGGAAAATAAAGGTTGAAAATCTAATTGAGATGTAAGACTTAGTGCATTTTCAATAGCAGTCTTTAAACCTTGTGCATTCCCAATATCTGCTAAATACATCTCAGGCAACCATTCAATAACACCATTGACTTTGGTCGATGCCATGACTTTATCGCTTTGCAGCGCCTCCACCATGACCAAAGGAAAACCTTCACGATCTGAAGACAACGCCACAACATTGGCCAGTTGCAATAAATCACGTGCATCGGTTCTAAAACCCAAAAATGCGACCCGATCTTGCATCTGTTGTTGCCTCACTTGCGTTTCAAGTGATTGGCGCAATGAGCCATCACCCAAAATCCATAGATTTGCATCCATTTCCTGCATCGCTTGAATCAGTAAAGCAATATTCTTCACTGGTTCTAAGCGACCAATACACATCACTATTTTTTGGGTTGAATCTAGACGTGGAAATTGTTGATCAATGCTGTGTTTTAGCTTTTGCTTTGCCTCTATAGACAACGCGCTTTGCGGATACACACCATTATAAACAATATGTGCTTTGGCTTCTGGAATCCCCTGTGTCAGTGCCTTGCTTACAGCGATCACGGCATCGCCAACTAAATAGGCGGACTTATTCTTTTTTGTGCCATGCACAGTAGTCACAATTTTCACATCAGCTAAAAATGGGCGAATTCTTGCAATCAGTTCCGAAGCCTTACCCGCTTGGGCATGTACAATTTGGGGCTGAATGGTTTTAATTAATTGGGCAAGTTGCCAGAGTAACATAATATTCCAACGGCTGCGCGCAAAATCAACGGCATGAAAAATCACCTGCGGATTAAATTTGTCCGCATAACATGGGTGCGCAATAATATGCACCTCATTCGATAAAGACAGTTCATTCACAAGGTTAAACGTGTGTTGTTCTAAACCACCCACACCGCCACTTGTTGCTAAAACTTGAACGATCTTCATACATCATCTCGTTTATGCTTATTCGCTTGTAAATGCTGTTCAAATAACTTGGCTTCTTTTAAAAAAGCATAGAAAGCATTAATCATGCTATTTACAAATCCACGCCAACCATTCAAACAACTACGTCGAATAAAATACGACTTTAAGAAGGTGACCGGCATCACCAAAGTTAATTTTAATACACTCGGTTTTTTACCTTTTTGAAATTTTTCAGCGGCTTTTAAGTTAGAGTATTGGTTATTTTTTTCAACTTTGACAAAAATACTCGACTCACCATAGTGATAAATATCACCGCTGGCACGAACACTTGTTCCTTCAATAATCACATTTTCATGGACTTTATTTGCAAGATCATACTGTCCTTTGCTTTTACGGAAAAAGCGTACTTTGGCATGTTTTTTTGTATGCTTACTATTCGGTACAGCTAAAAATACATCATTAATCGGGGTGATTAAGGCATCAATATGATTGGCTTGAATGGTTGCCTCAATCTCTTGTTTTAGCTCATCAGATAAAACTTCATCACCATCTAAATTCAGTACCCACTCTTGCTGACATTGTGCCAAAGCGAGGCTTTTTTGTGCTGCATAACCTTGCCAATCTTGATGGCTAATGCGTACATTTGGAAAGCTTCGGGCAATTTTATACGTATCATCGCTACTGCCTGAATCTAAAATGACCACTTCTGCAAAATCAGCAACACTGTTTAAAGTGTCTTCAAGCCAAGCAGCACAATTCAAAGTAACGATATAAACACTACATGGAATACTCATAATTTATAACGTCCTTTGGCTAAAGCAATACGCATTTGCACCGTATTCATTGCCCCATGAGTACTTACGCGGGGGATATTAAATTGATTGAATTCAGTATAGGCTTCAACTTTTTTACGGGTTGAGACTGCATTTTTAAAGCCAATCTCTTTTGCCATCTGTTGATGTTTTTCATTAAAACGCCCAAAAGGATAGGCAAAACTTAGGCAACGTCCCACAAGTGCTTCAACATCTCGTTTTGAATTTTGCATCTCTTGATAAGCTTCATCATCACTTAATTTCAGTAAGTTCACATGATGCTGGGTATGTGCACCAAACTCAATTAAGCCTGATTCTGACATTTCACGAATTTGTTCAGGTGCTAATTTTTCAATGCCTTCAATTTGCGTGGCTAAATAAATGGTCGCTTTGGCATGGTATTTTTTGAGTAGCGGATAAGCATATTGATAGTTATCCAAGAAACCATCATCAAAGGACAAAGCAACAACATGCTTTTGCCCCTGATATTGATCAAGCTCAGAAACAAAACAAAAGGTACTGCCCTTTTTCACTAAATACTGTAATAGCTGTTCAAACTTCTGTGGTGGCATATTCATACCCGAAGCATCTTCATGTGGTGTTACCTGATGCAACATCACAATTCTAGGTAACTTTGCGCTGCGAAAAGGCAACCAAAAAGTATAGTTACCCAATAAATATAACAACGCGGCTAAAGCAATGAAACCCATTACAATATAAAGCAACCAAATCATGCATAGACCTCATGTGCCCATTCATAGGCTTCTGATAATGGCTGATCAAAAGTGACTTCGACCATGAATTGAGTAATCCGTTTACCATTGAAACTGGCGCGTGTTTTATGCCAACCCGCTTCGGCTATACGTTTCGCATCTTCAGGATGTGCAGCATAGAATTGAATTTTTTCAGCTAAATCGAACTGATCATCAAAATAAACCACTTCTTGTTCCGTATAGAGTTTATCGAAGCTCGGAATACGTGGACTAAACGTCAATAGTCCATTACCTGTGAGTTGCACAATTCGGTCTGAACTATATAAAGTCACATCATTTTTACGTGAATAATTTAAGCCCATACGCGATTGGGAAAGAACTTTGTAATAGCCTTTCCCATACACTCCGGGTTGCTCAAAACAACCATAATATTGATATTGAACATGATTATTTTTTAAAGTATCGGCCAAGTCTTTTAAGAATTTTTCACGCTCAGGTTCTTTATACACCACCCCACAGAAAATAAATTCTTTATCAATATTGGTCGATTCAAATTGCTTTAATTGTTCCACATTACGATGCCCGACATTTGGCATATACGCCACTTTCAAATGCGGTTGCTTGAGTTTTTCAAGATATTCGCCACCCGTGGTACAAAAAATTGCATCAAGATACGGGGAAAAATCACGAACGAAACCCAGTTTATGCTCTAGATATAATGGATCGACATACCAAAAGGCTATTTTAGTTTTTGGATAGTGTTGCTTAATTTCTTTTAGAACATTCGGACTCATTAAATCACTATGACCAATCAGCACTAAATCCGGCTCAATATTATCGACAATTTTTAAAATTTCTTTATTGGCCCAAGTTGCACCCAATTTTTTAGTTTTAAATATCGTACCCATTCGCGCCATATCACGAAAGCTAAAATCATAAACAAAATGCCCATTTTCAATGAGACCTGCGGAAATTTTACGATCTGTACAGTAAAAATGAGCCCCGTGTTTATTAAAACCAAAATTCGCAATATGTAATATTTTCATTTAATTTAAACATCTCTATTTTTCAATAAAATATGAGCAATTCTATCTGCTTCATTCAATTGAAGATTAATCAGACCTTGCTGACTCTCCTCAACATAAGGTAAAGATAATAATTTATCTATCATTTGCGTAATTCTATCAGATTTCAAACGGTCAATTTCAATCACCCCAACCTTACACCCTGCAGTTAATGCCTCAAAAATCATCGAAACACTGTCTTCAGTAACCCAAACGGCTTCTGCTTTTTGCATTTCTTCAAAAATCCAGCCTTGCGGGGTGTGTTCAACAGGAAATATATGGAGATGAGATGCCAATGGAGTCTCATTCAAATGAGTTAAAAATACGTTCGGTGTACGCCGTGAAGTGGTCAAAATAATCTCAGCTTGAGGATGATTCTTCACGATTTCATCAATTGAAATTAAAACCTTTTTTTCATTCCATTGATGGCGTTTCGATGATCCACCTAGGGCAATTAAAATTCTATTTTTCTGGTGTCTTTGCTCATTCACAATCGGATTGAGCGCACCTTTGGTGGTGATAACATGAGCAGATGCTTCAACGCCATCATGTTCAGGAATAATCGCATAATTAAACCAAGTAAATGGAAAATTCGGCTTCATCATAATCACGGTTTTGGCTTGCGGATACACTTTCCCCAGCAATAAAACACGTAGCTGAGTATGGCTGCCTACACCCAAAATATAATCGGGTGACTGAGCAATAGCCGACGTGCTTTGTTTAAATGTCGCCAATAACAAGTTCAAAATGGGCAATTGATCAATCAGAATCTCTTCAAAAGTCACCGCTTCTATACTTTGTCTTTGCATTGCCTGATACAAACCAATTGCTTGTGAGCGATGCCCCGCCTTTCCATCACTAACATAGACAATATGCATAAAAATGTCCTTCGAAAAGAATTAACCTAAACCTAGAAAAGATATAACCAATAAAAAAAGGCGAAAACCAAGTTTTCGCCTTTTTATCTTAACTGATCAGCTTATTTTACGTAAGTTAACCAGTGTGCATATTTAGGGTCTTTGCCTTGAACTGCATCAAAGAATGCTTTCTGGATTTTCTCTGTAATTGGACCACGCGAACCACAACCAATTTCACGGTCATCATATTCACGAATTGGGGTTACTTCCGCAGCAGTACCGGTAAAGAATGCTTCATCACCAATATAGAACTCATCACGGGTAATACGACGTTCAACCACGTCATAACCCAAGTCTTTGGCAATAGTGATAATGGTTTGACGGGTAATACCATCTAATGCACCACCCGAAATTTCTGGTGTATGCAGCACGCCATCTTTCACTAAGAATACGTTTTCGCCTGAACCTTGGCATACATAACCTTGTGGGTCCATCAACATTGCTTCGTCATAACCCGAGTGTGCCACTTCCTGATGTGCAAGAATAGACAAGGTATAGTTACCCGATGCTTTTGCTTTACACATAGTCACGTTTGGATGGTGATGGGTAAATGATGACGTTTTAACACGAATACCTTTCGCCATTGCTTCATCACCAAGGTAAGCACCCCAGCTCCATGCAGCAACAGTGGCATGAATGGTATTGTCTGTTGCAGCGATCCCCAGTTTTTCAGAACCGATAAAAATAATTGGACGCAAATAGCAAGAAGCCAATTTATTTTCACGCACAACATCAATCTGAGCTTGCTCTAATGTTGCTTGATTATATGGAACTTTCATTTGATAAATTTTTGCAGAATTCAGCAAACGTTTAGTGTGATCTTGCAAACGGAAAATCGCGGTTCCATTCGGAGTTTCATAGGCACGGACACCTTCAAAAACACCCATACTGTAATGTAATGTATGAGTTAAAACGTGAATTTTCGCTTCACGCCAATCAACCATTTGTCCATCTTGCCAAATAAAACCATCACGATCAGCCAAATTCATGACACAAACTCCAATTTTTATACAATTATTCACGTTCCAAAGCGAAGGTCGCCGTTGGATCAATTAATCTCTGCCATAGCTTGCAAACCACCTCTCGGGTATCGAACCAATCCGCAGCATTCACTTGCATCGATTGATTGGCAAGGGCTAAACGGTGGCTCTCAGCGCGTTCACTTAAATAGGCTTGAATCAATGCTGTCGCGTCGTCACTGGATAAGCAACCGGCGTTTGCGGCATCCTCAAGGATTCTTACATTGTCGGAATAATGGGCGAGATCAGAATTCGCCCCACTCCATGCGAGTACCGCATACTGTGCCATAAATTCAATATCAACGATACCACCTGCATCCTGTTTTAAATGAAAAATTCCATCTTTTTGCTGTTCTTTTGACGAGCCTAAATGGTCTTTCATTTTCTGACGCATTTTCAGCACTTCTTCACGAACTTTGGCTTCATCGCGCGGCTGAATCAAGATACGACAACGCAATGCTTCAAATTTATCGCGCAAACTTTGCTCACCCGCAATCGAACGTGCGCGAACCAAAGCCTGATGTTCCCATAACCATGCATTCTTTAATTGATATTGCTCAAAGGCTTTTAAACTGGTGACCAAAAGCCCTGCTTCACCTGATGGGCGTAGACGCGTGTCAATTTCATAAACACGCCCATCCAAAGTCTGCGTGGTCATGAGTGACATAAATTTCTGTGCTACGCGTATCGCAAATTCAAAACCACTGATTTTTTTCTGACCATCTGTGTCGCTCTGTTCATCCATATAGTGAATAAACACCAAATCCAAATCTGAGCCATACCCCATCTCAATGCCTCCTAGCTTGCCATAACCCGCTACCGTAAATGCTGTATGATCGGTTGAACAACGCTGCCCTTCTACATCAAGTGGAAAACCATGTTTTTTTGCCGTAATTTGATAAGCTAAATTTAAAGTTGCATTGACCGAAACTTCCGCAATATCGGTTAATGCATCAGAGACTTTCATCAAAGGACTTTCAGCCAAAACATCACTGGCTGCAACAGCCAAGACATTGGATTTTTTAAACAATCGTAATACACGGAGTTGATCTTCGACTTGATCAATCTCAATACGCAACAATTGTTGGCGTAATGAGTCTTCTAGATCTTGGCGTTTTGGCAACTCAAAATCCATCGATAAAAACTCATCCAACAACACAGGATAATGGGTCAATTCTTCACAAATCCACGGACTGACCGTTGCCATTTTTACCAGTCGTTGCAATGCACCTTTACTTTCAATCAGCATCACCAAATACACAGTACGGCGCAGCACCGACTCAACCAAAGGCATCAGGCGTAAAAGTGCAATTTGAGGTTTATTCGACTGTAAAATTGCTTCAATCAAATGCGGCCAAAAGGTTTTTAAGCGTTGTACTGCTTTCGCGGGTAATTTTTTTAAGGCATGACCATACCAGAACTCATGCACCAAATTTTTTGCACCATCATCCAGTACCGCTTCCAGTTGTTTTTCTAATTGGCTAAAGCTTTCAATTAAAGGATCAGGTTCTTTTTCTTTAATCAGGTGTTCAAACTGATGAATAACTTTGGCTCGTTTAGCATTCAGCGTTTCAAGGAATGCCTCCCAATCGCTAAAAGCTAAAGTATCCACAATACGTTGACGCAATTCAGGCTCGGTAGGTAAAGATTGGGTTTGTTGATCATTCAATGCTTGAATGGCATGTTCTACACGGCGCAGAAAAAGGTAGGCATCTTCCAGTTCAATGACCGCTTGTGTATCCAAAAGCCCAACTTCACCCAAATGATGCAGACTGACCAAACACTGGCGATCTTGTAACTCCAATTTAGAGCCACCGTAAATTAGCTGAAAAACCTGCACAATAAATTCAACTTCACGAATCCCACCTGCGCCAAGCTTGATGTCATCTTCAATATTACGACGCAGCACTTCACGCTCAATCATGGCTTTCATTTCGCGCATGGCTTCAAAGGCGCTGTAATCGACATACTTTCTAAAGACGAAGGGTCGGGTCATATCCAGCAGTTCTTCACCCTTTTGACCGCCCGTTACAATACGTGCCTTAATCCATGCATAACGCTCCCACTCACGTCCATGCTGGCTTAAATATTTTTCTAATGCGACATGGCTAATCGCAAGCGCCGAGCCATCTCCCCACGGGCGTAAACGCATATCCACACGAAAAACAAAACCATCTGCACTAATATGATCCAGCAGATAAATTAGTTTTTGTCCCCAGAGAATACAGAATTGCTGTACATCAATGCATTTTCGACCATTGGTTTCGCCCTGTTCATCAAAGGCAAAAATAAGATCAATATCACTGGAAAGATTCAGTTCTTGTGCGCCAAGTTTCCCCATCGCCACAACAATCAAATCCTGTACTTTGCCATTATAACCAATAGGCTCACCATGCTTCGCCACCAGCGGAATTCTGGCAAAGTCTTTTGCTGCACAAATTGTCGCATCAGCAAAATCTGACAGCTCACGTGTTAAGGTCACCACATCGGTCAGTTGATTGGCATCCTGCCAAATCCAACGAAACATAAGACGTGCGCGAAGAATACGAAGTTCTCGCATCCATTTCGCTTCATCGGCAAGGTGATCTAAAGATGTTTGCACAACGTGCTGAATTTGTTGTGTCGTTAAAGGATTTATAAATTGGTCAATTGCATAATCTTGTTCTAAAAATATACTGTGATTTCCCAATACCAGTTCTGCATATTGGCTCGCACGTAATGTCTTCTGCAATTGTTCCGCATTCATTTCTAAACCTTCAGCCTCGTTTTTTTCTAGTTATATCAGCTACAAAGAAATAGGGGAAAAGAAATTTAAGCTTCTGTTGTTTTTTATTCAGTGATCGCCTGTTTAATACTATCTAATGGTAAAGCTTGATGCGTATTCACAGCGATGGGTAAAGAAACTTTAAAGATCGTTCCCTCGCCTTCTTTTGACTGTACCGAGATTTCACCTTGATTCAAATCCACAAAGCGTTGACATAACACCAAGCCTAAACCCATGCCTTTCTCACCCGCTGTTCCCTTAAAACTGACCGTTAAGCGCGGTTGAAACAATTCATCGATTTGGCTTTGCGTCATGCCGAGTCCAGTATCTTCAATATAAATATCAACACTATGTTTTGATTTTTCGGCAGACATGATGACTTTCCCCGTACCATCAACATAGGTAAATTTCAGTGCATTAGAAACCAGATTTTGTAAAACTGAGGTCACCATATTAATATCAGCATAGACTTTTAAATCATCGGATATTTGATCAATCAATTGGATATTTTTCTTAATCGCCAAGGTATTTAAGACATCAAAAACAATTTTTGAAGATTGTTTTAAATTGAAATTAATGGGATGGTAAATAAAACGCCCCCCCTCAGCCATGGCCCAATTTAATAAACTTTCTAACAGATTATAGGTTGATTGCGAGGTATCTAATAAATAATCGGCAATACTTTGAATGTTTGAATCATCAAGCGTGGCTCGCTCTTGCGCCAAAACTTCAGAGAAGCCAATTAAGCCATGAAATGGTGCACGCAAATCATGCGCAATAATTTGAAAAAACTTCGTTTTACTAGAATTTAAAGCGCACTGTTGTTCATATAATTCTTTTAGCTCTGCATAATCTGAATGCAATTCAATAATTGCAATCAAACTCATGGCAAGTTCATGCACAAGTTCTAAATTCTTCTCATTAAATTCTTCACACTGTTCATCAAATAAAATAACGTGCCCAATAGACTCTGTTTTATTTATTTTTAAATCAAAAGCCACAATTCGCTTATGTGCAACACCTAAATCATGCACATATTGAGAAAAAGCAGCATAATTTTTATGCTTGGCGCTCAGAATCATCTCGCCTTCAAAAAATGCGGCTAAATTGGCTTCTTTTTTTGAGTGAAAGGCTTTAAACCATTTGGGTGAGGCATACCAAATGTAGGGTTCATTATGAAAACCAAGAATGCCACAATCGGTTTGTAAAATGCCACGGGCAAATTTCAAAAAACCTTCGACACGATTATCTGGAGTAAAAACACCAAGCAATAATGATATTTTACAAGCACTGAGCTGCTCTGTTGCTGAGCCTATTTCAAGTAACTGCATTTTCATCTCTGCCTCGTAAATTTTTTTACCCTCTATAGTTAAAAACAACTATGCCCTATCCATTCTATTAACAAACTTTTACATAGAACACAATAAAAAAAAAGGCACAAACAGACCAAAAGTGACAATTTCCGACAGACTGTTTTTTATCGTCGCTAATTTAACCTTAAACGCTAGAATTTAATCAATTTTTTAAGCATAAAAAAACCCCAAGCTTTTTGTACCGGCTTGGGGTTTTTTTGAATCTGGTCCCGAGGGTCGGACTCGAACCGACACATCATCTCTGATAGTGGATTTTGAATCCACCGCGTCTACCAATTTCACCACCTCGGGAAAGGGGCTTACAAGCATATGAGCTTGTGGTCGCTATATTACTATTAAACTTAGAATTGTCAATTATCTAATCCAGTCAATTGCTCAATTTTAAAGCAAAAGAAAAAGCTTTGGCTTAAAAAACATCAGATATCATCTCGTTCACCCTTTTCGGGACTATAATGCAGACGTTTTTCTTATTGTTATACATTAAAGATGCAACTTTCCGACTTTAACTTTGATCTCCCTGACGAGCTGATTGCTCGCTACCCTTTAGATACCCGCAGTGCTTCACGCCTTTTGCATTTAGATCAGCAAGGGCAATACCACGACTGCCATTTTACTGACATTTTTGATTTACTCGATGCGGGTGACTTACTCATTTTAAATGACACCAAAGTGATGAAAGCACGGCTAAAAGGAAAACGTGCAACGGGTGGTGCTGTTGAAGTTTTAGTAGAACGCATGCAAGATAAATTCATTGCACATTGCCACATTAAAGCCAGTAATTCACCTAAAGCAGGTGCTGAACTTTTTATCGGTGATGATGAAATAAAAGTCACAGTGCAAGGTCGCCATGAAAACTTATTTATTGTTGAATTTTCCCAACCCATTTTAGATGTGCTCGATCAATATGGTGCCTTACCCATTCCACCGTATTTTAACCGCGAAGCTGAAGCGATTGATACCGAGCGTTATCAAACGGTCTTTAATGATCCGACTAAACTGGCAAGCGTTGCAGCACCAACAGCGAGTTTGCACTTTGACCAAGACTTATTGTCAAAATTAGCCGCCAAAGGCATTCAAAGAAGCTTTGTGACGCTGCATGTTGGCGCAGGGACATTCTTACCAGTACGCACCACAGACATCCAGAACCATATTATGCATAGCGAATGGTGTGATGTTCCTGAACAGACTGTTGAACTGATTCGTCAAACCAAAGCACGCGGCAATAAAGTAATTACTGTGGGCACAACGGCAACACGTGCCATTGAAAGTGCCGCACAAGCGCATGGTGGAACATTGGCTGCATGGACAGGTGATACACAAATTTTCATCTATCCTGGTTATGATTTTAAAGTGGTTGATCGGTTAATTACCAACTTCCATCTACCTGAATCTACGCTATTAATGCTCGTTTCAGCCTTATCGAATCGTGATAACATTTTGCATGCCTATCATCATGCTGTCGAAGCAAAATACCGCTTTTTTAGTTATGGTGATGCCATGCTGGTGGATAAAATCACAGCTTAACCTTTGCTGATAAAAGAAGAACCCCATGCCGCTCGATAGTGTTCAACATTCGATTCATATTCGACGTAAAAAAAATGAACGTGTTTTTCAAAATATCGCGCGGCTACAGGATCTTGGACGTAAAGCACAAAGCCATCAGGACATTTTAGACGGTCTGCATCCGTGGAATGCACCGATTGTACTTAAGTTCGAAAATGTCTTGCCTCTGCTTTTAGCAGCGGCAGGTTTATTTTTTATGCTGCTGATTTTTATTGACCCCAGCAATATTTGGATGCAACTGGGTCTGATCAGTGGCCTTTTAATGATTTTTTGGGCCTATATCAGTTATGAAGACAAACAACCCATTGATGACGTGATTGAATTTCTAGAACAACAAAGCATTAATAAAAAATACCAGTTGGCTTTGCATCAGCAACCCCAACATATCTCGGTTCCATTACAACCTGTTTTATTGATTGCACATCTAAAACGCCTATTTCCCGTGTTTAATCAAGGTACGATTTCCAATGATCTGCCCTACTATGCCAGCACTGTCTGGGAAGATGAAGCGGGTCAACAACACCAAGTCATGGTCTTTCAATATCACTATGTCAATGAAATGCTTGTGCGTGATAAAAATGGTGATGATGTCAGAGTCAAAGAAATTCATAAAGACTTATGGGGCGTGTTTGTTTTTGATGTAGAAACGCAAGGGCTTGCCATCACCACGGCAAACAAAGATTTTTATTATCCTTATAGTTTTCCTTGGCATACCAGCGACATCCAAACCAATCAAAAGCTAAATATTTTTGGTAGCGATGAAATGCAAACAGCAAAGCTCCTGTCACCTGCATTTGTACTGAGATTGGCCGATTTTTTTGCCCAGCGTCAGGGCGATTTAATGTTCCATCCAAGCAGTCATACGTTATGCTTTTTAGGGCCAGCGAATTTATTTAAAATATCCACACAAGCAAAAAACATTCAAGATATTTCTGCATTACGTGGACACTTACGTACTTTTAAATTACCTTATCTAGAAAGCTTACAGCGTGATTTAATACATTTTTTAAAATAGAAATTATTCATATTTTGGGGACTTATCAATGGGGTTGTTGATTTTTTTACTCTTAATCATCGCTGCAATTGTCGCATGTGTCATGATTCGAAATAATATTGTTCGCCATCACAACGCCTCTATTCGAGCTTGGTCAGATGTTGCTACTTATGAACGTCAGAAAATTAAAATTTTAGATGGTCTACAACCACTTGTTGAGCAATATTCAAACTTTGAAAAAGGCACTTTAGAAAAAGTCACTGAACTACGTCAAAACATTTTAAATCTTAATGTAAACAATACCGATGTTTCACAATTACAACGCATTGAAAGTTTAAATAAAGAGCTGATGCATAGTTTAAATGTGGTGGTGGAAAACTATCCTGAACTAAAAGCCAATGAAATTTATCTTAAAATGATGAATGAAATTGAAGAACAAAATGAAAATGTCGGTGCTGCCATTACCATCTTTAACCGTAATGTAGAATTATTTAACAACCACATTCAAATTTTTCCCAATAACATTGTCAACACCATGACCCTCGGTAAAAAAGCCATTCGCCCCTTTCGTGATCAAGCGGCAACGCAAAATTTTGACTACCGACCGAATTTTTAACCTCTCCAGACCTCTTGCATCCTTTGCCATGAAAGATGCAAGACGCTCTATTTAAAAATATTTTTATTGTTCTTTAACCGTCACCTGCATTAAAAAATCAAAGCCAGCGACATATTAAAAAACAAAATTACTCCCAGTTAAATACCTCATTTGTACCAAGCACTTAGCAACTTTGTTGCTTTGGACTTTATTTTGTCAACGACCTTTAATCGAGAAAGTATTGAGTTAAAACTCGACAACACTGGTGTTTATCTGCGTAATCTAGGAAAATAGCCAACTTTTAGCGGCGAACTGTTTTTTCGCTCTTGCACTGCACGCAGTGCTTTGCTCTTGTTCAGGATATTTTATGAAGTTTGAAAAATTAGGTCAGTCGGGTCGTGCCCGTCGTGGTCGTTTAACCCTTGAACATGGCGTGATTGAAACGCCCGTGTTTATGCCTGTCGGTACTTACGGCACGGTTAAAGGCATGTTGCCACGTGATATTGAGGACATTAAAGCGCAAATCATTTTAGGCAACACCTTCCATCTTTACTTACGTCCAGGTTTAGATGTGATTCGTGAACATGGTGGTTTACACGAATTCATGAAATGGAATAAACCGATTTTGACCGATTCAGGCGGTTTCCAAGTTTTCAGCTTGGGTGCAATGCGTAAAATTAAAGAAGATGGTGTAACCTTCCGCTCACCGATTGATGGTTCAAAAGTCTTTTTATCACCTGAAATTTCAATGGATATTCAACATACCCTGAATTCAGATATCGTGATGATCTTTGATGAATGCACGCCTTATCCAGCGACACATGAAGAAGCACAAAAATCATTACAGCTTTCACTGCGTTGGGCAAAACGCTGTAAAACCCAACACCACGATGTACTAAAAAATCGCAATGCGCTGTTTGGTATTATCCAAGGTGGCATGTACGAAGACTTACGCAATGAATCGCTCAATGGCTTAAAAGAAATTGACTTTGATGGCTTTGCCATTGGCGGTCTTTCAGTGGGCGAACCGAAAGAAGAAATGATCAAAGTTTTGGATTATCTTCCTGCACTGATGCCTGAAGACAAACCACGTTACTTGATGGGTGTCGGTAAACCAGAAGACATCGTTGAAGCGATTCGTCGTGGTGTCGATATGTTTGACTGTGTGATGCCAACCCGTAATGCACGTAACGGTCATTATTTTGTGACTGACGGTTTAGTCCGTATTCGTAATGCCAAATATCGTCATGACCAAAGTCCACTCGATTCAGAATGCGATTGTTATACCTGTCAAAATTTCACCCGTGCGTATTTATTCCACTTGGAAAAATGCGGTGAAATGCTTGGTTCGATGCTCGGCACTATTCATAACCTACGTTATTACCAAAGATTTACACAAGACATTCGTGATGCGTTAGATAATGGTACTTTTGATGCCTATGTCCAAGATTTTTATGCGCGTCGTGGTCTAGAAGTTCCACCTTGCCCTGAAGATTAATCTTTCAGTGTTTGCGCTGAAGAAAAAGACAAGGTAAATTGCTGAACAAGTTAATTTATTATCATATTGTTGATATACAGTTTTTTATTTTAGGAAAATGAAATGAGCCTTTTTATTTCTACTGCTCACGCAGCGGGTGAAGCTGCAAGCCAACCAAGTTTGGTGACTAACCTTTTGATGATTGCGGTATTTGTCGCAATTTTCTATTTCCTCATTTGGCGTCCTCAAGCAAAACGCGCTAAAGAACACCGCACTTTAGTTGAAAGCCTTGGTGTGGGTAGTGAAATTGTTTTTGCTGGTGGCCTTATGGGTAAAATCCTGAAAATTGAAGGTGATTTTGTCGTGGTTGAATTAAGCCGTGGCGTAGAAATAAAAGTTCAACGTGCCAGTGTGATTTCAGTTCTTCCTGAAGGCACATTAAATAATCTCTAATCAAAAAGAGTCGTGCCCTAGCACGACTTTTTCATTTTAAGAAGAAAATAAATGCGTTACCCAGCATGGAAATATCTGCTGATCATCATTGTTCTGGTGATTAGTACATTATATGCCCTGCCTAGTTTGTATCCAGATGAACCTGCTGTTCAAATTTCGGGTGCCAAAGCTGGTACTCAGATTGACCAAAGCATCGTACAAAAAGCAGAGCAGTTATTAGAAAGTGAAAAAATTCCAAGCCATGACAACAGCTTTAGTAATAATGCTGCCCTTTTACGTCTTGATTCTTCTGAAGCGCAATTAAAAGCCAAAGAAGTATTACGTCGTGGTCTTGGCGACAATTATGTTGTTGCTTTAAACCTTGCGCCAACCACGCCTGAATGGCTCCAAAAAATTGGTGCAAAACCAATGAAATTGGGTCTAGATTTACGTGGTGGTGTTCACTTCTTACTTGAAGTGGATATGGATAAAGCCATCAGTCAGCGTCTGGAAACCTCCGCAACTGATTTACGTCGTCAACTGCGTGATAACAAACTGAAATTCAATAGTCTTGCGTTGAATAACAACACGATTACCATTCAGTTTGCCAACAACAGTGACCGTGATGCGGTGATGGATTTCTTACGTCGTAATGGCAATGAGTTCAATCAACAAGCCGTTGCATCAGAGTCAGGTTCAACTTTACGTTTGAGCTATACCGATGTACGTAAGCAAGAAATTCAGTCTTATGCGGTAAATCAAAACTTAACCACGTTACGTAATCGTATTAATGAGTTAGGTGTAGCAGAAGCATTGGTGCAAACCCAAGGTAGCAACCGTATTGTGGTTGAATTACCAGGTGTTCAAGATACCGCTGAAGCAAAACGTGTTTTAGGTCGTACTGCAAATCTTGAATTCCGTTTAGTGTCTGATTTGAATGACCAATACATTGACCCTTATACAGGCAAGTCAAATGGTCAAGCAGTACCACCAGGCACGGAACTGTTTGCTTATGAGTCGCTGGATAGCGGTCGCCAATTACTGTTAAACCGTAACCGTATTTTAACTGGTGAACGTGTACAAAACGCATCAAGTGGCTTTAGCCAAGATACCGGTGGCGCTGAAGTAAATATTACTTTAGACAGTGCTGGTGGTAAGTTGATGGCTGATGCGACACGTAGTGCGGTTGGTAAACGCATGGCGGTATTGTTCATTGAGAACAAACAAAGAATCAGCTATGTACCCGACCCAGTCACAGGTGCACAAACTGAAGTCCGTACCCCTTATACAGAATCTGTGGTCATTAATGCTGCAACCATTCAAGCGGTATTGGGCTCACAATTCCGTATTACGGGTCTAGATTCACCCCAAGAAGCGGCTGAACTTGCGCTCATGCTTCGTGCTGGCGCACTGGCTGCACCAATGTACTTCGTTGAAGAACGTGTGGTTGGCCCAAGTCTTGGTCAGGAAAATATTGATAAAGGCGTATTGTCTACTCAGATCGGTTTCTTACTGGTTGCGCTTTGGATGGTCGCATTCTTCCGTGTATTCGGTTTAATTGCTAACTTTGCCCTTGTGGTTAACCTTGCAATGCTGTTGACGGTTATGTCATGGATTGGGGCTTCACTTACCCTTCCTGGTATTGCAGGTATTGTAATCACCATTGGTATGGCAGTCGATGCCAACGTCCTGATCTGTGAGCGAATACGAGAAGAAATAAAATGGGGGGCTTCGCCCAAACAGGCGATTGTTGCCGGTTATGATCGAGCCTATAACACTATTTTCGACTCGAACTTAACCACGTTCCTCGTTGCGTTCATTCTCTTTGCCATTGGCACAGGACCGATCAAAGGTTTTGCCGTAACACTGATGATTGGTATTGTTTGCTCAATGTTTACTGCAATTACAGTAACCCGTGCAATTGTACAACTCATTTATGGCAAAAAACGTAACTTGAAGAAGTTGAGCATATAAGGAGATCGATGATGACTGACATGACTCAACCTGATTCAAAAAAATACGGTCGCCCAGATGACGAACGTGTCATTCCGTTTATGAAAATTGCCTTTCCAGCAGCAATTATTTCCATCATTCTAACCATTGGCAGTCTTTTCTTTATTGTGACCAAAGGTTTGAACTTGGGGCTGGATTTTACTGGTGGTGTTTCTGCCGAGTTAAATTATGCGCAACCTGCCAATCAGACTGAAGTGGTTAAAGCTTTAGACCAAGCAGGCTTTCATGATGCTGTAGTACAAACGCTCGGTAGTAATAAAGACCTGATTGTACGTATGCCCGTTCAAGACGTTGAAGTTGAAGATTTGACCAACGCCATTACCAAAGCAGCCCAATTACCAAACAATCCTGCTGAAGTACATAAAGTAGATTCTGTTGGTGGTCAGGTCGGTAATGAGTTATATATTCGCTCAGCGGGTGCTGTTGCACTTGCGCTTCTTCTCATGCTGGTTTACGTCACCATCCGTTTTGAGTTCAAACTTGCGATGGGTGCTGTGATTTCCCTGTTCCACGATATCATTGTCACCATTGGTATTTTTGCCATGATGCAATGGCCGTTTGACTTAACCGTACTTGCTGCTGTTCTGGCATTAATCGGCTTTTCGTTAAATGATAATATTGTGGTTTCGGATCGTATTCGTGAAAATTTCCGTAAAATTCGCGGTGCGACACCTTTGGAAATCGTCAATATTGCATTGACTGAAACCTTACGCCGTACCATCCACACTTCAATGACCCTGTTGCTTGTGGTACTTGCCATGTTGTTTATGGGCGGTGATGGTCTGAAATGGTTCTCTGTGACCATGTGTATTGGTATTTTTGTCGGAACATATTCTTCAATTTATATCGGTACTGCATTCGCCTTATGGCGTGGCCTGAACCGTCAAGACTTCATTGTTCAGGTTAAACCTGAATTTGAAGAAGAAGAAATCCCTCAATAATAGCGTTACATTGAGCTAAAAAAGCCCATCACTTGATGGGCTTTTTTATTGTGCTCATGATTGCACATCAATGCTTATTCAGCTGCAATGGCTCATATATTTAGGCTTAGATTTAGAACTTAACCAGATCGCCTTTTAAAGCTACGCTTGCCACAGCCGTGCCTTTAAAACACTGATAGCTGGTGCTGCTTTTACTTTCATTCGATTTAAAGTAACTGACAATATTGGTTACTGCATTTGCACCTTTCGCTTTTGCTGTATTTTGCAACTGAATCAGTGCTGAACGCAAAACATGATCACACGCAGTTTCTGCCGACTTAGCAAAACCATTGGTTTTTTTATTGGTCACCGCATCTTTTTGCAAAACTTTACCGCCAGACTTGGTGCCTGCTAAATAAAATTTTACTGAACCATCCAAAGTTCCATCGGCAACGGCACGTTCAACGGCACTTTTAAAATCAAAATTATGTGCAGTATCAGCAGCCTGTGCAGAAACCACCCCACCCAAAGACAATACAGCAGTCAATACTATTTTTTTCATGAACATGAGTTTACCCTCTCGTTGTTGTTAAACCCGTTTAAAAATCAGGGAGGTATTAATTCCTCCAAAAGCAAAATTGTTGCTCATCATCATATTGGCATTCATGTTTCTAGATTGCTTGACGATGTAATCTAAATCGCCGCATAAAGCATCTATTTCTTCTAAATTTAAGGTGGCAATAAACTGACTGCGCAACATCATTTCAATACTCAACCAAGCTTCTATCGCACCGCAAGCGCCTAAAGTATGACCAAAATAACTTTTGAGTGAACTAATCGGTTTCTTGCCCAAAATACTTGCCGTTGCCTGACTTTCGGCAATATCCCCTTGATCGGTGGATGTGCCATGTGCATTGACATAGTCAATTTGATTTGCCGAAATTTGCGCATCAGATAATGCCAATTCCATACAGCGTCCCATCATTTCCGAATCTGGGCGGGTGACATGCTGACCATCACTATTGCTACCATAACCAATAATTTCAGCATAAATTTTGGCACCGCGTGCTTTGGCATGTTCATATTCTTCTAGAATCAAACAACCTGCCCCTTCGCCAATCACTAAGCCATCACGCTTCGCATCGAATGGACGTGGTGTTTTTTCTGGGTGTTCATTTTGACTGCTGGTTGCCAACAAAACATCAAATACAGCCGAACCTGCTGCACTCAGTTCTTCTGCACCACCTGCCAACATCACAGTTTGCTTGCCATATTTAATTGCTTCATAAGCCTGACCAATCGCCATTGAACCTGAAGTGCAGGCACTAGATGTCGGCAAAGTTAAACCTTTTAAGCCAAAATATACCGTCATATTCACGGCGCTGGTATGTGACATCATACGAATATAGGTGGTGGCATTGAGTTTGTTCATATTGTTATCGTGCAACATGCTGCCAAACTCACGAATGGCATCGACACTTCCCGCGGATGAGCCGAATGCCACGCCTGTTTGCCCACTGCTTAATATCGGATCATTCAACAGTGCCGCATCTTCTAATGCTTTTTCAGCACAGACCGTCGACATTAAAGCCACACGTCCCATACCACGTGTCACTTTACGATTAAAATGTTTGGGAACAGTATAAGACGCTACAGGCCCTGCTAATTTACTGCGTAAATCAGTGAACTGCTCCCATTCTGGCATGTAGCGGATACCGCTATTGCCCTGTTCAAACTGAGCAAATATTTGATCCGCAGTTTCACCCAAAGAGGTAATTCCTGCCATGCCCGTGACAACAACACGTTTCATCACATCAAACCTCCATTGACCGAAATCACCTGACGGGTGATATAACTGGCGTCATCACTGCATAAAAACTTCACCACTTTGGCGACTTCATCGACATGCCCCATCCGTTGTAAGGGAATCATTTTCAAGGCATGTTGTTTGACTTCTTCGGTCACCATTTCGGTTTCAATTAAACCGGGTGCAACACAGTTGACGGTAATTTTTCGCTTCGCCAACTCGAGTGCTAAAGCTTTGGTTGCGCCAATTAAGCCTGCCTTTGCAGCACTGTAATTGACCTGCCCCCGATTGCCCATTAAACCCGAAACAGAAGATAAAGTGACTATGCGTCCGCCTTGTTTCAAACGAATCATCGGCATCACCAATGGTTTTAACACATTGTAAAAGCCATCCAGTGAAGTCGAAATCACCTCATCCCAATCACTATCGGTTAGGGCTGGAAATGCTGCATCACGGGTCAGTCCTGCATTGAGTACCACCCCATAAAATGCACCATGTTCTGCAACATCTTGCTCCAGCAATTGCATGACTTTTTCACGATCATTCACATCAAACATTAAGACATGACTTGACTGTCCTAAAGCCTGAATCTGTTGTACCACTTGCTCTGCTTCTTGTTGTCTGGAACGCGCATGTACGGTGACATCAAAACCTGACTGTGCCAATTGCAAGGCAATCGCTTGACCAATGCCACGGCTTGAGCCTGTGACTAAAATTCTTCTACTCACGCTAAATTCCTAATATTTTCTTTAATTTCTGTGGGTTCAAATACACTCAACATGGCACAAATACGATGTTCTCGGTACTCAATTTCACAGTTAAACTGCCCCAAACCCTCATGTAAATAGCTTTGTTCTGCTTTAATACGCACGCTTTCACCCAAGGCAAAATAAGGCACGGGCAACTGCATTTTACGCGTGCCCAATAAAAAACCAATTTTTGGTGGCAAGCCTAACATTTGCCCTTTATGCCCAGCATAAGCACTGATGGTTTGCGCCATCAATTCAATGCTGCTCCACGTTGGCAAACCGTGTGCATCACAAAACATTAAGTCAGGTTGAATCAATAATTCTGCAATCGCAAAATTTTCATTCGCTTCTATTAAATGATCAACAAAAACCATCGGTTTTTCATGTGGAATAAACTGTACGGCATCCATCATTTCAGCTGCGTTCCAAAAATCAAACTGATATTACTTCCGCCAAAAGCGAAAGAATTACTCATCACATAGTCTATTGGCTGTGGCAGCTGTGCATTCAGCACATAGTTCTGCTCATCTAATTCTGCATCAATGCGACCCGATTGGTGCAGGGGTAACCACGACTGATCGGCTAAAACTTGCTGACAAATCACCGCTTCTATTGCCCCAGCAGCGCCTAAACAATGCCCTGTTTTATGTTTGGTACTGCTGAGTGGTACAGCATGATGCTGAAATACCGTCTGAACAGCTTTAATTTCCATGGCATCATTTTGCGGTGTCGCTGTGCCGTGCATATTTAAGTAACCAATATCCTGTGCGGTCAGACCCGCCATATCTAAGGCTTTTTGCATTGCCTCGGCCGCGCCTTTCCCTTCTGGATGCGGTGCTGAAATATGCCATGCATCCATCGACTCGCCTGCTGCCATTAACATCACGGATGCTGCTTCTTTGGACAATAAAAATAAGCCCGCAGCCTCACCAATATTAATGCCATCGCGTTGTGCCCCACAGGGCTGACAAAGACCATGAGACAAACTTTCTAAGCTACTAAAACCATTCAGGGTCAGCTGACATAACGTATCCACCCCACCAACCAAAACGGCATCGGCTAAATCGGCATTAATCAAACGCTGTCCTGCTGCCATTGCTTTAGCACTGGAAGAACAGGCGGTAGAAATGGTGTATGCAGGCCCTTCCCAGCCCAAATACTGCTGTAGAGCTTTAGCTAAGCTGCCCATTTCCTGTTTACCATGCACGACTTCAACATCACTCTGATTGACAAAGTAGGACTTAAGGACTTTTTCATTATCAGCAATACCAGAGGTCGATGTGCCCAAAATAATCGCTAAGCGTTTAGGCTCAAATTGCGCTGTATAGTCGCGTATTTCAGCTTCTATTGAAGTTAAAGCGGTTAAAGCAAAACGTAAATTGCGTGAATCGACAGCGTGTAAAAAGTCAGGAACACTTTCAATTAAAGGCTGTTGATAAGCACCGACCCAAAGCTGTTTTTCGGGAATAAATCCTGAACTTAAACTTAACGTATTTTGCTGTGTCGCCAATGCCTGTTTCATCTGTTCAGGCGTATGACCTAATGCAGATAACCCCACGCTAAACTGAATGCCTACCGCAGGATGTTGTGTACTGATTTGCTCACTCATCATCATCCTCCTTTATTCAGTTGTTTCTAAACGATCATGCAGAGCACTGATGACCATTTGATAAGGCACTTGCAGATTATCTAATTCAATCACAGCATCCTGATGCAGGATATTTAAAACATGCTGTTGATTGATAAAAATAGACTGCGTCTGAGCCACACTTTTAACCTGAACAGTTTTAACCTGAACATTGTGCGGCTGTAATTGGGCAAAATTTGGATAAGTGGCATATAAAATATCGCGTACCACAAATTCAAAAGGTAATAATTTCATTTGCTCAATGCGTTGTTCAACCTGCACTTTCTGACCATTAAAACTAAGCTTAAATAACTGCTGTCCCGTCAGAGACAAGGCCAGCATGTCCAGTTTTTGCCCTTGTTGCTGCTGATACAACAGAAAACTAAAACTATGCTTATTCCATTGCACTTCAAGCTGATCCTGACGCTGATACTCTTGAGCATGCCATGTTGTGGTCGCCAAACCCTGTGCTTGGGGCAGCAGAGATTGACAACCACTACAACCCAATAGCACAGCAAGTAATAGCCCCGTCCATTGCCATTTCGCTTGCATATTAAGCACCATGGGCGATGGCTTCACTGTGCTGTGGCTCACGGCAATATTCAGCCAAGGTACTTAAGCGTTTTTTGGCATTTTTATGGATAGGATTCGTGGTATCCCATGCATAACCTGCCAACAAGGATGCCACCATACGACGAATTTTTTCATCTTGCTGAGTCGAAAACACCACATCCTGAAACTCACCTGAATACCATGATTCCACATAAGCGCGGAACACTTGAATCCCTGCACGCAGCGGTTTCTCATATTGTTCCATCCAGTCCACCGTTTGCCCGTTCAGCACTTGATCCACCAGAGGAATGGCTAAGCTTGAAGATTTTAAAGCAATGGTGACCCCTGAGGAAAATACAGGATCTAGGAATTCACCGGCATTGCCCAATAAGGCATAATTACGATCCGCTAAATGTTTAACATTGGCAGAATAGCCCACCAAAGTTCGTACTGGGGTATCAAATTTAGCGTTGCGCAGTACATGCGACAAACTTTCATCATCGGCTAAAATACGTTTCAGCAATGCAGCTAAGTCCATATCTTGCTGTGCATCAAAACCATAGTGTACAAAGAAATCGTGTTCTGCCACTACACCAAAAGAGCAACGACCATCGGCAAAAGGAATTAGCCAATACCAAGCACGACGATCTTTGGCGTGCACTGTAATCAGGATTTTTTCCCGATCAAATTCAGCATCATCCAAAATACCATCTTCAATATGGGTAAATACGGCACGACGAACGGGAAAATCGGATGGACTTTCCAAATCTAAAAACTTCGGCAAAATTCGACCAAAACCGCTGGCATCGAGTAAAAACTTGGCTTGAATTTGGTAAACCTGTTCTTGCTCATCTTTCACGGTCAAAATCGGCTGATTCGAGTCTACATCGACATCAATGACTTCATGACCAAAGCGAATTTCTGCACCATATTGTTCAGCTTGCTGCGCCAGTAAATGGTCAAAATGGGCACGGCGAACTTGCCAAGTTGTGCCCGGACCATCGCTAAACTTTTCGGTGAAGTCATAAAAACTGCGCTGCTTGCCCCTTAAAAAAGCGGCGCCATTTTTAAATTGAAATCCAAATTCATCTACATGCTGACGTACGGTATCAAGCAGCCCCGCTTCTTCTAAAAAAACCATGGCTTGCGGTAATAAAGACTCGCCAATCGAAAAGCGTGGAAAATATTGTTTTTCAATTATCGTGACCTGATGGCCTTTTTGACGCAGCAATGCTGCCGCAGAACTCCCCGATGGTCCTGCACCGATAATCAATACATCTGTATGTTGCATGGTGCTCATTGCACTCTACCTTAATCTCTCAGCTTCTTTGGCTGATATTGTTGAAGTACAACATGTTTGGCATCGGAAGATGTCAACAATGTTGCATAAATAAATGAAAAAATAACCCCAAGGAGTACAGTCAAACCAAAGCAATGAATGGCATAAGTTTGGCTAAACGATAATAACCCGAAACCCAATAAGGTCGACATCATACATAGGAATAACGCCATGCCCACCACTTGCGGATGGTCATGTCCGTGTCGATAAAAAATCGCGTAGTCCACGCCAATCCCAATAATCAGGAAGGTCCCCATAATGCTGAATAAATTAATTTCAACCCCAAACCATGCCTGAACAGCAAAGGTGGATATTAAAGCTAAAGTAACGGGTAAGACCAAAGGTAAAATGGACTTTATGCCATAGATGATGCCTAAACCCAGCGTTAAAGTCAGTACAGCAAAAACCAATAACCATTGGGCTTGAATGCGATGTTGTTGAAAGAGTTCAGACAGTTGATTCACTGGACGTAACAATTGTACCTGTGCGCTATTCAGCTGTTCTAAAGCAGCCACATGATGCACATTTTGTAATAGTACCAAACGTTCCGTCGGACTGATTTGTAAAAATGCCAACGGATGCTCTGCCATTTCACTTGGATGCAATAACGGCTGCTGTGGCAGTTGCTTTTGCCACGCTAAAACATCCGCTGGATTGAGCTGCAATGCCACCGCATAATCCTGCAAAACCTGCGCAGGAATGCCTTGTAAGAGTTGAAGATTATGCTGTTGCTGTTGAATCGACGGCAACCATTGTCCTAAAGCCTGAAAAGCATCTAAAGCACCTTTGCTTTGCAATACTTGTAATTTTTGAATCAATTGCTGTTCATTGTGTTCAAGCTCTGCGGCAGTCTTGCCATGCACCACAAAATATTCACTGCTTTGTTGCTGCATAAAGCGTTCACGGACGTATTGGTCTTCTTGCTTTAAGCTGTGATCCATACTTTGCAAATTACGGATATCATCATTGCTCTGCAACAACATCAAACTACTGCCTGCCACCACGACAATGGCAGCAATTAAGCCATAACGGAGTGCTGTTCTTGCCTGTACAAAAGTGCGCGCTTGACCAATAAAACGTAAGCTGCGAATCGCAGGTTCAGCATTTAAGGCAGGTAAACGAGGGAGCAATAAAACACTGGTGATCCATGCCGCAGTCAGACCCACCATAGAAAAGACCGCAATCTGTTTAAAGCCGGGAAATGGGGTAAAACTTAAGAAAATATAGGCAACCAAAGTGGTCATTAAACCCATAAACAAGCTGGGCAATAACGGTTTTAGCACCGCAAAACCATGGATATGCCGATGCTGTGATTGCATTGCCATAAAGTAAAAAGAGAAATCGACACACACTCCGACCAGACTTGCACCAAATACTAAGGTCATGAGGTGAATTTCCCCAAAAACCCAATGCGTGATAGCAAAAGCCACCAAACAACCTGTGCCCACAGCCACCATTTCAGTCAACATTGGACGAATCGAGCGGAAACCAAACCAGACCAAAAGTAAAATGCCAAAACTTGAACCCAAACCAATGGTGGAAATTTCTTTTTCAGCCGAAGTGGTGCCAAATTGAGCAAACAATAAAGTACCCGTCCAATGCGGTTTCACCTGCATCTGGCGTAGTTGCATATCGAGTTGCTGAATCCATGCTGAAGTTTGTTTTTGATATTCAATATTATAAGGACTATTTTTCAGCTCTAAAACCAATAAACGGGAAATCCCCTGCTCATCTCGAATCGTGGCAAAACCATCTTCTAAAGCAAGATCAGAATGACTTTGTAAACCCGCTAAACCCATGGCATAACGTGGAAATAACAACAATGGATCTTGTTGTAATAACGCGGCTGTAACGGGCATGCCCGGACTCATAATTTGCAATAAACTTTGTTCGGTCAGTGCAGCATAATCTTGTTGTTCCAGTATTTTTTGATCATCTAATGTCAATAAACCGGCACGATGTTGATAGAGCACCTGTGCAAATTTGTCACTGTCTAACTGAGCATGCAAAGGTTGCCACAAATCACTTTTGGCCACCTGCTGTTGCAATGCGGTGGTTGCTTTAGTTAAGGCAGCATCATCTTGAGCATCTAACACCACAAACACTTTGTCATTCAGTTGTTGGCTGACATATTGCTGCGCCCTTTCAAGCCGTGGATCTTGGCTGGCTTCAGGCAATAAGGCAAAGATATTGGTTTGAATATGGATCTCTTTTTTGAGCCATGCCGTGCCTAGCGCAATCGCAATCACGCTTAAAATAATCAGCCACAGAGCCGTAAATTTATTTTGCCAGTTGGAAAAGTGCATTTTCCTCAGCCGTTAAAGTTTGTGGTTGAGTCGTTTGTTGACTAAAACGAATGGTCGTGGTGTTATTGGCTTGTTCACTCAATACAATGCGATCAACATAACGCTGCCCTTGTGCATCCACGCGAACAAAGAGTTTTTTAAATAAACTGCTTTTCGGGGTTAATGCCACATTCCATTGCGCAGGACTATAACTGGCTGAAACAATATTGAAATTTTTAGCCAATGCGGTTTCATTGCCTGACATCAGCTGTAAAAACATGGTCGCCACAGAACCATAAGGTGATTTATCAATTTCAATTTGACTATATGTGCGCTGAGTTTTTTGTACTAATTTATATGGAGTCACAATCAAATCCGCTTTCACTGGACTTTGAATGTTCCAGATTACGCCTTGTGATTTGGAAAATAATACCGTGCCTTTCGAGACAAAAGTTTTGTTCAGTGACGCTAATTTTTTTTGCTGTTCAAACTGAGCACGTACAATCGGGGTTGCAGCAAGCTGAGTAAAAATTTGTTTGAGCTGTGGATTTTGCGCATGTACAGGTCGTGACAACACCGACATCAAACACAACACAGCCGCCAAAAACAGCCAGACTGGACGGGATAAATTGATTGCTTTCATTGACTTTACTCCGCTTTAAATGCTGGCCAAGCGTGCAATTGTTCTAACAGCACTTGCGGCGATTGAAAACACATTTCACGGCTTTCAATACCAACCGCCACTTGGCTGGTGTAGCCTTTGGTCAGCTTCCGACCACTGTCTGCATCAAAAATTTGATATTCAATTTTTAAGCGGTTTTCCCATTCTTTTAAAATGGCACGCACGCGAATTTTTTGTTCAAACTCAATTCCCTGCACATAGCGAACATGGCTTTCAATCACCGGCCATGCATAACCAGATTCAAGCATTTGCTTATAGTTATAGTGAAATTGATCGAGCAATTTACAACGCGCAATTTCAAAATATTTTAAATAATGTCCATGCCACACGACATTCATGGTATCGACATCATGAAATGGCACTTCAATAATTACATCGGCATGCATCGTCTGCCTCCTATCCTATTGAGTGAACACGTTCAGGATTCAATAATTCTAAATTTTCGAAACGATCGACCAGTTGTTGCAATTCATGTTGCAATGGTCGATCTTCCACCACGTAATCAAAGGTCTGCAATACCCACGTCTGAAATGCGGCCAATACTTCAGCCAACGAACCGTCTAAAGCTTTTAACTGAATGGCTTGTACACTGGCACAGCAGAGCGCTGCAATCACTTGTTCAGTCAGCACGATCACGCGACTGGCATCCCGCGCAGCAATGGTGCCCATACTGACTTTATCTTGGTTATGACATTCGGTTGAGCGTGAGAAAATAGAGGCTGAAAGCGTTTGTTTTAAAGCTTCTGCCGTCCATGCCGACACCGCAATTTGCACAGCTTTAAAACCATGATTTAACGGTAAGCGTTCTGCTGTTGCACCCGTTAAATTGCGTGGTAAACCATTGTTCATTTTATAGTCCACCAACTGTGCCAATTGACGATCCATCAGATCAGCAATATTGGCGATCATGATTTTCAGACTATCCATGGCTTGGGCAATGTGTCCGCCATAAAAATGACCGCCATGTAATACGCGCAAATTCACAGGATCAATCAATGGATTGTCATTACTTGAGTTAAGTTCATTTTCAATAAATTGACGTAACCACATTTTAGAGTCTTCAAATACACCAATAATATGCGGCGCACAGCGTAAAGAGTAACGATCTTGCAGACGTGAATTCTGATGTTCGGTTTGCACCTCACTGTTCAGCCAAGTTCTGAGTTGTGCCGCAATATTTTGCTGCCCTGAATGGGGCTTTTGCGCAAACAGCACTTCATCAAAATGACTTGGATTGCCTTCCAAAGCCAAAACATTCAGTGCCGTAACACAAGTACTGGCCAAAGCAATTTGTTCCGCTTTTTTATAATTTAAGCAGGCAATAGCAGTCATTACCGCTGTACCATTCATCAGTGCCAAGCCTTCTTTCGGACGTAACACTAAAGCCTGCATGCCCTTTTCAGCATACACCGCACTAACAGGCACAATTTGACCTTGATCATAAACATCACGTTCACCGACCAAAGCCCCTGCAATATAAGACAATGGGGTTAAATCACCACTGGCACCCACTGAACCTTCCGATGGAATGACAGGAATGACATTTTCATTCAGCATCCATGTCAGGCGTTGTAACAATGCATGTGATACACCTGAATACCCTCGTGCCAGCGAACACAAACGCGTCACCAACACCGCACGTGCCGTGATTAAATCCAAATTTTGACCTAAGCCACAGCCATGAAAACGCAATAAATGCAACGGCAGTTCATTGACTTGATGCGCGGGAATTTCCACCAAACAAGAGTCACCATAGCCTGTGGTCACGCCATAAATGACGCCTTCATCTTGTAACAGTTGATCTAGAAAATCTGCACCGCGTTGAATCAGATCGCGCCATTCAGTGGATACTGGTAAAGCCACAGATTTTTCCTGACGTGCCACAGCCACCACATCTTCAATTGAGAGCGGTGTTTCCCCAACAACTAACACTTGCATTATTTTTTGTTCCAAAAATTATAAAAATTAAACCATTGATACGGCGCACGAATACAGTGCTGTTCAAGTAAGCTGACATATTGACGCATGGTACTTTGCAGTGCCTGCATACGGATTTTTCGAGGGAAATGAAGCTGTTCAGCAATCGCGTGAATATGCACTTCAAAGCCACTGCCAACGCGATAACAAAAGACCGCCAGTACAGGCACTTTCAATAAACTGGCTAAAATCCATGCGCCTTGCGGCCAATTCGCCTCTGCGCCTAAAAAGGTAATCGGCTGCACCCGATCAGACTCAACAGGTACACGATCTGCTGCCACAATCACCCATTCGCCTTGGTCAAGTTTTTCTTGCAAAATCAAAGCAGTTTCAATACCCAGTTCATCCACCGAAACCAAATTAACATCGGCATGTTTATTGAGTTTCTTTAAAAACTGATTAAATTGAGTGGCATGTTTTTGATAAACCAAAACATTAATTTTTTGTATATGTTCTGATTTAATCGCCCGTAATAATTCAATATTGCCAAAATGCGACACAACAATGACCGCACCTTTTTGATAATGTGCACGGAAATATTCATGTCCATGTAAAGCCAATTGCTGCTCAGGGATTTTGCCCAGCCAACCTTCAATTTTATCTAAAATACATTCGCCAAATTGCATTAAATGCTGATAGCTATGACTCAGACTCGGCTTTGTGATAAAGGGTGATTGTTGCCCTGCAAAATGATGTAACTTGGTTAAATATAACAGTGATGCCTGACGTGCGGTGACTGAAAAGACCCAGTACCACAAAATAATAAAATACAGCACCACACGGCAGAGCCAACGCCCCCCTAAACGATAAAATGCCAACATGAGCGTCAGTGACCACATGCCACCGCGTTCTTTCATGTCATTCCACTGGGTTTGCTTGAGCTGCTCAGTCACGCCATTAACCTTTCATTTTCTGTGACACTAATTGAGGCAAACGTAGCAACATCCCCCCCAATAAACGTACATGTGCCTGACTCATGCCAAGGTTGTCGCGCCATACATTAAAATGAGAAATCCCATCTTCAGGATAAACAACTTGGGTCGGCACATTGATAAAAGGAACATTCGCCCACTTTAAGCGCACTAAAATTTCACTATCAAAACCCATGCGCGGCTGAAATTTTGCCGAATTTAGAGTTTGAATGGTCTGGGCCAGTGGATAGACCCGAAATCCACACATACTGTCTTTAATATCGAAAGAGAGACTGTTAATCCAGACCCAAATATGCGTGGCATAACGACCATATAAGCGTTTTTTCGGCACGCTCTCATCAAAAATTGGCTGACCAATCACCATCGCGTCTGGATGCTGCTGAGAAATGGCTAAAAATTTGCCGACATCCTGCCAATCATGCTGACCATCAGAATCAAGTTGCAAGGCATGACTAAAGCCTAAAGCATGGGCATGGCGTAAACCACTCATCACCGCCTGCCCTTTGCCTTGATTGTGCGAATGTTCAACCAACTCAACACATTTATTTTGCGCTTTCAAGTCATGTAAAAGTGCGCTACATAGCGCATCACTGCCATCATTGACTAAAATAATCGGCAACTGAAACGGCTTTAAATGCGCAATCAAAGCCTCAATATAATGCGGATGGTTATAAACAGGAATCACAAAACAATGCTGCATAGACATCCTCTTTTAAACCTGCTTAGTTGGCGTTTTAAACAACAAACGCCCCGATGCCAAGGTCTGATCTGCATGGGTCAATTCAAAACTCACTTTGTACAATTTTCGTGACAGTTTGAGTTGCAGTACCATATATGGTCGAATCAGATCTTGAAACTTCAATTGTTCAAAACCATTACACCACTCCAGATCGGCCCAAGTTTGACGGGAAAAATGCTGAACAAAAGCAATCTGCCCCACACCGGGGAAAATCGGAAACTCTGGAAAATGCCCTTTAAAACATTCCAGCTCAGCAGAAAATTCAAGCTGATAAACGGCCTGATCGGGCGCGTTCTGTTGTGCCAATACAATAGGCAACAACATCGGTTGAAATAAGGATTTCATGTACTGTTTATTCAGTTTAGATTGTGCATTTTGTGGTAATTGGGTCAAAAACCGCCACTGCCTTGGAATGGCAATGCCTTCCAGTTTGAATTGTAATTGCGCTTTAATTGCCGCCACACATTGCGCTTTGTTGCCACTTTGCAGCTGTTGTCTTGCAGGTTCAGACAACACCGCAACACAGGCTAAAATCTGCCGATGTTCACGTTCTAAAATTAAAACATGACACTGGGCAATCTCATCGAGTTCTATTATTTTGTGTTCAATCGCATCTAAACTTAAGCGTTTTTCTTCCAGTTTCACAATCCGATCCAACCGTCCCAATAAACGAAACGGACTTTTAGGGTTTGTCACGTCAAGCATTTCAACTTTATCGCCGGTTAAAATCCAGTTTTCACTAAAAGCATGATTGGCTTGCACGGCCAATTCTTGTTGATCGCTCACTTGAATACCTACATTGGCAAAGGGTATCCATAACGCATCATCTTGTTGTCGATGTGCGATCCCCCCCGTTTCTGAGCTGCCAAACACTTCGTGAATCGGGCGGTTTAAATAAGGGCGCACACCCGAATCCAATTTACCACCCGATGAATATACGCTTAAACAGTGCTGTAGTCGCACCTCTGGCGTCCAGCGTTTTAATAATGCAGGACTGGAAATAACATAATTTTCAATGTTTAAAGGCGCTAATTTTTTTTGAATATCGGCAACATCTTCAGGGAAAGCCAACTGGGTTTGATAAAAACAGCGCCCACTGGCTAAAGGCCACAACAGCTTGAACAATAAGCCATAAATATGTTGATGGCTGACCGTCGCGATAGCGATGGCCTGTTCAGGTAACTGAAAACTGGCATCTAAACCTTGCACTTCATTCAAAAGCTGACGCAAAGTCCGCGGGATTTTTTTCGGTTGCCCAGTAGAACCTGAAGTATAAAAACAGAGCTGAGCCTGATTTAAAAAGGCATCATCCAGATTTAGTTCAACCTGCGGATCTGCTGTAGCCGATACAGGCTGACGCTGTAAGAACAGAATATTCTGCTCAGCCAATTCTTTTTCTAAATCACTGACTCGATTGGGCGGCAATAGCACCTGTTTTTGCGCTAAAAGTGCCGCAAACAACAGCACTAAAAACGCATAGCTATCGGGTTCCCACAACGCCCAACAGCTCTGTGATAACAACTGGATTGCATGACTTTGTTGTATCACCTCTTGCCAAAAATCCTGAAAATGGATTGGGCTTAAATCAGCCTGAAGACACAGTGGTTTCAGTGAATGAATATGATTCTGAAAATGACACAACATAACAATCCGTTTTATTCCTGAAGTTGATTTAAGCGTTGCTGACGCTTACGCAATATAAATTCGCCCAGCAATAACAGCCCCATCAACAGATAGGAAATAAAACCGTTATAGAGCACCCACAGCTGCATTGAAGCAAACAACACCGTGGCTAAAGCAATCAGGGCATTGAACACAAAGAAAACACACCAAACTATAGTGACCTTACGCGTCCAAATCACCCCTGCTTCGGGTAAATTCGGTTCAGCCAAACGGGCAAAACGCTCAATCATAGAGGGTGGTTTTATTAAAGTCGCTGCAAAAATAGCCAGCGAACCCAGACTCATCAATACCGGATAGAGTTTCAGCCATGCTTGATCTTTTAAAATCAAACTCAAGCTGCCACATAAAATAGCAAAGCCAGTTAAGGGCCAAAGTAAAGCATTGCCTTTACTGAATAGGCGCAACACGCCTAGAACAATCAGCAAACCACTGACCCAGATATATTGACCCTGCGCTAAGCTATAGCCCACTAAAAAGGGATAGAGAATCAAACCGATGACCACTATCCCTTGGAAGACCCATTTCATGCAGCAGACATATTCTGAATCACAGTCACAACATCTTGCACTGTACGTACATTTTTAAAATCTTCAGGATTCACTTGCTTACCCGTCAATTCTTTAATTTTGACTACAAGATCAATGGCATCAATACTATCGACATCCAAATCTGTAGCTAAATTTGCATCGAGCTGCACATCTTCTGGATTAATCTCAAACAGATCTTCCATCCATGCTGTTAATTTTTCGAGTACTTGTTCCTGAGTTAACATCACAACCTCTTATGCCGTTTTCTGTGCTTCAACCAAAGCCACTAGACTTTGAATTGATTTAAAATATTGTTTGGTTTCTGCCGATTCAGCATTCAAATGAATGTTGTAACGCTTTTTCAAGGCCAAACCAAGTTCCAAAGCATCAATTGAATCTAGACCTAAGCCATCACCAAATAAGGCTGCTTCCGTTTCAATATCATCTCTGCTGATGTCTTCTAAGGCCAAAACATCAATAATCATTTGCTTTAATTCATCAGCAAGATTGCTCATTTTTAGATAACTCTTGGTTAAAAAATTGGTGTAATTGATGATTTAAATGACGCACATTTTTCGGACTGACCGTGGCATCCTCTAAAATATCATCGACTTGAATGGCATCCAGTACTTTCACATGAATATGAAAGGGCTGTGAAGGAATGTGATACCACTTTTCATTTTTAGTTAAAGTTGAAGGCGTACAGGTCAGCAATACTGGACGAATCGGTACATGAGCACGAATGGCAATATTCGCCGCGCCACGTTGAAATTCATTCAACAACTCGCCTTTTGCAGTTCGGGTGCCTTCAGGAAAAATCAGCAAAGATGCTGCTTGATCTAACTTTAGTTTGTCCACACAGTCCTGAATAAATTGTTCAGAACCTGCATTTAAAATATAACCTGCATTTTGCACTGGCCCTTTGGTAAATGGATTGGCCCATAATGCTTGCTTGACCACACAATTTGCTTGTTCCATTAAACCAATCAAGATCACCACATCCACCAATGTTGGATGATTGGCAATAATCAGTTCCTGTCTACTGTGCTGTAATTTTTCTAGACCTTCAATGTCATAGGTCATAATTCCAAGCTTTACCATCATTTCAGTAAAACCTTTGAAACTATAGCGAATCACATTTTGTGTACGCTGCTGACGTAAGCTTTGATTTTGTGTCGATAAATTTACCAAAGGTGCAACCAAACCACCGATGGCAACACCACCGATGCCAAAACTGGCAAAACTAAATCCTGTCGCACCGACACGCCATAGATAATTGGCTTTTTGTTTAATTTGATCCAGCTTTAACATTTTTGCCACGCCTGCATATGGGAGTCATCTGGGTTCTGCTGAGATTGCTGCCAGAAATCATAAAAATTTTGTGCATCCACATATTGATGTCGATGCTGTGCCAAAGCATGCAAATCGAATTGTAGATTGGGAGCATCAAGGCTGATCAACGCAGACATGGCAAAACCACCAAAAGGCTGAAATTCCTGATAAAGCGCAGGTAGTGCTTCATCGTAATACACCACCAACACCCGTGAATGGAGTTGTTTTGTGGTTTTTAACCAGGCATAGGCTTCAATCAGTGCTTCACTCCACGACGCGGCCAAACTGGTCGACGGTGTGGAATCCTGACATAAAATTGAATACAGCCCAGCAACGGCATTGTGGACAGAGGTCGAAAATTGGGTGGGTGATGGCGTTTGATCTTGCAGTACATCGGCTAAAATTTTCAGCGTTTTATGTTCATCACCATATTGCGAAGCCCAGACAATATAATCCACTGATTCAGCATTCAGCGAGCGAATGGCGCTATTGATTGCCAATTTTGCAATACCAGATAATCGTCTACGCTGCATTGCAGGGATTTTTTCTAAGGCAGGAACAGTTTCATCGGCACGACTGATATACAGTTGAGATATATTTATTTGAATCATTACCGAAATTTTCCGTACCCTAAGAATATTTTTAGCTCAAGGCTATTTTATTCGCGGGATTATAGCACCTGTCATAAAAATTACACAAAAAGTATCTTGTACTCATTGAATTACATATATTTATCATTTTGATTTAATTCTATATTTAGGGTCTGTTGATATTTCACAGATGCTTGCGACAGAGGACATTTTTAGACGGTACAAGGCATGTTTTGCGAAATTTAGTCATTCTAAATGATGAGCAGTGACTAAAGCTGCGCAAGATAACGCAGTAGCGGCAAAAAATATCAACAGACCCTATTATTTTTAGTCCATAAAATAATCATTCATAAAAAAACCAGCAACATTTGTTGCTGGTTTTTCAACTATCATTGCTTAAAAATTTGGCTGATTAATTACCTTGTACCAAACGACGTGCACTAATAATCCCTGGTTGTTGCTCCAAACGTGCCAACAAACGTGATAATTGTGCTAAACCTTTTACCTCAATCAATAATTTCATATTGGCAATACCATCTGATTCTGAAATAGTATTGACCTGACGAATATTAATTTGATCAGAAAAAATGACTTGGGTTAAATCTTTTAACAAACCACGGCGATCATACGCTTCCACCACAATTTGCACACTTTGACCACGCGTCGGTTGCATTTCCCAATCGGCTTCTACCGCACGTTCAGGTTCTTGCGTAATCATCCGGCTATAGTCTGGACAGACCACTTTATGAATACTCACCCCACGATTAAGCGTGATATATCCACCAATCGATTCACCATGCACAGGTTGACAGCATTGAGCAATATGAAGTTCCACATTATCCAAACCATCAATCAGAATGCCATGCGCAGAAAGTGTATGACTGGCACGTGGATTCAAGGTCGGCTTTAGCACCAGTTCAGGTTCATCCTGCCCCAAATGCATATGACGATTGACCTGATTGATCAAGGAATGCAAACTAATGTCGCCATTGACCAAACCAATCAGAATATCTTCACCCAATTTGACATTAAAATGATTACAATAATCACTTAAATCAATACTTTTGGGATGAATCGCCAAACGTAAAAGTTCTTTATTTAGAATTTCACGGCCAACTTCCAAGTTTTTACTGCGATCTTGCTGTCTAAACCAATGACGCAATTTATCCCGCGCACGCGAAGTCTTAATATAACCCAGTGAATTTACTAACCAATCACGATTCGGATCACGATCTTTTTTGGTTAAAATTTCAACTTGTTCACCAGTTTTTAGCGTGTAGGTTAATGGTACATAGCGCTGATTGACACGCGCGGCATAACATTTATTACCCACTTCTGTATGCACATGATAGGCAAAATCTAAAACCGTTGAACCGCGTGGCAATTCTTTAATATCACCATCACGGCTAAACACATAAATCTTCTCAAACCCTTCAAAGTCTTGAATTTGTTCAAAGTTTTCCGCATCTTCACCCGATTTATGCGCACTGGCATCATTACGTTCTTGATAATGCTCTAAGACTGCGCGTAAAGAATGTAATCGGTGATTAAAGGAATGATCGGTGTTCTTACCGCCTTCCTTATAATTGAAATGCGAACACACCCCAAGTTCAGCTTCTTCATGCATGGCCTTGGTACGAATTTGCACTTCCAGCGATTTATTTTCTGCAATGACAGCGGTATGTAAAGAACGATAACCATTGGCTTTCGGATTGGTAATGTAATCATCAAACTGATGCGGAATATGTCGCCAAATTTGATGCACAATACCCAGTGAGTGATAACACTCAGGCACACTTTTGACCAAGACACGTACAGCACGAATGTCATACAACTGGTCAAAACTCAGGTCTTTACTTTTCATTTTTCGATAAATCGAATAAATGTGTTTAACCCGTCCAGTGATCTCCGCTTCTATATCATAGACAGCCAGTTCTTTTTTCAGTTTATCAATGACAAATTGAATATATTGCTCGCGCTCTAAACGTTTTTCATTCAGTAACGAGGCAATTTCTTTATAGCGTTCTGGCGCTAAATAACGAAATGCTAAATCTTCAAGTTCCCACTTCAGCTGAGCAATGCCTAGGCGATGTGCCAGAGGTGAATAAATCGTCAGAATTTCGCGAGCTACACGCTCTTGACGTTCTTTAGAAGAGTTGGCCAGTTCCCGTAAAGCATAGGTACGCTCTGCTAGCTTAATGAGTACGACACGAACATCTTCGGTCACAGAAATCAGCATTTTATAAATGCCGCTTAAATGTTCGCGCTGATTGTTATTAAAATGATCTTCTAGACGTTTGTTCTTTTCAATGAGTTCTGAAAGTTTCCCCATAGCCAATGTCCCTTGGACTAGACTATGGACTTGCTCTCCAAAATGTTCACGAATTTCTTCAAGCGTCATCACGCCTTCACGAACACTCCGATACAACATCGCCGCAGATAAGGTGTCTTCATCAACATGTAAATGTGCCAAAATATCAGCCATTTCAATACCGGTATAAAAGGTATTGGAACGATGATTAACCGTGGCTTGCAGCTCTTTATGTAAAGTTAAATGAGCAACTTCTTCGAGTTGTTCAAGCGTTGCGCCATCTAAGATGCCACGAACACGATTCAGCCATTCAGTTAAATCATGTCGAGCTTGTTCGGCATGTTCTACAGTCGCTTCCTCTGACAACTCATTGAGTCGCCCAGGAAGTTGTTCACGTACTGTGACCATACCCTTCTCCTACCTCTTTACTTATCATATTCTAAATCGTTTATTTCATTGTATTTTTCGAATAAGGCAATAGACTCAACATGTCCCGTATGGGTAAACATATCCATTACCCCAGCCTTTTTTAATCGATAGCCATGTTGTACCAACACACCCGCATCACGTGCCAATGTTGCAGGATTACATGACACATAAACGATTTTCTTTGCACCAAATTTAGGTACATAATGCATGACTTCCTCAGCACCCGCACGCGGAGGGTCAATCAATAATGCATCAAATCCTTGATTTGCCCAAGAATGATGCGAAAAATCTTTTGTTAAATCTTGTGAATAAAAATGAGCGTGAATTATACCGTTAATTTCAGCATTTTCCGCAGCACGGCGGACCATTTCTTCACTTCCTTCAACACCCACCACTTGTCCAGTTTCTCCCACACAACGCGCAAGCGGCAAAGTGAAGTTACCTAGACCACAAAATAAATCTAGAACGCGCTCGCCTTGCTTCAATTGAAGCAAATCACATGCCAGCTTCACCATCTGTGGATTAATCGTCGAATTGACTTGAGTAAAATCAAGCGGACTAAAGCCAAACTTGAGGTCAAAATCATCTAAAGCATAATGCAAACGCATTGCAGCCGTTGGATCATCCACACGATGCAAACTCTCTGCACCTTCAGGTTGCAAATACAACTGCCACTGTTTGTTTAACGCAAATTGTTTTAATTGGTTGACATCCTGTTGTGATAATTTTTCAGTATGACGAACCAGCAATGCAATTTCATCATCGCCCATGGCCAATTCTATATGACCAATGGCTGCTTTGGCTTTTAGACTTTGGAGTAACTGTTTCAATGCAGTGATGGAACCAAATTCACGATCCAACACCAGACAACGGTCAATCGAAATCAATTTATTGCTTTGGTTCTCACGGAATCCCACCACCAATTTGTCTTTCTGTGGAAGATAGCGCACCCCTATACGGGCTTTACGGCGGTAATCTTCACGGCTTGAACGTAAAGCAGGGAGCCATTGCTCAGGCTGGATGCCAGCAAAATGCTCTAAATGCGATTTTAAAACCTCTTGCTTGAGCCGAATTTGTTCATCTAACTGAATGTGCTGCATATTACAGCCACCACACACGGTAAAATGTGGACATTTCGGCTCAATACGTATTGCAGCGGGCTCACTTAATAACGCAATGCTATCCGCTTCTTCTAAACGTTTAGCCACATGGGTAATTTGCGCGCTAACGGTTTCCCCCGGCAAGGCATAACGAATAAATACTTTTTTGCCTTGCTTCTCACTTGGATGATCAGGGTGTGATCCATAGTGTGCTATCCCCCGTCCTTCATGTGAAAGTGACTCAACCTGAAAAGTATAAATTGGCTGTTGAGCTGGACGGGGCTTGGTTCTATGTTTCATGAATACCTAGAGTGTGGGAGAGAGAAAGTCAATCGATGTAAATTCAGTACGCTGTGAAGTTTCACGCCATACTGCTAAAAAATCGCGATGTTGCGGTTGAGTGGATAAAAATTGAATGGTGCGCTGAATAACATCACGATAATCATTGATTAACAGCTGACCTTTTAATAACGACCAACGCAAATAAACCAACCATGTATTGAGTACATCCCCTTCGCAATATGCAGTCAGTTTTTGCCATTCTTGCTGACGTACATACTCGGGTACATGATAAGCACCATCACCGCGTTTACCGGGATAACCCAGTAAATGTGCGATATCATCCAGTTTTTGAAAATTCCGACCATTAAACATCGCCATCACATCCATTAAATCGACATGACGATGGTGATAACGGTTCTGATAGTTATTATAGCGCTTTTGCTGATCAATTTCGCCTTGATCGAATAAACTTGGTGCAGACAAACCATGATACATGGCGCGAAAAAGAATCACAGGCAAATCAAATTGTGAACCATTCCAACTGACTAGGGTTGGATTGCGCTTATCAAAAATGGAGAGGAATTTGGTTAAAATTTCCGCTTCACTATGCTGTTCTCGACTAAACGAGAACATTTTCATGCCACCCTGTTCATCTAACCATAAGCCAGAAATACACACAATTTCATGCAAAGCAAGGCGTTGAAAATCCATGCCCGATTCTTGACGACGTAATTTAATTAAGGCCTGTTCTAAATCTGCATCTGGCAAATCTAAACCATACAAATGCGCCCCCGACTTTAAATCGGTCAAGGTTTCTATATCGAAAATTAAAACAGGTAAGCGCATGTAAAACTCACAAAATTGCAGATTTATTCAGGGTCTTGAACTGAGAATAAACCTGTAGAAAGGTAACGATCGCCACGATCGCAAATGATACAGACAATAACCGCTTCAGGATTTTCTTGCGCCAATTGAATAGACGCCCAAACTGCGCCACCAGATGACGTACCCGCACTAATGCCTTCTTTTTGTGCCAGTTTACGCATGGTTTTTTCCGCTTCAATTTGTGGAATATCCATAATGCGGTCAACACGACGACGATCAAAAATGGTAGGTAAATATTCTTCTGGCCAACGACGAATACCCGCAATACTTGAACCATCTGAGGGTTGCAAACCAACAATTTGAATCTCAGGGTTCATTTCTTTTAAGTATTTAGAAACACCCATAATGGTGCCCGTCGTGCCCATTGAACTGACAAAGTGTGTGATTTTCCCACCCGTTTGCTGCCAAATTTCAGGGCCAGTGGTTAAATAGTGCGCTTCAACATTATCAGGATTACCAAATTGGTTCAGCACCAAACCTGTGCCTTCTTTTTCCATCTGCAAGGCAAGATCACGTGCGCCTTCCATGCCTTGTTCTTTGGTGACTTCAATCAGTTCAGCACCATAAGCCCGCATTGCATCTTTACGTTCTTGGCTCATATTATTAGGCATGATCAAGGTCATTTTGTAGCCACGCATTGCGGCAACCATGGCTAAGGCAATCCCTGTATTTCCGCTTGTCGCCTCAATTAACGTATCACCTGGCTTGATTTGACCACGCTTTTCAGCTTGCATAATCATATTATATGCAGGACGGTCTTTGACCGAACCTGCCGGATTATTGCCTTCAAGTTTTGCCAGTACTGTTGCTTGAGTGTGACTTGCGAGACGCTGTAAACGCACTAAAGGAGTTTTTCCTACATAGTGATCTAACAAAAATTCGTCTGCTTGAAAATCAGGGGAGATATTACTCATTATTTGCACCTAGATCGAGGTGCGCCTATTGTATGAAAAAATGCTAGGCGCTGCACCCATTTAACAGGCTTTTTATTGAAAGTGATTAAAGCGCAATCAGTTTCAAATAAAGCATGCTAAACTGCCGTGCATAGGAAATAAACTGCTTTAACCATGTCAAATATCAATAAAAAGTTATTTAAGCGTCTACACTTAAATCATGCTTATGGACAATTAATTGCACTGATTTTTGTGCCAATTACGATTTTGGCATGTGTTGGTGCATTGTTGGTTTTATCCGAAACGTCAAACGCATCACGTGCGCAGCAAAAACAAATGGCAATTGCCATTATGACGCGCTACCAACCCACAGCTGAAGCTGCACTCGACTTACTCAATCGTTATCCTTGGCAATATGATCAAGCGCGTAACGCCATGCAAAGTATGTTAAATGAAAAACATGTCATTCGTGCCGCGATTATTGATCCTAAAGGTCGAAACCGTTTAAGCATTGGTTTTCAAGACCAAGACCCTTGGCCTGCAATTCACTCCAAAGCCTCTTTTGTTGGCCCTATTTCTTATAATAAAAATAATATTTACGCACTCAATATTAATGAAAACACACCCTCATCTGCACAACTGGTGATTGAACTCGACAACCAGCCACTCGAAATTGCACGCTATCGTGTCATGATTGTATTGGTGGCGACTGGTCTACTGACTTTATTGCTGCTGTTATTATGTTTGAATTTTTATTCACGGCGCTGGATTGCACCGATGTATGAAATTCGTATGCAATTACAACGCTTAAATGCCGACACACTAGACCAGCACATGGTCATTAACAGTACCGGTGAATTACGTTTACTCCAGCGTGATATTGCCAATGTAGTCAAGCGCCTGCATTTTAGTTTTTTAGAATTGAAAGAACATACCGAACAGACTGAAGATGATTTACGCCGTACTTTAGACACCTTAGAAGTGCAAAATATTACCTATCGTCAAGCACGTGACCAAGCCATTTCAGCAAATCAGTCTAAATCGGTCTTCTTAGCCAATATCAGTCATGAATTACGCACCCCATTAAATAGTATTGATGGCTTTATTCATTTGTTGCTGCGCCAAGGCAATTTAAGCAATGAACAAAATTTATATTTACAGACCATTCGTAAATCATCTGCCCATCTTTTGGCACTGATTAATGATGTGCTCGATTTCTCGAAAATTGATGCCGGTAAATTAGAATTAGAAACCGCACCATTTGACCTAGAAGAAGCCATTTTTGATGTGATGGATATGCTCTCGCCATTGGCTGCACAAAAGCATATCGATATGGCCTTTTATTATGCCGACAATATACCGACCCAAATGGTGGGTGATGCACTACGCTTCAAACAAATTCTGACCAACCTCATTTCCAATGCCATTAAGTTCACCCCAGACGGTGAAATTATTGTCCGTGCACGCATGGAACATGATGATATTGGTCACTGTTTATTACACTTTAGCGTACAAGACAGCGGGATTGGTTTAAGTGGTACTGACCGTAAAAAACTGTTTGAATCTTTCTCGCAAGGCGATGCTTCAGTCACCCGCCAATTTGGTGGTACAGGTCTAGGTTTAGCCATTTCCAAGCAGTTAGTGCATTTAATGCAAGGTCAAATTGGTTTTGAAGATAACCAAGAACGCGCACCCACTGAAAAAGGCTCAACCTTCTGGTTTACCGCTCGGTTTGCTGTAGATGACGAGATTGAAATTGAGCATCCAAACTTTAATAAAATGCAGGTGGTATCGTATTTAGCACATCCTGCAACGGCAAATATTTTACGGCATTATCTGGAAAATTATGGTGTCCATCATGTCGAAACCAGCTCGATTCTAGATTTATTTAGTCAACTGAAACGATTCTCGGAAAGTGATGAAAACACTTGGCTGATTGTCGATCATAGTGGTGATGGCGAAGCATTATTAAAAGAAATTCGAAATCGCTATTCTGGCAACATTGCCGTCTACGGTTATCAAATGGCACTCGATCCCAATATGTTAAGCGAATATCGGGCGCGACCAATGTATCAACCGCTCAGTCGCAGCGCATTAATTCAACTGCTCAGCAATCAACCTATTTTTGAGCACGATATCCATGAAGAATTTAATGGACAAGGCTTACATATTCTTGCGGTAGATGATCATTTACCGAATTTAATTGTTTTAGAAGCGCTATTGGGTGAACTGAATGTCAAAACTACCAAAGCATTAAGTGGTCAAGAAGCGCTTGAAATTATTCAAAAGCGAATTGAAAAAGGCTTGGCTGCATTTGATGTGGTGTTCATGGATATTCAAATGCCTGTGATGTCCGGTATTGATACCACACGTGCGATCCGCTCACTAGAATCGACGTTAGAAAACCATAAACGCCTGCCGATTATTGCATTGACGGCACATGCACTGGCAGATGAAAAACAAAAACTGTTACAGGTCGGTATGGATGATTACGTCACCAAACCGATTCAAATGGAACAAATTATTCAAATTTTGACCCATTGGACGTCAGAAAGCTTTAAAAAAGCCAAAATTGCCGATAAAGCCATCCTGATTGAAGCACTCGATCCGCATATTTTAGATTGGCAACAATGTTTGCAACTGGCTGCCAACAAAGAAGATTTGGCGATTGATTTACTAAAAATGTTGGTCGATAGTTTTCCAACGGAAATCAATGAAATACAACAATTGATTGAACTGGAAGATTTTCCGCAACTCGAACATGTCCTGCATCGTTTATATGGTGCAACACGCTATGTCGGTGTGCAAAACCTACAAGAGGTTACAGGTGGATTTGAACAGTTTATTTCTTCTTTACGCAAAGAACGGCGTAAAGCCGATGACAGCTTTATTCAAGAGACGCTAAAACGCTTGGATGAATTACAGTCCGTTATTCAACTGGTCGAACAGGCAGCGCAGCAAATTTTAAACAAAACAAATCTCTAGGGTCTGATGCAAATCGTGGCAGTAGCGTCTAGATTTAGATGTGACTCGACTGTCATGTATCATGACATGTATCAGAGAAATGACCGTGTTATGCTCAAAACAATCTAAAAAATAGAGGTCTATCTCATGGCGTTACTTCGCATAGAAAAAAACAATGGCATCGCAACCGTATCTTTAAACCGTCCAGAAAAACGCAATGCCATGAGCTTTGCTTTGCTACGCGAATTGGTCAATGCAGCCAATCAAATTAAAAAAGACCGTTCGATTCGCTGCGTGATTTTAACGGGTGAAGCCCATGTCTTTAGTGCTGGAATTGACCTTGCCGATTTAAATGCCCCGAAAAATACCGCCTATGCAGCATGGGAACTGATTAAACCGGGACAAAGCCTATTTCAAAAAGCCTTCCTTATTTGGCAAGAACTACCTGTTCCTGTGATTGCGGCACTGGAAGGGTATTGTCTGGGTGCAGGCATGCAATTGGCACTGGCTGCGGATATTCGCATTGCCCATCCTGATACCCAAATGTCAATTATGGAAAGTCGTTGGGGATTAGTTCCAGACATGGGACTGACGCGTTCAATTAAAGGTATTATTAGTGTCGATCTTGCGAAAGAACTGACTTTAACAGGTCGAATTTTCAATGCCACGTATGCCAAAGAAATTGGTTTGGTGACCCATTTAGACGAATCGCCAATCAGCAAAGCCCAAGCCATTGCAGAAGAAATGTTACAACGCTCTCCTGATGCCTTAACCGCAGCTAAACGCGTCCTTGATGCCATGGAACATGAACCGAAAAAATCTTTACGCCTCGAAAAAATCTGGCAACTGAAATTACTTTTAGGTAAAAATAGTAAATTAGCGCGTAAAAAAGACAAGAACCCCGAAGTTCAATTTTTACCGCGCCAATATAAGTAAACCATTGAAATAACAACATTGTGCAGAGAAAAACACATGAGTTTTGATCGTAATACAAAAATTGCATTTTTAGGTATGGGGCTCATGGGTAGCCGAATGGCAACTCGACTCATTCAAGCGGGTTTTACCGTGGCGGTGTGGAATCGAACGGCAGCCGCATGTGACGTTCTGATTGATATGGGTGCCACGGCATTAGAGCTGCAAGATATTGGGCAATATCCAGTTATTTTGACCTGTTTGGCTGATGATGCGGCGGTGCAATCTGTTTATGATCAAATTCAAGCGCAATTATGTGCTGAGCAAGTGATTGTGGATTTCTCTAGTTTATCGGTCGATCAAACCAAAGCCTTGGCAGGGCAAGCGCAACTACATCAAGTGCAGTGGATTGACTCCCCTGTCTCGGGTGGGACGGCGGGTGCTGAACAAGGCACACTGGTGATTTTTGCTGGGGGTGATCTACAAACCATTCAGGATTTATCGCTGATTTATAACGTGCTTTCACAACGCGTCACCCGAATGGGTGAAACAGGCACTGGACAAGCCACCAAAATATGCAATCAACTGATTGTGGCTGCAAACAGCACCTTAATTGCTGAAGCGGTTGCTTTAGCTGCTCAAGCCGGCGTAGATACCACTTTACTGGCTCCAGCATTGGCAGGTGGATTTGCCGACTCAAAACCGTTTCAAATTTTAACCCCGCGTATGGCGACCCATACTTTTGAACCCGTGCAATGGAAAGTGCAAACCCTGTCCAAAGACTTAAATAATGCCGTTCAGCTGGCAGAACAATTCCATTTAAATATTCCCGTTGCAAAACAAGCACTATCACAATTGCAAAGCCATCAAAATAAAGGCTATGCTGAAGCTGATCTTGCAACAGTGATTCAACTGGTTGAATCTTAAGCAGCTCACTTTTAACCGACAAGGAGTAAAGGCATGATTAAGTTGGCTGTCAATCTATCGATGATTTTTACCGAAGTACCCTTAATTGAGCGCTTTGCTCTGGCTCAGGCACAGGGTTTTAAGCATGTTGAAATTCAATTTCCCTATGAACTCAGCATCGAACAAATTCAAAGTCAACTCACCATGCATGACCTGACTCTTTGCCTGATTAATGTACCTGCTGGTGACTTAATGCAAGGTGGCAATGGTTTAGCTGGTGTCCCGGGGATGGAACTGGAGTTTCACCGTGGTTTAGAACAAGCCATTCAATACGCCACTGCGCTGAATGTGCCTAGTATCAATATTTTAGCGGGTAAACAACCCCTCGACTCAGACTTACTGCCTTGTTTAAATACTTTATCGAGCAATCTTAAACTTGCCTGTCATATGCTATCCGATCATCATCTTCAACCTGTTTTTGAAATGATTAATAGCACCGATATGCCACGCTTTTTAGTGCAAAATATTGCTCAAGCACAAGAAATGTTAGAAGCTGTGCAACACCCTGCCCTTAAAATGCAATATGACTGTTACCATATGGCAATGATGGGTGAAGATGTACTGGAAGCCTTAAAAGAAAATATTCACGATATTGGGCATATTCAATTTGCCGACTGCCCCGGACGGCATGAACCCGATAGCGCACAAATACATTTTGCAGAAATTTTTCAATGGCTCAATCAAAGTGCATACAGCGGCTATATTGCAGCCGAATATAGACCACAAGCCCATTCCAGCCATTCCTTTGCATGGAAAGATAAATATTTTGCAAAACATCCGCAAAGTTAAATTATGAACAGAATTGAAATACGGCACTAAAACCGCTATATTACACGATGAGTTATTGTCTGGAAATAAAACCCTTTATGAATTTAGAACCATCGCCCAGCGCTTCTAATTCTCTCGATATCGCAATGAATTCTCAAGCTCAAGATGTACAAGCTTGCTTAAAAGTTGTACATGAAGCCCTATTAGATGTAAAAGCAAAAGATATTCTTGAAATTGATGTAAGCGCAATTAGTAATGTGGCAGATGCCATGGTGATTGCTAGCGGCACATCAACGCGTCACATTAAAGCCCTTGCAAATAATGTTGCTGAAGAAGCACGTAAAGCAGGTTTTCGCCCTCTTGGTGTTGAAGGTGAACGTGATGCAGAATGGATCTTAATCGACCTTGGTTTTGTGGTTGTCCACGTTATGCTTCCAGCGGCACGTAAATTTTACGACCTTGAAAGCTTATGGCGTGCCACTCCTGAATCGATAGCGTAAAGAAAAAAAGCGACCTTAAGGTCGCTTTTTTCATCTTAGGACTTTTGTTTTAGCATGGAGTGCTGACCAACAAACTCAATCACAGCAGCAATATGATCCATTACAACTATAATAATTGATGTAAATCAACATCAGGATATTTGGTTTTAATCTCCATTTTTGCCCTTGCATAGACTTGATCTGCCTTGGCTGGCCCATAAAACTCACAATAACATTCATATATGATGGTAATCACTTGGGCATAAAGGGTCAGTGGTAAAACCTCGATAAAAGCAGCAGTATTAATTTTTACCGATGTCTCAATCGCTAAGCCCATGTCTTGTAGCTGTTGTTTAACTTCATCATTAAAGTCATTCAAATCCGTTGCTGTAACAGTTAACATTACTGCATCAACCAAGCTAAAGAACGCATCGGCAATCTCTATTGAAATAAGTTCTTCTGGCTCTAGTTTCGGTTTGATTTCTAATAAAACCTGCTTCTCCACAGCCGACATTTCAGACAGCACTTTTCTTAGCATCTCTTTGCGATAAAAACGCAATTCATCGGTATTACAAATTTCACTTAAAAAGCGATTGAGCACAAAAGAAGGCTGATCTCCATATTCTTGCTCCCAGTAATTCAGTACGCGCTCCAATACCGTAGCATTCATATAGTCACTGAGACCACGTTCAATCGCTTGTTTCTTTTGTATCACACTGAGTAATTCATTCGGCATTGCTCAACTCCTTAGTGGCGTTTGGTCATATCGTCCGTTTCAAAAGTCACATCACGCTGAAATTCTGGATAAGACAGCTCGGCATGTTCGCTATAATCCAAACCACGTTGTTCATGCTGTTTACTCACACGCAAGCCACCTAAAAGTTTGTCCAACACTTTAAAGACCACGAATGCAATGCCGAAGCCCCAAACAAATGCAGCGACCACACCTAAAACCTGAATCGAAATAATATGTGAATTAAACAAATCTGCTTCAAAAAATAAGCCTGCCGCCACCGTTCCCCATGCCCCACAAAAACCATGTACAGTCACCGCATCGACCACATCATCCAACTTTAATTTTTCCATTAAGCTTGGCATGACACTGACAATCAAACCCGCGGTTAAGCCTGTAATAACAGCAAATAATGGTGACATGGTTGCACAGCCTGCGGTAATTCCAACCAAACCGCCCAATGAAGCATTAATGGTGGTTTTCATTAGAATCGCTTTGCCACGAATGAGCGCATACAGCATATAAGCAACTGCGCCAGAGCATGCAGCCAAATGGGTATTTAGGGCAATTCGACCAATACTGACACTGGCATTCACTGTTGACGCGGCATTAAAACCAAACCATGCAAACCAAAGGATAAAGCCACCTAAAGCAACTAACGGTAGGTTATGTCCTGCCAAATGGTGACTTTGTCCATTTCGACCAAAACGTCCTAAACGAGGACCCAAGACAATAATCCCTGCCAATGCCACCCAACCACCGATTGAATGCACCACAGTTGAACCAGCAAAGTCGATGAAACCCAAAGCTTTTAACCAACCTTCACCATCAAAAAGACTGCCCCATGCCCAACTTCCAAAGATCGGATAAATTAAACCACTCACCACTGCTGCACTGACCACATAAGCAACAAAGTGAATGCGTTCAGCCATAGCACCGCTGGCAATAGTGGTTGCTGTTGCTGCAAACATCATTTGGAAAAACAATAAATTCCAATGCCAGTCATCCATCACATTGGGTGCAAAATGGCTTGTCCCGATCCAACCTGAAGTATTCACCCCAAACATTAACCCAAAACCGAGTAACCAAAAGACCAGTCCACCCAAACATGCATCCATATAATTTTTCATCAGCACGTTAACGGTATTCTTACTGCGCACAGAACCGCTTTCAACCAATGCAAAACCAGCCTGCATAAAAAAGACCAGAATTCCCCCCATGACCACCCAGACACTATCGAGAGATAAGCGGATTTCTTGAATATTTTGAGCTGGAGTTGCTAATGATTCTGCGGCAAAACTTGGCAAGGCAATGCAGCATAACAACAAGAGTAAATATTTTATTTTTTTCATGAATAATCCCCCACAGATTATTCATCTAAATAGCAAAATCAATGCCATAAACCAAAGCAATGATTGATGTTGGATCACATCCTTCGAAGCAGCTTTCTTTTAGGCAACTTTATTTAAAATAGGCGAAGTAAAAACATTATTTTTTTAACAATAATTAAAAAAAATAAGATAATGCTACTTTATGTCGCACTTTATTGAGTACATAACAATATTGCGCCAAATGGCGTAGAAAAATCAGCAAGCATGGTTAATTTGAGATGCCCTCTCAGATGAACGAGAATCTCAAAATTTGATTATTTTTATCACCCCGTATGACCCAAAGCATTAAAGCTAAAATTGCTTCACATCTATAGCATTAAGCCAAAAAATTTCGACAATAAAAAACCACCCGAAGGTGGTTTTTAATCTCCCTAAATCCCTCTTTATCAAAGAGGGACTTGAGACTTTAATTTAGTGGCCAGAACCATTAATTGCTTTGGTCATATCTTCAACCACTTTCTTGGCATCACCAAAAATCATCATGGTTTTATCATTATAGAACAAATCATTGTCTAGACCTGCATAACCTGTCGCCATTGAGCGTTTGATCACCATAATGGTTCGAGCGCGGTGGGCTTCAAGAATTGGCATGCCATAAATCGGCGATGTTGGATCATCTTTTGCCGCAGGATTTACCACGTCATTTGCACCAATCACCAGTACCACATCTGTTGCTGGGAAGTCAGAGTTGATTTCATCCATCTCTAAGATATCTTCATAAGCAACATCTGCTTCAGCCAGCAATACGTTCATGTGGCCTGGCATACGACCTGCAACAGGGTGAATGGCAAAACGCACCGTTACACCTTGTTCTTTCAAGATATGCGCAAGTTCTTTCACTGCATTTTGCGCACGACCTTGTGCCATACCATAACCCGGTACAATTACAACGCTATCGGCATTCGACATTAAGAAGCCTGCATCATCCGCAGAACCTGAACGGTGATTACGCTGTACTTTATCGCCTGCTGCTGCTGTCGGTGCTGCTGTGCCACCCATTGCACCACCAAACAATACATTGATGATTGAACGGTTCATGGCTTTACACATGATGTAAGACAGAATTGCACCCGATGAACCCACCAGTGAACCTGCAACAATCAACATGTTATTTTCAAGCGTGAAACCAATCCCCGCTGCCGCCCATCCAGAGAATGAGTTTAATAGCGATACCACAACGGGCATATCACCACCACCAACGGGTGCAATCCAAACCCAACCCAATGCCAATGCCAGAGCAGTCATTGCCCAAAACGCTTGCATATTACCGGTTGAAAAAAAGATGAAACCACAGACTAACATAGCAAGGAAAATGCTGGCTTGTAGAGGTTTAACCCATGCCCCTGAAATGGTTTTCGCCCATTTTTTTGCAGCCAATTTACCATAAGCAAATACAGATGCTGTAAAGGTAATCGCACCGACAAAACAACCAACAAACAATTCAAATAAATGAATTTTACTCATGTGTACATGTTCAACGCCTGCTGCTGTTAAAGCGGCTTCGTTTTCCACAAACAAGGCTGTGAGTTGGTTGTTATGTAAAATTGCAGCAATCGCAATCAATACCGCAGCCAAACCCACCAATGAGTGCATTAATGCTACTGTTTCAGGCATTTGTGTCATTGGAACTGTACGCGCACGTGCAATACCAACAACCCCACCTAAGACCATTGCACCGACAATCATCCAAACGACAGGATGATTCGCCACAAAGAACGTGGTGATTACAGCAATCGCCATCGCGATCATACCGTAACGGTTACCTTGAATTGCGGTTTTAGGACCTGACAAACCACGCAGCGTTAAGATAAAAAGAACGGCACCTACTAAGTAGAACCAATCCGCATAGTCTCGAATAAATTCCATTTATGAACCCTCTTTTTTCTTTTGCTTAGGCTTAAACATTTCCAGCATACGTGCAGTTACTGCGAAGCCACCGAAAATATTGATACTTGCCAAGAACACAGCAACCGCACCCAAAATGCTCACCACGTTAATGCTTTGGAAAGCCACATTTGCATCAAGCCCAATACTTGGCATACCCACAGTCTGAATCATTGCACCAACGACAATAATTGAAGACAAGGCATTGGTTACAGCCATTAATGGTGTATGTAAAGCAGGTGTTACCCCCCAAACCACGTAGTAACCTACGAAGATGGCAAGGACGAAAATTGTAATCGTTTCAACCATGATCTATCTCCTTAACCACGCTTTAACAGCACTTGGCCGCCATGAGTGACGAGTAGGGCTTTCTGAATTTCTTCTTCCTGATTTAAAACAAAGTTTTTATCAGCATCAAAAAGTGTTTCTAAGAAATTAAAGACATTACGTGCATACAGTGCCGAAGCTTCTGTCGCAACAGTTGCTGGAATATTTGGAATACCTAAAATAGTCACGCCATTATCGGTCACCACATTTTCACCGCATTTTGAGCCTTCAACATTACCGCCTGATTCAACTGCCATATCAAGGATGATTGAACCCGGTTTCATTTTGGCAACCGTTTCAGCACGAATTAAACGGGGTGCATCACGACCTGGCAAAAGTGCTGTGGTAATCACGATATCTGCATTGGAAACAGCTTTGTCGACAATTGCGGCTTGGTCTTTGATGTATTGCTCACCAGGCATCCAGCCATAACCATTTTTTGCAGCATCGGCAGCTTTTTGCTTTTCTTCTTCAGACATCGGTACGTCTAACCACTTACCGCCTAAAGATTCCACTTGATCGCGAGCTGTTGGACGTAAATCCGTTGCTTCAACCACTGCACCTAAACGCTTTGCCGTTGCAATGGCTTGCAAGCCTGCAACACCCACACCCATAATCACCACACGAGCTGGTTTTACCGTTCCAGCAGCGGTCATAAGCATCGGGAACATACGTTGATATTCTGCCGCAGCCAAAAGCACAGATTTATAACCAGCTAAGTTGGCTTGAGAAGACAGGACATCCATGTTTTGTGCGCGAGAAAGCGTACGGGGTAAAAGCTCTAAAGCAAATGCAGACACCTGTGCAGATGCAAATTGGTCAAGTTCAGTATTACGATACGGATCAAACATTGCGATTACAGCAGTATTCGCTGCAAGCTTTTGAATTTCATCGCCTTTAGGGGCACGAACTTTCAAAACAATTTGGCTGCCGGTATAGGCATCATCTGTAATTTTAGCACCGACCTGTTCATATGCACTGTCAATATAAGCGGCTTTCACGCCTGCTCTACGTTCAATGACGACTGTATGACCAGCACTGATCAACTTCTTTACTGTTTCTGGCGTTGCTGCCACACGATTTTCACCGAGAACAGTTTCGGTTGGGATTCCGATCTGCATGAGCCTTCCTCAAGCTAGTTTTTCTTAAGTAAACATCGCTATTCGCAATGTTTCCCCCTAGATGCATTTTTGTTGAATTTTTGGATTCTAATTGAACTGTTTTAAATTACCACCCAATATTTATTTAATAAATACCCATATATTGAACTGGTGATTCACAAAAATTATCATGCGATAGCGCATTTATTTTTTTCGCTTTCATTAAAATTACTTTTATCAGCTTAATTGCCATTGCAGTACTTTCTTAATCTTTATATTTAAGTGCTTGTCATTATTGCTTGAAATTGATTTAAAAATAAACATTGATCATTCTGACAATCAGCAGTTTTATTGCCAAGCGAGTTCTTACATAAAGATGTTCTTGTTGAGCACTAAAATGGCACATTTAGCTTCTACTTTTTATGAGATTGACTAAAGTGACACAATAAAGAAAATCCGCCAGCTAAAAACCCAACTGTTTTTTTCCAGTTGATTTAAAAAAAATAAGCGACCAAGCAAACATTCCGCTATTTCTATTTTTCTCCATTTCTATGGTTATTTTTAATAACAGCATCTATTCACCATAAGTCTAATTGGATCAAAAAATAATTACATTTTTTTTAATTGCCATTTCGGTAGGTGATGATTTAGCCTTTATTTTATCTATTTGAGTATTTTTTGCACCACTTTAGAGCAAATTTTAACTATTTTTATCAATATCCTGATTACGCCTAAGCAAAAACGTCATTTTTTTGCATTTTCGCCTTGGTTAGGGGCTAAATTTTTTTAATATTTTAAATAAAATCGTGATTCAACTCATTTCAACTAAGTTTTATCACGACTGAATTAAAATAAAATGCAAAAATTTGAGGACTCATTCCAAACTGGAATCGTAGTCATCATCTTTTTGCATTTCAATTCTGCTGATAAAAACTTTATCATTCACATTTCTACACTGCATTACAGAGCGCAATAACACTTCGCCAAGTAGGTAAAATGAAAGGTTTTTTGACAGCAACACAAGTAGGGTCTTTATGCGCAATTGGTGCTGCTTTTTTATTTAGTACCAAGGCCATTATTATTAAACAGGCCTACGCACTATCGCCACTGGTCGATGGCACAGTCCTTATGGCGCTCAGAATGCTTAGTGCACTGCCCTTTTTTTTACTGCTCTGTTGGTTCAATCGGCAGCACAATCAAAATATCGCGCCTAAAGACTGGATGCTACTAATTTTGGCAGGCCTGATTGGTTATTACTTGTCTAGCTGGTTAGACTTTGCAGGCTTAATGTATATCAGCGCATCACTAGAGCGGATTATTTTATTTTTATATCCAACCCTTACCGTACTTGTCTCTAGCGTCATTTATAAACAGAAACTCAGCCTAAAAAGTGGAATTGCAATTGCACTGAGTTATGGTGGTACGGTTATTGTGATGTTGCAGGAACAAAGTAGCGTAGCGCATGAAGGCAATTTTTGGTTGGGTGTCAGTTTAGTCTTTGCCAGCGCCATCAGCTTTGCAAGCTATTTATTATTAACCCCGCGTCTAATTCATAAATTTGGCTCATGGAATTACACTGGGTTAGCCTTAAGTATTGCTTGTTTGGGCACACTCACCCATTACTTTATTGCCATTCCCAAGCCAATAGCATTACTCACGCAATTGCCCATCGGGGTGATTGGTTATGGCATTGCATTAGGTTTACTGGTCACGGTACTTCCCACCATTTTGATTGCCCAAAGTATTTCACGCTTAGGTGCAGCGCAATCGGCAATGATTGGTTCAATTGGCCCCGTGTTAACCATTATTCTGGCAGTGGCTTTATTGGGTGAACACATGAATGCCATCCAATGGTTTGGTTGCTTGCTCAATATTGTTGGGGTCATGATGATTACGCTATCGAAAAAGAAACTGGCGCACTAATCATCGTCTACACACGGCTGCTGAATGGTGAAATATTGTGGCTTTTCTTCAAGTTGCAATAATATCTGCTGAAAATGAGCGCCCGCAGATTGATCTGCCATTTGATCGTTTGGATTACGCAATGGACATTGTTGTAAAGACAAACAGCCACAGCCTATACACCAATCGAGTTGTTGCCGGAGTTGCAACAAACTGACAATCTGCACATCTAAACTGGCTTGCCATTGTTGCGACATTTTTTGCCAATCGGCCTTGCTGGCCACCTTATTTTTTGGCAATACCGAAAAAGCTTCTTTAACTTGCTGCAAGCGCATACCGACTTGCTGTGCGACTTTAATAATGGCCACACGGCGCAGCATGGCACGTTGATAACGACGTTGCTTGCCTTCGGTACGAATGCTCCAAATCAATTCTTTTTCTTCATAAAAACGAATCGCGGGGACACTTACACCACTGCGCTGTGCCAGCTCACCTATCGTTATCCATTGATGTGCATCTTTTTCAGTCACAAGGCTTGACCTCAAGTTAACTTCAGCTTTGATACTAGCAAAATTAACCGCTCATTTCTGGACGATCGTGCATGAATTCAAGTATTGAACAGCCATCCAAAGCTTTTGTACTCCTTAACCCAAAGACACTTTATAACCCACTAGCTTTTGCGTATAGTCACATTGCCGAAGTGACACAGTTTCAACGTATCCTTCACATTTCAGGACAAGGTGGTGAAAACCAACGAGGACTTTTATCTACAGATTTTGCGGTACAAGTCAGACAAGCCTTTCAAAATATTGAACTGGCTTTAACTCATGTACAGGCAACACTGCAAGATACTGCTGTTTTAAGAATTTTAGTGGTTGATCACAATCCCCAGAAACATCAGTTTTTAATTCAGGAAATGCAAAAACTTTGGAAAGATCAGCCTTTCCCTGCGTGTACGCTAATTCCTGTCCCGTGTCTTGCACTAGCCGGTATGCTTATTGAAATTGAAGCAACCGCTTATTGTCAGTAAAACAAAAGCAAGGGACTTTTATGAACACCTCTCTCGACATCAGCCAAGATAAATCTTTGCTCTGGTTGATGGCTGTTGCCTGCGGTTTATGTGCAGGGGCAAATTATTATTGCCAGCCTTTAATCCATTCGATACAACAATATTTTAATGTTCCTGAATCTCAAGTGGCGTTAACCGTTACCTTTGCACAAGTGTCTTATGCCTTAGGTCTGCTCTTTATTGTGCCTGTCGGTGACATTGTCAATAAAACCAAATTTATTCCTCTGTTAATGTTTTTGGCTGCAATTGGACTATTTATGTGTGCTTTTGCTGTCAATTTACCCATGCTTTGGCTAGGAACAGTAATTGTAGGATTGTTTTCAGTCGCAGCACAGGTCTTGATTCCTTTAGCAGCCATGGCGGTCAAACCCGAAAAAACAGGGGAAGTACTGGGCTTCTTAATGAGTGGCCTTTTAGTCGGCTTACTGCTGTCCACCAGTCTTGCAGGTTTACTGTCCAATCTGTTCAACTGGAAACTCATTTATGTAGTCAGCGCGGTATTGATGCTGATTTTAGCTTTTTTACTCAAAGCCAAACTTCCACATATTGCAGTATTCAAAATGAGCTATGCCGACATTTTTAAATCAATGGCGGTGCTTTTAAAAGAAGAGCCACGTCTAGGCTTGCGTGCTTTAGTCGGTGGTTTTGCTTTTGCAGCAATGAGTATTCTATTTTCAACCATCGCAGTTTTACTCACCTCCTCTCCCTTTAACTTATCGGATGTCTTGGTCGGTGTTGTGACGCTGATTGGTGTCTTTGGTGCATTGTCCACAGCGAAAATTGGCAAAATTGCCGATCAAGGTCATACCCAATCACTGACTTGGATTGGTCTTTTCGTTCTGGCGCTCAGTTGGTTCTTTTTCTACTGGGGTGGGCAATATTTATTCAGCTATATCATTGGCTATGGGGTGATCAGTTTTGGCTTGACGATTGTGCATACCAGTAATCAAAATATTATTTTTCGTTTACGTCCAGACGCAAAATCACGAATTAATTCTATCTATATGACCGCCTACTTTATTGGCGGAGCTTGCGGCTCTGCACTTGGCGTTTATTCATGGCATCATGGCGGATGGAGCATGACTTGTCTGGCAGGACTGTGTTTAGTTACTTGTTCAGCGCTGTTTGCTTTACTTGATCAGCTTTATCATAATAAAGCACGCCTAATTTAAGCATATGAAGCCTCTTTTTAGAGGCTTTTTTTAATTTTAGTTATGATTTTGGTTTTCGTTATGAGACTTGTACCATCGGATAAAAAGGTTGCACCAAATCAAGACTCTGTGCGTTTTCCAAAAATACATAGATAAAAATCGGCAACAATGCAGCTAAAATAGTACAGGCATCTTGCAGTTGTTTACGATTGACAGCGCTATTGTATGTTGTTCCCCCCAAAATCATTTGATTATGCAAGGTATAAAGTCGATTAAAAACCATCCACAAAATATGGGCTGAGTCTTTCGCCTGTAAAGCACGATGGGCCTGTTTTTTTTCCTGATCAAAACTTGCTTTCCAAGAAATTTGACTTATTTTTTGATTTTGATAGTCCCAAAACCCTTGGTAGACATATGGGTTTTCCAATAATAAAACAATTAGATGATTAAATTTTTGCCAAAGAATTTTATAAACTTTCTGCTCCTGATCCTTTTGGCAGATTAAAGATAAAAACTGTCTTAACGATTGTTTATCCTGCATGATTGCGACATCTTGTGCATACAGTGCATTAAAAGACACCCAAAGGCTGATAAATTTAAGATCAAGATCCTGATCCAATTCGGTTGACTTTTTTAACCAACTTAAGCCGCGATGAATTCTTAAATTAAATGCATCTGAATGTTCTGCTTTTTTACTTTTAAAGATCTCTTCCAAAAGCATCATTTTGCTTCCTCCTACTTTTTTTATTGCTTATTACCACACTGAATGTCTGATGATTTCACAAATACCCATAAATAAATTATGGGTATAATTTATTATCTCATCTTATGCTTCAGACTTGCTGTTTTTTAGTCCGATGTTATTGTTTTTAAATACAGCATGTAATAAGTCGCGCTTCAGTTTTTGATTGTTTTAGGTTTCTACTTATGTCCACTCCTGATAGCCCCACATTTCTGTCGCGCTACGCTAGATAAGACCAGTCGCTTTTTTATTGGAATATTTTATACAATTTAAAAAACTAGACCTAAAAGAGACACGCATAACGTCCAGAATATATGCAATATTAAGCATAACCCTCTAGTTTATTTATATTTTTAAACGTGCACATCTCTTTAAGGTTGGATGGTATTGCTGAAAATAGTCGACTCCTCTGCCCATAACCAATATCCATCATTTAATTTAATCAGTTTTTTAGCCGCGATTTGTAAAGTTTATATGCATTTATTCAATAATCACCGATTTTATCGCCCCTTTTTAGTTCAAATAAAAGGGCGTGATCAAACCAAATCGTTGCTCAGCTAATTATCATACTTTCTAAAACCCTTCGAAAGCTGACTCAAGGTTTTCATTTGCTGCCCAAAACGACGACATGGACGACAGATCAAGATATGCAGTTGTAAGCTACTCTGCTCTTTCAAGACCAGTTGCCGATCTTGTTTTTCAGAAAGTAATTGCGTTGCTTGTCGACAGGTCAACATGAGCAATCCTCCTTAAGTAACCATTTATTTTCCAAACATTCTCTGAGCTTTACCCGACTGCGATACATCAGCACATTTAAATGAGAAACACTGAGTTCCAGTTTTTGACAAATTTCATCTGAACTTAATTCAATCACTTCTCGTAACATAAAAACCTGTGCATATTTGGCGGGTAAGTGATTCAAACAAGCATCAAAAATAATCCAGAAATCTTGCTGCTCCATCATGTCCTCAGGATTTTGCCATGCTTGTGGTGCTTCATATTTATGCCAATGCCCTGAAGAATCAAATAATGCGTCTATGCTTAATTCACTTTCGTCATCATGAAACAATTCGCTCATGGTCACCATACGAGACTTTTTTCTAATCAAATCAACTATCTTATTTTTTAAAATCGCAAAGACCCATGTTTTAAAAGCAGAGCGACCAGAAAAGGAATCGGTATGCTGCAAAGCACTGACCAATGCTTCTTGTACGACATCTTCAGCTTGTTGAAATGAAGAAAGCTGTAAGATCGCAAATTTCAACATTTGTTGTCTTAAATCCGTTAAAAATACTGGATTTTGTAGCTGCCCTAACACGGTATCATGATCGACTGAAGCTTGAGCCATCCCTTTTCCTCAGATTTTTTTATTTTGGAATATATAATAACTTTAGTTTTATTAGAAAGTTAGATAAATTTTTTATTTGTGTTTGAATCTCTACTGCTGATAAATTAGCTACAGCTGACTGTATCAAGTTATTCAGCTCTAACTCAAGCATTGCTTTTTGATTCAGTTGTTCAATTAACAGTGCCAATAAGGGCGATAGCTGTTCAACACAAACCTGATCATCTTCATTTCGCCAAACCATGATCGCACTTGGAACGTGTTCAATTTGGGCAAGTGTTGTATTGATTGTCCAATGATAAACTGGATATTGATAGACCAATACCCATACGTGAGTTCGCAATTGCCAAAGATCGGTTTGCGTATAGATTTTATCTTCTATCTCTAAAGTATCTAAATACAATTCCAGCCATTCAAACTGTAATAGCTCTGCCAACCAAGGATATTGATGCAAAATTGGATGCTGATGATCGGTTAAATATTCCCTAAATTGCAGTGAAATATCATTATAAAATGGTGACTGACACTTGGATTTTTGAAAAAATTCTTCTAGCAATGTTTGCCATTGCTGTTCAGGCAGCATTGAGCGAGCAACGGGATAAACCAAATCAATAAAAGAACAAACATTATTCAATAACAAATCTCGATACACCTGCATACGCTCAAGTGAAAGTGTTTGTGGCACTTGATTTTGTGGCTCACGAATCCAAGTACAAAATTGTTGTTGAGCCTGCTGGAAAGATATCGTGTCTGTATTCATATTCCATCCTTATTCACCTATTTAAGTAAAAATAGGCGGTGTTACTTTTACATCAAGATGTTGTTTTTGTAAGCGCTTAATGGTGCCAAGTTCATCTTGTAATTCTGACCATGTTGGAATATTAAAATCACGTTCTAATAAAGTCGGCTTTACCCCACAAACTTGATAAGTGTAGTGCAATAATTTCCAAACTGAATCACCAACAGCAGCGCCATGGGTATCAATCAATAAGTCTTCACTCAACTGTTCATGTCCTGCAATATGTAAATAACGAATCCGTTCTTTCGGCATTGCATCAATAAAAGCATAGCCGTTACTGCCATGATTTATACTATTCACATAGACATTATTTACATCTAATAACAGTTCACAATCTGCCTGTGCAATCACGGCACACATAAAGTCTGCTTCGCTCATTTCCGCATTAGGCATGAGATAAGTGGAAACATTTTCAATGACTAAGCGCTGCCCAAGAATATCTTGCACCCGTAAAATACGTTCAGCCACATATTTCACTGCTGCCTCGGTCATTGGAATAGGCAATAAATCGTATAAGTACCCCCCATCATGGGTATAACTTAAGTGTTCTGAATAGGTCAAAACCTGATATTTACTAAGGAAGTCTTTAATTTGCTGTACAAATTCAATATTAAGCGGATGAGGCCCCCCAATAGATAGAGAAAGCCCATGACAAAGCAAAGGTGATTTCTCTACACACTGCGCCAACAACTTTGCATGTCTCCCCCCTAAGTTCATCCAGTTTTCAGGGGCAACTTCGATAAAATCAGGATGTGTTTCAGCATTTAAAAACGTTTCAATAAAATCACGCCTTAAGCCTAAACCAACGCCAGAAAAAGAAACCATGCTGTTTTCCTTACTCAAAAAATGATGTCGGATTTTTAAAAAAACCGACATCATCTATATTTCAATGGTTTAATGAGTAGCAGGTTTACCATCTGCTGCATTTTTGCTTGCGCCACATTTAGCATCAGCCGCTTTTTTGCTTGCACCACATTTAGCATCAGCCGCTTTCTTATTTGCTCCACATTTAGCATCGGCTGCTTTCTTGTTTGCTCCGCATTTAGCATCAGCTGCTTTTTTATTTGCTCCACATTTAGCGTCGGCTGCTTTTTTGGCATCAGCCGCTCTCTTGTTAGCACCACATTTCGCTTCACCACATTTACCATCAGCCGCTTTGCTGGCATGTGTTTCAGTCGTTGTAACTGCTGCCGAAACATGTGTTGTTACGCCAACAACTGAAAGTGCCAATAATGCTGCTATAGATGTCATTGAGTTTAACTTATTCATTTTTCATTTCCTTTTGATCAATTTTTAGATTTGTACTTGGGTACGTATTATTAGACGAACAACCATTCAATTTATTACAGTTAAATAAACTTTTTTTTCTTGTAATAAATCAAATTTTCATTCGACTAATATCTATTAAATACTATTCGGTGTGAAATTATCATGAAGAACTTGATTGCTGCTTTGTTACAACGTTATAAAAATTTAGGCATTATCTTAAAACACTTTGATGGACTTGCAGCACTTGGTTTAAGGCTTTATTTAGTGCCTGTTTTTTGGATGGCGGGAACAAATAAGTTGATGAATTTTCAAGACACGATTGACTGGTTTGGAAACAGCGACTGGGGCTTAGGATTACCTTTTCCAAGCATAATGGCTGCATTAGCAACATCGGCAGAGCTGAGTGGCGCAGTTTTACTAGCATTGGGTTTATTCACTCGCTTAATCAGTATTCCACTGATTATCACTATGTTCGTTGCCATTTTTACCGTTCATTTGCCTCATGGCTGGCAAGCCATTGCCGATCCTAATGCCCCATTTGCGAATGCACAAGTACTGGCTTCTGCTGAAAAATTAGAAAAAGCACGTGAAATTTTAGAAACATATGGAAATTATGATTGGCTTACATCGAGTGGCTCATTGGTCATTTTAAATAATGGCGTCGAATTTGCCGTGACTTATTCCGTGATGCTCTTGGCACTCATTGTATTAGGTGGCGGACGCTATGTAAGCCTAGATTACTGGTTCACTCGAAAATAAAATGCTAAAAATACCCCAACCCCAATGAGTAACCCTTTAAAGGAAATCCAGCTCGTTCTTTATCTTTCTGGTTACTCAACTGGGCGTGTTTGGTAATATCTGCTGATGTTATTTTTGTGATAAAATCCTGCGCTATTGAAAATTCTTGAATGAAGCAAAGCCCGCTTATTTTGCTATATCCAAAATGATCGCCTAATGCATCGATATATTCATCAATGGCCTTTGCTAAAGTGATATTGATCACATCTGCGCTGCCTAATAGAATATCTGAATTTTCCTCGATTTCATCCTCATGATTTGCAAGCCATTTTTGAACATGTCACATTGAACTAAACGTTTTACTTTCTTTGATGTTGATAACCCCGTTCCGATTTATTCTAATTTCGGCTCGAAAATGTATTGTTCCATCTGCTCATTTGCATTGTGAAGTTGCCCCATAATTTATGGTCTTATTCTTTATCGGAATCGATAATAGTGTAAATTTTAAAGACTATGGTGCGAAATGAAGCGTAAAAAATCGAAACCAGTCAAAATATGCAACCCTGTAAAGGTATGATTTTTAATATGAATATTAACAACCCCGTTGAAAAAATGAAAGAACCTCGCATCAGTGTTGCACCGATGATGGATTGGACGACATTAAAAAAATAGTAATTAAATTACAATAACTTAATAAAATATAAAAATATTGAGGTGTAAAAATGGTGTAAAAACTATTTATTACAAAAAACTTGGTACAGCGCTTAATAAAGAAAATTTGGGTGGGAAATAATAGCAAAGGTTCTACGAGCCTTGACTTCTCTAGACAGTTGATCTTTAAACATAAGGGGGAATCTTCAATATGTACACAGTTTTGTACACATTTATAAATGCGTATCAAGCCAGTGAAGTAATAACTTAAAATTGACGCAATTGTAGCAGATTTTTGAAAGCATTAACTAATAGCAAAAGACTCGGATCATCAACTGTATAAAGCATATGTACAAGTTATTCTGCTGAATAATTTCTACTGAATGAAGCATTCATATTATTCTTTTACTTGAACAAAATAAAAAGCCAATTACTCACGAATGAATAATTGGCTAAGTTTTTACAAGCCATCAAAGATTAACCAGTTGGTGTTCCGCCACATAACGGTGGAATGAGAACATATTTGGCTCAACGAAATTAAATATTAAAATTTTACTACTTTTACTTTTCTTTTAGATAAACTTTTTTCAGAATCGGAGAGACACCTAGTTTATCTTCAACAATCCAATTCCAAGTATCATCTTCTTTTAGCTTATCTAAAATATAGAGGGCTATATTTTAATATTTTGAGAAACTATCTCAGCTTGTAAAGCATCATTTATTTTGATATTTACCTCTCCTTTATACCCTACCTCCCAATATACATCTACTTTTGTAGTAACGATCTTCTTTGTTGTATGTACCTCTATCACTAAGCTTGAAGCTTGTTTAGGGACAATTGCAACGGTTAGCTTTTCTCCTTTTTTGAGAACCCCAAACATCTTATGGTCTGTTCCAGTTTTAACAACAATACTAGAAATATCATCCTTAGATTGATTGGTAATGACTAAGTCGATCTTATTAAATTGCGAACAACTTATAAGTCCCATTATTACTATAAGAACGCAAAAGGCTTTTAGCACTGCAAAGAATGGAGCCTTCATACTCTGATATCTATATAAAATCATTATCACAACTCCCTCTAACGCTTCTTAGGCTTAGCTATTTCTAACTGGAATAAAACACCTTTTTCAACAAGTTTCATACAATTAACCTTACAACCTTCTGGTCGAAGGCTCATTTGACGACCTAGAGCGTTATTGTAAGTATCCATATAAATTTCATTTACAGGCCCTTTACTATAAGACTCATGTGTGCCACCTATTTTACTCGCCTGATCAACACCAAGTTGCTTCCCCATTTCACACGACCATTGACAATGCCTATAAGCATCAGCAGCACCATTATGGACACCCGAAAGCCCAGAATTTTGTGCATTACTTAATGATTCTTTTGCAATATTCTTAGCTTTAATAGCATCCAATGGCCCAACATTCCCTATATGAGCCATATTCTCTCTGAAACTCCCTACCTGATAATTTTCATAGGCTAAGGCACCAACTGGTTTATTACCAAAAGTAAAAGAACTATTGCTAATAAAGTTTGACGCAGCACTTTCAAAAGACATCTGCCAACCATTCAGATGGCTCATATCAATAGAGTTAAAAGCTAATGTATTATTAATTGAATAATTCATGACATCGTTGAAGCCGTAAATCAACCCTCTCGGATCCACATTCATCACAGGATTACTACCTGCATAAGCATACGGATTCAAGCCACCTTCAAGTCCAATAGGATCAGGCTCCATGTATCTGCCCAGTTCAGGGTTGTAATAACGGTTGTGGTTATAAAACTGATCTGTACCTGCATCATAATACTGACCAGGGAAACGTAAGTTAAAGGTCACTGTTCCTGTTGGATTGCCTAAACCAAATGCTGTTGAGTCCCACGCCCACACAATCGCATGATTACTACTATCAATTAAGCGTCTCGGCGTGTTTTGTGCATCTGTAACAATGTAATAAATCTTGGTTGCTGCACCACTACCATAAATTGCAGCAATTGGTTTATCACCTAACCAGACATATTCAACAAGCACACCATTTTTGTCATATTCACTGATCAAATGACTCGATTCATCATAGACATATTGAGTCATCGTAGCGACAGCACTATTCAAGACATTGTCTCTAAAACTTCGTTCATTTTTATGATTGTAGTTCGAATAATAGTAGTTCGTTGAACTTAGACGATCGACTTTGCGTCTTGCTCCATTGTCATAGGTGGGGGTTGTTCCATAGTTCAACTCGCCATTGCCTGTATGACTAAAACTTTGTGCCACTCCTGCTTTGCTAAAGCTGGCTAGTTTGTTGCCTGTATACGTGTAACTCACACTTGCCGCAGGTTGCATATGCTGCCCCGTTGCAGCTAAACCTGTACGATTACCATTTTTGTCATAGGTATAGCCAATATTGTAAGTCTCAGTTGTCCCTGTAGTTCGACTTTCGCTGGTTTGATGTGTGCTGAAAAAACAGGAGGTTTTAACTTGGTAAACTAAAGACACTCATTAGGAGTTTACCATGAGCAAGAAATTGAATACTTACACTGCAGAATTTAAAGCTGAAGCAATAAAATTGATTGAAGCCAATCAAAGTAATGTATCGGAAAGACCTTTACACAAAGCAAGTGGTTGGCTATAGCTTAAATGAACGTATGACTGCACAACTTGTATGTAATGCACTGACTATGTCGATTCGTAATCAAAAACCAACGAAAAACTTAATTGTTCATTCACTTGCGAAGCAGTGCTTCTCAGGTAGTCAATATTGTAGTCATGAATATCGAAAGATACTGGAGAAATGTGATTTTCAAGGTTCGATGAGCAAACGTGGGGACTGTTACGACAATGCACCGATTGAAAGTTTCTGGGGCATCCTCAAGAATGAATTAGTGCATCATTGCAACTATAAAACCAGAGAAGAAGCTAAAGCAGATATTACAAAGTACATTGAGTTATTTTATAATCAGCGAAGAATTCAAAAGGGTTTGGATTTTAAAACACCAAATCAAATGGCAGAGGACTTTTATCGGTTAGCTGCCTAAAATCTCCCAAGTGGAAGTCTCCTGCTAATTCAACACACATCAGCTCATGTTGTTGCGTATTAGTCGCTATAGGTTCAAGTTTGAGATGAGGGACTCCCCCCTTTCTCAAAGCAACGTGCTCAGCCAAATGTACTGACTTTATTTTTGTGATAATATTGCGCGCGATTGGCAGCTTCTTAATTAAGAGCAGAGAATAGCGTTTCGTCCTTCCGTACTCGCTCCCGACTTCATCCAAATATTTATCTATGGCATCTGATAAGGTCAGATCAATCAGCTTTTCTTTGCCAAGCAAAATATCAGGATTTTCTTGAATTTCGACTTCTCGTTTCTTAACCCAGTTTTCAGCCAGCTTCTTTGAGTGAAATGTTTTACTTTCAGAAAAAGTAGGAAAGCCCTTTCGAGTGATTCGAATCGCAGCACGATAGTTAACTTTACCATCCGCACCTTTCCTTGCTGTAATTGACCCCATAATTTACACCACAAACTGTTCTCCTGATTATGGTGTAAAATTTGGTGTAAATGCAAACCGATTAACCCACCTAAACACAGGTTAAAACAGATTCGCGCAGGTTGCGAAACATAGATTAAAGGTATGATTTTTAATGACTATTAACAAAAACATTGAAAACACTCAATCTCCGCGAATCAGCGTTGCACCGATGATGGATTGGACCACGCGTGACTATCGTTTTTTTGCCCGTTTGTTTAATCCAAATATTATGATGTATACCGAAATGGTGACTACGGGTGCAATTTTATTTGGCGGTGCAGAACGCCATTTAGACTACAACCATGAAGAACATCCTATTGTGCTGCAATTGGGCGGTTCAAATCCCAAAGACTTAGCCACTTGTAGCAAAATGGCGCAAGATTGGGGCTATGATGAAATCAATCTCAATGTGGGCTGCCCAAGTGACCGCGTACAAAACAATAAAATTGGTGCCTGTTTAATGGCTGAACCTGATTTGGTTGCCGAATGTATTGCCGAAATGCGCAATGCAGTCGATATTCCTGTCACAGTCAAACATCGTATTGGTATTGATGACCTACAATCTTATGAAGAGATGCTGCATTTTGTCGACACTGTCGCCAAAACAGGGTGTGATAATTTTATCGTACATGCGCGTATTGCATTACTACAAGGTTTATCGCCAAAAGAAAACCGCGATGTCCCCCCTTTACGTTATGAAGATGTCTATCGCTTAAAGCAGGATCGTCCAAATTTAATCATTGAAATTAACGGTGGAGTCAAAACTTTTGCCGAAATGCAGCAACATCTACAACATGTTGATGGCGTGATGATTGGTCGCGAAGCCTATCACAACCCCTATCTATTGGCAGAAATTGGGCAACTATGGAACTTAGATGCACCAAATCGTTTTGATATTATGGCGCAAATGATGCCGTATATTGCCAAACGTATGGAACAAGGTGCACCGCTTTCAATTATCACCCGTCATATTTTAGGTTTATTCCAAAACTTACCTGGTGCGCGTAAATGGCGTCAGGCTTTAAGTGGTGGTAATGCCAAAAGCTTAAAAGATGTAGAAACCGCGTTAATTAATATTCAAGAAGCCATGCAACGCACTGAAGATTATTTAAAAGAAAAACAGGATGATCTAGCTGCAAATTAATGACACAAAACTCTCACCATAAGCAATGCCAGTCTATTTCTGAATAGGCTGGCATTTTTTTGAATTTTGATGCTTAAACTCGATTTTTAACATTCATTCTCGGCACGATGAATGTGCATAAAATTATTGCTGATTATAAATCGCATGTCCTTGTGCCTTAATCGCAGCAATTTTCTTGCCTTCTACTTTAGCCTGATCCAGTTTACCCGCCTGAACCAACATTCTGGTTTTATCAATTTCTAGCACCAATTGATCAAATAAAGTATCCGAGGTCGGTGCTTTTGCATCACTGGTTTTTAATTTGATTTTTTTTGCATCTAAAGCAGCCACTTTCATATTATCCAGTGCTTTCAGCGCATCGTTCTGATTATCTGTCTTGTTAAACACTTGAAAGTTTTTTGCTAAACTATCCATATTCTGCACAAGCTTGCCAGCAAAACTCAAGCTACTAAATGACAAAGCAATAGAAACGACAACGGTGGCTAAGGTTTTTTTGATCATGATAATATCCTTGTAAAGATCCATTTAAAAACTGTGGCTATTATTGTGGCTGTTGAATGATGCTAAAAATTTGTATTTTAAGCATTAAACATAGTGTAAATAACATAAAAAATGCAACGAATTCGTTGCATTTTAATGAATGAACTCAACTTTTTTAAACGGGCTCTATTTCATGCTGCAATGCATCATGAATCGCTTCCACCAGCTGCTGCGCAATTTCTTGTTTTGAGGCTTTCTCTAAATCACGTTTTTCTAACTGATACGCATCGGCAAAAAATACCGTCATAGCATTTTCATCAGAAGCAAAACCAATATCTGCACGCGATACATCATTGCAGGCAATCATATCAAGCTTTTTCGCCACCAGTTTACCTGCGGCATATTCTTCGACATGACGTGTTTCAGCAGCAAAACCCACCATAAATGGGCGTTTTTGTTGCCCAGCAATGGTTGCGACAATATCTGGATTTTTGATGAGTGAAACATTCAGTTCATCACCCGCTTTTTTAATTTTATGTTCAGCAACTTCTGCCACGCGATAATCTGCCACAGCGGCTGTTGCAATAAAAATATCGCAACCTTCATCAAGCATCTGCATACTCAAATCCAGCATTTGTACCGCAGATGAAACATTAACACGGCGCACACCATTCGGGGTATCTAAGCTGACAGGGCCTGCAATAAGTGTGACTTTCGCACCCGCAGCATAACAAGCAGCAGCTAAGGCAAAGCCCATTTTTCCCGTACTATGATTGGAAATATAACGCACGGGGTCAATCGCTTCACGCGTTGGTCCCGCAGTAATCACCACATGCTTGCCGGCCAGCAAACCAAATTTTTCCGCTATCGCGCGCTGCGCACGGTGGAAATACTGTGTGACCTGATAAGCTAAATCTTCAGGCTCAGGCATCCGCCCTAAACCCACATCACCACACGCTTGTGAACCTGCATCGGGCATAATCACATGCACACCATCTTCAACCAACGTATTTAAATTACGCTGTGTTGCTTTGGCTGCCCACATTTGTTGATTCATGGCAGGTGCGACCCAAACGGGCGACTTGGTTGCAAGATAGAGTGTGCTTAATAAGTCATCTGCTAAACCTGTGGCAAATTTGGCTAAGGTGTCACAACTGGCAGGGGCAACCAATAATAAATCTGCCCAACGCGCCAACTCAATATGCCCCATGCCCGCTTCGGCTTCGGGATTGAGTAATTCAGTATGCACTGGATTTCCCGATAAGGCTTGGAAGGTTAAGGGGGTAATAAAAGCTTGTGCACCCTGTGTCATCACCACGCGGACATTGAAACCTGCATCTTTTAAGCGACGGACTAAAATGGCACTTTTATATGCCGCGATACCACCCGTTACAGCCAATACAATATTTTTATTTGGAATTACACTCAAATCGAAGCTCACAAACAAGCTACCTTCCTGTTGCAGTGGCGCTCACAATATCATTAAATAAAGGCAGACCCAAGTCAGCACTTCAGTCTAATCACTCTTACTAAGAATAAAAAAGTCTAAAAACAATGAATTTATCGATTAAAAATTGGCCTGAACAAGAACGTCCACGTGAACGTCTCATTCAACAAGGGGCCAGCAGCCTATCTGATGCAGAACTGCTTGCCATCTTTTTACGTTCGGGTTCCAAGCAACATTCAGCAGTACAACTTGCACGCATCATGTTGCAACATTATGGCGGATTAAATCCTATTTTTGATGCTACGCTTGAGGATTTAAGCCAGTTCCACGGTATTGGTGCAACTAAATATGCACAATTGATGGCAGTCAAAGAACTGGGGCGGCGTTATATCGCACAGCATTTAAAACAAGAAAAAATTGAATTGAGTAATTCGAAAACGTTATTGGATTTTTTGAAATTTGAATTGCTCGGTGAAAGCCAAGAGGTCTTTGCAGTACTATGCTTAGATGCACATTTAAGAAAAATAAGCTTTAAAAAAATGTTCTATGGTTCAGTGAATTCCTGTGAAATTTCGATTAATCAACTACTCCGCTATGCCATCAACCAGCATGCCAGTAGCATCGTCATCGCACATAATCATCCCTTTGGTCTGGCACAACCCTCAAATGCCGATATTGCATTAACCCAACGCATTATTCATGCCAGTCATTTATTAGAGATCCACTTAATGGATCATTGTATTATTTCAGCTGAAGGGACTTTCTCATTTGCCGAACATAAACTACTGCATCAGCCTGAATAAGATTGTAACCAATATTGACAAAAAGCTGAGTAACATTGAAGATCAGTAAAAATTTTGATGATCCTCATAACATGATTGTGCGTGACCAACCGAGTATATTTAGGCTGTTATTTTCTTGGCGTGGAACCATTCTTCCCAAGGTTTTACCACCTTTAGGTGTGGTCATGCTCATTTCTGCTGTGATTGGTGGATTATCCTATATTGGTTATTTTCATTTTCCAGAATTTCCCTTGGTTGGCTTCACCTTAATTGGTGTGGTTTTATCTATTTTTCTGGGCTTTAAAAATACCGCTTGTTACGACCGCTGGTGGGAAGCACGTAAACTTTGGGGCATGCTAATCGCCACTGCACGGCATTTTGACCGTGACTGCCGTATACTGACTCAAGGACGGCGTGAACGTATCGTTCAGCATGTGATTGTCTTTGCAAACGTATTACGTGATCGCTTGCGACATCAAACTGCAAATCCACTGGCATTGGTAGAAACCAGTGGCATGAGTCAGCAAGCATTAACCCAGCTTTATCAACAAGCCAATGCCCCACAGTACACCTTGAGTTTAATTCACTGGGAATTAATGCAGGCACTGAAAGAGGGTGAAATTTCCGATATTATTTATACTCAAATGAACCATCATGTGGCTGAACTGAGTTTGGTACAAACGGGTTGTGACCGAATTGCAACTACCCCGTTGCCCTTTGCTTATTCGGTATTACTCAATCGTACCGTCTATTTTTTCTGTTTTATATTGCCCTTTAGTTTAGGCTCAACTTTGGGTTTAGCCACGCCTTTACTGGTCGGTATTTTGGCTTATACCTTTTTAGGTTTAGATGCTTTAAGTTCAGAAATTGAAGAGCCTTTTGGTACGCAAAGTAATGACCTCCCTTTAGATGCAATGGTACGAACCATTGAAATTGAATTACTGGGAACTTTAGGTAAACCAACGCCTCCGCCAATTCAGGCACAGGATCATAATCTTTTATAAAAATACCTCCTTGCGCAGCAATGCTGCTCCCCCTTTGTTAAAGAGAGAAACAAATTCCTCTTTCATAAAGGGGGACTCAGGAGAATTAAAAATTAACGAAAACTCTCCCAAATTCCCACTTGTCCTTCTTTAAGCCTTGGAATATTGCCCAAGCGAATCCATGGCATATGATCGCCATGAAAATCGCTGCCCACAGAAACTTTTAAGCCATATTCAGCCACCATACGATCCACCATTTGACGGGTCGAAGCTGGCTCAATTGCAGGTGGCAACTCAACGGCATCGCCACCAAATTGGGCAAAAATCTCAATCAAGTAGCGAATATTGGTAGCGGATAGGTCATATTTCGTGGGATGCGCCAATACAGCATATCCTGCACTGGCATGAATGACCTGAATGGTTTCCGCCAAACCTAGCCCATCAAATTTTACATAGGCTTTTTTACCTTCCTTAATATATTTATCAAAAGCCTGTTGCGGGCGGCTGACAATGCCTTTTTCCACTAGGGTTTTAGCAATATGCGTTCGGGTAATACGGTCTGCAATCCCATCCACTTTGGCAATCACATCGGCATAAATGTCCTGACCAATCAGCGGAATCAGTAGGTCACAAATTTGTTTGGCACGAATGGATCGAATTTGTTTTTGTTGTTCCAGTAAAAGCAGCAAAGGTTCTGGATGCTGCATATTTAAGGCAACAATATGCACCCCATAACTTTTTTGCGTTGCTGGACGTGACCATTGACTGGAAATCTCTACACCAGAAATGATCCGCAAAGGTAAATCCTGTGCGGTTGCTTCAGCCTGTTTTAAGCCGTCCATGGTATCGTGGTCAGTCAGCGCAAGGGTATGAATACCTTTTTCAATGGCTGCATGCACAAGTTGTTCTGGAGACAAAGTTCCATCAGAAATATTACTGTGTGTATGTAAATCTACGCCTTGCATCACTTATACTATGTCATTTATTTGATCAGATTTAGATACTCTAACATGAAAGCACTTTTAGACTTTGTGCCACTCATTATTTTCTTTTATTTATATAAAACCGTTGATCCCAAAGATACTGAGCATCCCCTGCTGCAATTGATTGGTTCCGCAGGCGGTATAGATAATAATAATATTTTGGTTGCAACCTCTGGCCTCATTATTTCTATGCTTGTGGTATATGGCGCCTTGTTTGTTATACAAAAATTCCGTTTAGATAAACAACAATGGATTGTGTTGTTTATGACCGTGGTTTTTGGTGGCATTACCTTAATACTCAGCGATGATTTTTATATTCGTTTGAAAGCCGCACTGTTAAATATTGTCTTCGCAGCGGCATTCTTACTTTCCCCTTATTTCATGAAAGATAAGAAACCGCTGATTCAACGTTTATTTGGTCCCATTTTCAATTTAACCGAAAAAGGCTGGAAAAATTTAAACTTTGCTTGGGCAGCCATGTTTGCATTGATGTCTTGCTTACATATATTCTTCGCTTTTTTATTTGCAGGTGGAAAATATTGGGGTGAATTCACCGCATTTGGTGACATGATTGTGATGTTTTCCTTTATCATTATTCAGTTTATTGTCTTGCGTAAACATTTTAAGTCGCCTGAAGAATAATTTAGGTCAACTGATCGAGAAAAGAATATGCCTTTATTCGTCGTAAGCTGTACTGATCACGAAGGTACAGTTGAAAAACGCCTTGCTACACGCCCACAACATATTGCACGTCTACAAAAATTAAATGATGAAGGTCGTTTAATTGTAGCGGGTGCTATGCCAAAAGATCCAAGCAACCCACAAGCCGGATTTTATGGCAGTACCATTATTGTTGACTTTGAAACGCGTGAAGCACTGGATACATGGTTGCAAGAAGAGCCTTTCTTAAAAGAAGGCGTGTACAGTCATATTGATGTGAAACCTTTTAATAAAGCTTTCCCTCAAGGATAAAATCATGCGTGTTGTTGTCCCAAGCTTATTGGGTTTATCTTTAATGTGTTCTACGGCATGGGCAATTGAACCTGCTCCAGCTCCAGCACCTGTTGTTACTCCTGCTGTTCAAGCAACGACTGCAACACCATCATCACAAACATTACCTGCCAATAAACCCGGTATTATGCCTGCGGTTACCACAGTGAATCCCAATGGTCTACCGCAAGAAGCGAAGCCTTTAACAGCAGAACAACTTGCAAAAAATAAAGCCTTGCAAGATGCCAATGTGAAGGCTTTAGTTAAAGATCAAGCAACGCGTTTGCAACAATTAGAAAAAGCCAATTTAGATGCCTTAGCACAAAACCAAGAGCTACAACTGAAAAATGATAGCTTGGCAGTACAAGTCCAAGTTTTACAAAGTGAACGTAGCGCACAAATGTTTTTATACGGCGCTGCAACCATTGCAGCAGGTGTGCTATTGGGTTTCTTGGTTGCAAGCTATGTCTATACCAAACGTCGTCGACAATGGTAAACCCTCTCTTTCTATTTTTGTTTTAAAGGTTGCTTAGGTCTTGTCGAGTGCAATTCAAACCGCTGATCTAGATTGGCTATGCGTTGATGGCATTGTTATGCCCGTTTCCAAACAGTTTGGGCAGGCATATTTTTCTAACGCTAATGCCTTGTTCGAAGCACAACATGTCTTTCTTAATGGCAATGACCTCACCACACGTTTAACAAAATTAGCGGATTTTGAATATTTCTGTATCGGTGAAACGGCTTTTGCTACAGGGCTAAATGCTTTAACTTTATGGCAAATGTGGCAGCAACTTCGCCCGAATAATCATAGCCATCTACACCTCATAAGCGTGGAAAAACACCCACTGACCAAAGCGGATTTTATTCGTGCTGCAACTGTCTGGCCAGAGCTACAACCTTTAGCGCAACAACTGATTCAACAATATCCATTAGCCATCGCGGGCTGTCATCGACTTGATTTCCCAGCAGAGCGCTTTTCAATTGACTTATGGCTGGGTGATGCAAGTGAAGTTTTCCCTGTCATCGCCAAAACCAAAGCCGTCGATGCATGGTTTCTCAATAGTTTTTCATCTTCACAGCATCCCGATATCTGGCAAAAAAATGTTTTAAGTCAAATTATTAGGCTATCGGATGATGGAACAACGTTTGCCTCTTGCAGTGTTACCGATATTTTAAGACAAGGTCTAAGTGAGCATGGTATTTCGATTTCTTGCCCAGCGGGTTTTAACCACAAACCTCCAATGCTAAAAGCGATTTACAATCGTGCAAAATCGGACAATCACGGCTTAAACACGGCAACCACTCCAGCACAACACCAATTCAATGCAGCAGACTCCTTTCAACAACGTAAAATTGCGATCATTGGCGCGGGAATCGCGGGTTTAACGTGTGCCTATGCCTTTGCTAGGCGTGGTCATCAAGTAACGATTTACGATCAATCAGCGCCTCTTGCGGGTGCATCGGGTAATCCATTGGCATTGCTCAATCCCCGACTCGGAAGAATTAAGCAAAGTGCGCAGCATTTAGTCACTTTGGCATGGCAATATGCTATTCCACATTATGAAAAATTTAACGCTTTTCGCCCCATTCAGGTTAGCCAACTGGCGCTCAAAGCTGACGATGATTTACTTGAACTCGCAGCACAATATCCTCAAGGCATCTTTGCCACTGAACAAGAAAATATCAGCGATCTTGAAACGGCATATCCGAGCCTCAAACTCCTACGCGCAGGAACGGTTTCACCTCATCAATTACGTGATCAAATTTTAGAACATGCTTTCATTCAATTTCAGCACGCAGAAGTCAGCAACTTAAAAAAATTATCAGATTCAAATCAAAAAGCCAAAATTCAAGTCGTGGACATCAAGCAACAATGTTTAGGGAAATTTGATCATGTGATCGTCTGTGCGGCAATGAATAGCCAAAAACTTTCGCCACAACTCCCCCAACTTAAAGCCAATCGTGGACAAGTCAGTTGGCTGAATAATGCCAACTATCCGTTAAAATCGGATCAAGCCTATAGCTACGGCGGCTATTGCATGCAATTAGACCAGCAGCATCTGATTTTAGGGGCTTCATTTTATCCAGATCGAGAGGATGATGAGGTTCTAGCTGAGGATCATATGCATAACTATGCACTGATTCACAGTGTATTCCCCAATTATGCACAATCCTTAACAGCAATCGAAACTTGGCAAGGTCGTGCATCGGTACGCACGCAAAGTCCTGATTATTTTCCACTGCTTGGGAAAATTCAGCCCGATGCTGAAATTTATACCTTTACCGCTTTAGGCTCTAAAGGTTTTTTATTTGCACCGCTGTGTAGCGAAGTATTGGTCGCTCAAGTTTTAGCAGAAGCTTGCCCACTGACTTCATATTGGGTCAACAAACTCAGTCCACAGCGCTTCATTAAAAAAGTCAAACCGAAAAAACCCTACTATCAGAAACCCAATTAAACACCTTTTATCAGAAGCAAAAAAAATCCCGCTTTCAAAAAAAGGGGAATTAATTTTTTAACCATTAAAAAAGCGCCTTACGGCGCTTTTTCTTAAGCGCCCTGTTCTAAAGGGAAGCCTGCATCACGTGCAGCACGAGTGCCACCCATCAATACAACATACTCACGTGAACTGTCTAAGCTATCTAACTTTTCAGCAGCACGTGGTGCTTTACTACCGCCACCACATAAAATGTAAATGGGCTGATCCGACTCCACTTGAGTTAAGCTCACTGCACCCAAGTCATCAATGGGCTGATTTACAGCACCTTTAACATGACCTTCAGCGAAAGCTTTTGTATCACGAACATCCCAGATAATTGCATTTTCTGGGAACTCAAATGTTGTAATTTCTTGTTTACGGATCATTGTGCACTCCTTTGATGTAAACAACACTTGGCAAATGAAGAAAACATCCCTAGCATCTCAGATATTCTTTCCCTTTGTAAAGGTCTAAACCATGCCTTCTTTCGATATTGTCTCTGAATTAGAAATTTTTGAAGTAAATCATGCCGTTCAAAACACGCAAAAAGAAATTGCGACCCGTTTTGACTTCCGCGGTCAAGACGTTTCTATTGAACTCAGTGAAAAAAATAAAGAAATCAAAATCAGTGCCGAAAGTGATTTCCAATGTGAGCAAGTGTATACCATGCTGGAAAATCATTTCTTTAAGCGTAAAGTTGACATTCAAGCACTTGATCCGCAAAAAATGACCGCTTCAGGTAAAAATGTGATTCAAGTGATTAAACTGAAAGATGGTCTTGACTCAGATACCGCAAAAAAAATTAATAAAGCCATTAAAGAAAGTGGTGTGAAGGTGCAATCATCTATCCAAGGTGACAAAATTCGTGTGACAGATAAAAAACGCGATACTTTGCAACAAACCATGGCGTTCTTAAAAGAACAGCAATTTGGTGTGCCTTTACAGTTTAATAATTTCAAAGATTAATGCATTGATGCAATAAAAATTCGAGGAACTTCATGACAGCGACCAATCGTTTATCAAAACTGGTAAAAGCAACCGCTAAATTACCCAAAGGAATCCGCAGTACGCTGTGGAGCAAAGCGTTTGGTCGTATCGTACCAATGGTGGGGAGCGCAAATATTCGCTACCTCGAAGTGAGCCACGACAAAGTGGTGGTGAAAATCGAAAACCATCGCGCAATGCAAAATCATATTGGACAAGTTCATGCCTGTGCGATGGCACTGCTTGCGGAAACAGCAACAGGCTTCGTCACGGGAATGAATGTCCCTGACTCTTGTATTGTGTTAATCAAAAGTTTAAAAGTCGATTTTAAACGCCCATCTAAAGGCGCAATGACCGCAGTTGCCACATTAACAGATGAGCAGCAAAAGTTAATGCAAAGTTCTGAAAAAGGTGAAACCCTCGTTTCTGTGGTCGTCACAGATGAAACCAATCAAGAACCGATTCAATGTGAAATGCTTTGGGCTTGGGTGGCTAAATCACAATTAAAAAAATGATTGGTTCAAAATCAATCGACAAAAAAGCCCAATCATGATTGGGCTTTTTTATGGCTAAATTAATTCGGCTAAGTTACTTTGCTCACTGAGATGCTAAATATTTTTGTTTTACATCCTCTGGAATTTGACGCTTACCACCTTTCACATCGACTGCAACAAAAGTAAATACCCCTTCCGTCACACGAATCGGCTCACGTGAGCTGTCATGGCTATCCCAGACTTCAATTTGCATTTGAATGGAGGTATTGCCCACTTTTAAAATTTTGGTGTAACAACTGATCACATCACCGACTTTGACAGGAACCAAAAAAGTCATTTGATTAATCGAAATTGTTGCGCAACGTCCTTTACTAAAACGCTCTGCATGAATTGCACCGGCCAAGTCCATTTGTGAAACAATCCACCCACCAAAGACATCGCCACTCCAGTTGGTATCTGCTGGCATCGCAATGGTTTGCAGGGAAAGCGTTCCCTCTGGTTTTACATGAGTATCTGACACATTAGCTTCCTGTTTTGGCATTTAAGTGTTGATCTAGCCACTGTTGTAGCTCTGTAGATCGTAACGCACCACTTATTCTAGCAATTTCATGGGTTTTATTCATTAAAACTAAGGTGGGAATACTGCGCACATTAAACGCACTACTGAGTCGAGGCGATTCTTCAGTGTTAATTTTTGCAAAAATCACTTTGGGGTTTTGTGCAGCAACTTGTGCAAAATGCGGTGCCATCATCTTACAAGGGCCACACCATTCTGCCCATAAATCAATAAAAACAGGCAAGTCGCTATTGGCGATGAAATGACTAAAATTTTGCTCATTTAACTCAATCGGTGCCAAAGGAATAAGGGCTTGATGACATTGACCACAGCTTGGATTTACTTCTAGTTTATCTTCAGGCACTCGGTTTTTTGCACTACACGAAGGACAGACAATAATCATTTAATTCACTCCAATATGTTGATGTAAAAATTCTAATTGGGTTGATATCGCTTTTTCAAACCATTGACCATGATAAATATCAAAATGTTGCATATCCCACTCATGATATTGCACAAAAGGCGCAATATTGGTTGCCGTCTCACGACTGGACTCAATTGGAATCAAGCTATCTTGTTTCGAAGCAATAAAGAGTACAGGAACACTAATATTACGAGCATCCTGAATTGGCCGATAGCGAATTAAATTGAAAAAGACCCGTGCTGGAATCTCGCCACTCCAAAAATAATCTGGATTTACAATCGATAAATATCCATCATAACTATCTGCTGTCGGCATAAAACATAAGCCAGTTTTATCCACCACAGCTAAGGTTTTTGGAGACATGCCGACTTTCGCACCCATATAATCCTGACTGGATATTTTTAATGCTTTCGGGAGTTGCTGTAAAGAATAAAGCTTGGCACTTTCGGTTCCATCAACAAAAGGCACTTGAACCATAATTGCTTGAACATTTTTCAATTCCGCAGCCAAATTCAAAGCATAGCCCCCACTTAGCGAGGTTCCCCAAAGTACGATCCGTCGGGTATCAATCGATTTTCGTTCTAAAATATGCGCAATCATGGTTCGCCAATCTTCTAATTGCGATGTCAGCGATACCAACTCTCGTGGACGACCTGTACTTCCGCCCCAATAACGATAATCAAACAGCACCACGGCATAACCGGCTTGAGCAAAACGCTTGGCATATTGAACCAATTTAAACTGGCGTAAAGCAGCTAAACCATGTGCCATAATAATGACAGCGGGCTTATTTTCAGTTTTTGGACGGTAAAAATCTGCAGCAATCACTTCTTGCCCACTTTTTACATACAGCGGTTCAACTGTATAGGAATGCATACGCGCTCCATTGCTTTATTTTATGGTTGTAATCGTTTATAAAAAAATTTAACAGCTTAAACTCGAGTTTAAGCTTAATGCTATCATAAAGCATAAATCTATTTAGCGAATTATGGAGTGACAGAATGACTGAAAATGTCGGCTTTGCAGGTCAAATTAGCCCAGAACACGTAGCACAAGTTGTTGAGAAAGGTTTTAAATCGATTATTAACAATCGTCCAGATATGGAAGGTGGCCCAGAACAACCAACCAGTGCTCAAATTGAAGAGTCTGCACGCAATGCTGGTTTAGATTATGTTTATCAACCTGTTGTTGCGGGTCAAATTACCGAAGTTGATGTACGTACATTTGCCAATCATTTTAATGAACTGCCTAAACCCGTTTTGATGTTCTGCCGTACAGGTAACCGTTCAAATAATTTATACCAGCTTGCCAAACAAATGGATTTATTAGATGACTAAACGCGTTTTATCAACGCTTTTATATTGCTTGTGTTTGACCTGCTCAGCTGATTTATTTGCTCAGAATGATGTTTTAAGTAAAACTTTAAATGCACAAGTCAGTGTTGCAGGTCAAATGACAACAGATAAATTCCAACAACTGATCAAAGCTGGTTTTAAATCGGTGATTATCAACCGCCCTGATCAGGAACAAGGGAATACTGTTTCAGTGGCTCAATTGCGCCAAATTGCTGAACAGTCACAAGTCAGTGTGATTTACCAACCTATACTAAGCGGTAAAATTTCTCAAACAGACGTGACTGAATTTGCAAAATATTATAATGAGCTACCAAAACCAATCCTGATGGTCTGCCGCAGTGGTTCTCGCTCGAGCATATTATTTAATCAGGCTAAATCTCAAGGCTTGCTCAATGAATAAAATTTTAATTGTCTTTTTATGTATACTCACAATCAGCGGCTGTAGTTCTATGAATGTTAGACCTACAGTTGGCGTAAGTGTCGGGACTTCAATTTAGAACATTTACTGTCATAAAAAACAGCGCCGAAGCGCTGTTTTTTATTTAAGATACAAATTATTTATAATTATTACACGTTGAATAATCAGTACCATATGGGCTAGCATCATCTGGTCGCCATTTACCGTCTACATCATCCACATCAGCATCTGCAACAGGAGGTGTAAACGATAATGCTGTTAAATTTTCTTTAGTTGAAACAGTTGTTGATGCATTGATATTCACACGTAACCAATTTGAGTAATTACGACCATAACGAACTTTGAAATCAAATTTACCTTGTGAATCCGTAGTAAAGGTAGTATTTGTTCCCAAAATAGAATTATTTTTCCCCAAAATTGCTATAGGATTTGGGAATTCATTTGAAGGGCACTCAATAAACGTTGTAATACGTTTAGAAACACTATTCTCATATGTCATGTAGTCACGAGACCAACGCAAAGAAGAGAACCATGCCCATAGACCATCTGGACCTTGTCCATAAGCATAATCTCGAACCCAATTAAAACGTCCCTTATAGAAACTTACCAAATCTAAAGAGATACTAATTGTTTTGTTAGCAATCGGATTTCCTGCGGTATCTACAACAGAGGCCGTAAATTCCTTATAGTAATTCGTATTATCATTCGCTTCTTTTAAAACTAGATGGTTCTGAGCTACTGTGATAAAAGCAGACTGAGTTGCAACTGTTAATAATAGATTTGGTGAATAAACAGGTTGAGGCGCTACTGCAGTACCAGTCGATGCTTGAATTTCAACTCCTCCCCCCAGAGTCTGAGCATCACCTGCAGTATAAATCACTGTAGCTCGTCCAGCACTATCCGTTACAGCAGATGGTTGAGATAAACTGCCATTCGATGATGTATCTTTTAATGTTGTAAATTTAACTGATACACCTGGAACTGGAGAACCATTTTTATCTTTTACCAATGCAATAACTTTAGTATTTGCTTTTGGAGCTAAAACACTTGCTTCAGATTGAAGCGAAATAGTCTCAGGAGCTCCAGCACTGATTTTTTGCGCAATATAAATCACATTGGAACCAAACTGAGCAGACACCGTCGCGATAGAAGCAATTGCACCAGTCAAATTAGTAGTTGCATTCCCTACCCATTGACCATTTTCTTGACGAACATTTGTAATTGTAGCTGTTGCAGGAGAAACTGTACCATTCGTTGTGTCAAAATTTACACTTTTCCCAAGTAATGCTGCTTGTGACGTAGCATTTATTTGAACAGTAATAGGCTTAACTTCACCAACACCAACTGGGTTTAAGTTCGATACAGGTTCAAGCACATTATTTGAGACATTAGCAATTAATGTAACGAAATCCGTTGTTAAAAGATTGCTAACTGATTGATTTCCTGTTGAAACAGTAATTTTTCCAGTCAATTCCAATTTATGATTGGCTTGCGCAAATACAGTGTTATATGGCACTTGGAAAATAGCTTTCCCCGCTGCATTTGTTGTAAGTGTTGCTCCAACTTGATTACCAGTACTATCAAGTAAGCTTGCTGTTGCACCTATTAAAGGATTTCCAACAGCATCTACTGCGGTTAAAGTGATACTTGCATTATTTCCTACCTCAAGTAAATTTACATCCGAGGTAATTGCAACTGACGTTCCTGTTACAGGGATTTCTATTTCCTGTTTTGCAGAACCTGAAGAAACAATAACAGTAATAGTTCTATTAATACGTTGACTTAGTGTTGAATTAACTAAGCTAATATCTGTAGTTATAATTCCACTGGTATTACTTACTAAATTAGTTGAAGTACTAAGACTTGCCCCAGTTGTTTGAGCATCTTTAATTTCAACTTTAACATTTGCATTTGAAATTACACCACCACTTTTATCAAGTGTACGAATGGTTAATGTTAAGGTATCTTGACCACCAGCATTTAAACTACTTTTGCTCTGCGCTATAGATAATAATTCTGTGCTTGATGTATTTGTTGATCCATTCGACCCACTAGAAGAGTTACTTCCACTACCTGTATTAAAGTATCCTTCACTACCACCACCACCACAACTTGCCAATAAAATCGCTAATGCGACAGTAGTAAGTTTCAAACTGACTTGTTTTTTATTCATTTTAATTCCCCAAAAACCTCTAGATGCTCGAGTTATAATCTAATTTTTCAATCTCGGATATGTAACCATAGAAGTTGCTTTATGTAAATAAAAGCATGTTAAATGTTTTGCTGTGTTAATCTGAAATTATTTTTATACTAATTAATACTTTATGTATAACATCATTAGCATCGGTGCTGGTACAGTAGGTATTTCAGCATATAAAGAAGTCTTAAAACACTAAAAATATTCTTATTATTAATGAAGACTCATAGGATACCACTTGTGCTCGCATAAGATGTATGTCAAGTAAAGCAACCTGAGTTCGACGAAATATTTTTAACCTTTTAGCATATTCTGGAAAGTTGGCTTATTTGGATTTAAGCAATAAGCCACTACAACAGCCATAATATTCACCATAAAGTTATTGACCGAACGATAACGTCAATGTTCAAGTTGATGCAAGTTTTTAACTGATCATTCAGTGTTTCGATTAATCCTCTCTTGTAAATCAATTATTTTTCATATTCTTGCGTAATGGAGTCAATAGTTTTAGCCTCCTTGCTGCTAAAGCTTTAGCTTTTGCTTTACTCAAATAGCCTTTATCTCCCAGTAAAATGCCTTTTAATTCTTTCGTTAAAGATTCAAGTAAAGCAACATCATGAACATTTCCTGATGTAACTTTGAGATTAATAATTTCACCTAAATTATTGATAATTAGATGTACTTTAAATCCATGAAACCAACCTGTACTACTTTTCCCACGACCAGCTAAGGCTTTAAATACACAGTGTCTTTTAATTCGAAGATTATGGCAAACGACCAATTTAGTTGAATCAATAATATAGATCCCTGTATCTTCTCCTTTAACTTGATGGAAGAAACGACTTAAAGCTTGTAGGCAACGTGGTATAATTTCAATAAAGCGGTTGTAGCTAAAAAGCTTGGGAAAGCTGATTTCCAACATGGAACGATCATTTGGCAATAAAAATATTTGAAAAATCTAAACCCAGATTTATGAAATAAAATGACAATAGTCATCGCTTCAGACAAACTTAAAGCTAATTTTTTGATCAGAAATTAAAGCTCTCTCTAAAGATTCATTAAAATTTTTGCAGAATTCATCCAAAATACAAAATAATTAGGTAATATAATCCATGAAAAAAAGCCTTGCTCTGAAATTTTTTATCTTGGTAACCAAGATGTTACAGATGCTAAGGCTTTTTTCATTTATTTTTTATGTCAAACTCAGGTTAGTAGAATTATCAAAATCTAACTTGCATAAGCAATACAACGTTTAGGTATAAAATTGGTTTTGATCAGCTCTAATCTTCAAAATCTCGCTCAAACAGAACTAAGTCAAAAATTAGATATCAAATTCGAAATATTACTAACTTCTATTAGGATCTATTGAGCATTAGATAATTATTATCCCAAGTTTATAACCACAAGATAAATACATACAGATGTCCAATGGGTAAAATAGAATCTCTCTGCTTAGGTATAGTTACAGATAATGAACCTTCGTAGTAAAAATAATAGGTATTGAGCATGTATTTCGTGTATTTAAGACTTTCAAAGCGGTATCGAAATAGCGGTAAAAGACTTAGTTTAAGATTCAACGTAATGCTGGAATTTACAATTTAGAAATCCACTTAAATGGTTGCCAATCGATCACTCTAGATGCAGAAAATGGCAAGGCTATCTTAACCTCTGTTCCTTCTGCGACTCATCCGATGATTATTATTGCTTTAGCAGAGAAAGATATTCTTTTAGGGCAATTATTATACATGCTAAAAAATAGCAGTAATTTAATACAGCAAGAAGCTTCATAATAAAGGTGCTGGAGTTCTTGAGTATTTTTACTCCCCCCTAATATTTGATTTATCAACTTC
>NZ_NEGL01000009.1:0-172169 GCF_002135425.1 Acinetobacter sp. ANC 4654
ACGCTTTATTTGTTATTTTAATTATGCGTCACAATTAAAGTTATTTATAAAAGATTTTTTTACACGAATATGAATTTTCTAGAATCATAAGCCTAATGTGAGTTAGCCATGTTAATACCCTACATCTGTATTAATCGTATGTAAGGATGTAGGGTGTGCTGCCTTAATTGTGTGACCATCTGCTATTTTTACCATCCTTCGATATTCTTTTTGTGCAACGTCTATTAAAAACAATGCCACATTCATCACTTTATATTTTTTAACGGCAACTAAATAATAATTATAAATACCTGTATATAAAATGGTTTATTTTAAATACATGTTTTTTTATATATCAATTATCGACAAAAAATCTTCTATTTATAATGATCTTCGCCATTCAACCCAAAGAAGAACTTTGAATCATTTCATGCTTATTTATTAATTTAGTAATCATAATTTTACTCATTCCAAAACCGACTAATGTTAGGTCAACTTAGTGGACTTTCACACGTCTCCCAACATTACCTTCGTACTGATCGGATGTGCTGTGCAGCCTAATCTAAGGACGCACAGTAATCTATGACTAAGCATGCTTTTCATAATCAATCAACAATTGAGCCAAAATCTCAGTTGCAAACAATACTTTTCATTGGATATTTACCAGCTTAGTATTATTTAAAATAAAGCCGAGCTCCACAATCAATTTGGTATTACGCACAAATATCAGCTTGCATATATTGAAGAATAAAAAATAAAAATTGACAATATGTACTTATAAATATTAAAAATAAATCAACAAATTAACTAAAAAATAAATTTCTAAGAGTATTTCAATTGAATATAGAAAACAGTAAATCTAGATTAGTTGCACCTGTTAAAGAGTTGAATTTCCTTCATGAGGATACGCAAATTATTAACAAGAATATTAACGCAATTCAAGCCTATAGCATGATGACGCATAAATCATCTGCTTGGCTCAATACTACTTTTAAGATTAGAGATTTCTTAAGTTATAGATTAGGAGGTGTAAAGCCAATTAAAGGATTTGGCTCGTCAACAATTCATCCAACAAAATTAAATGATAAATTAGATTTCTTTGATGTAGTTAAAATTACAGATAATGAATTGTTTCTCCAGTCAACGGATAAGCATTTGAGTGTGTTAGTTGCTATGCAAATTAATGCATGTACTGAGTACAAGAATGAAATTAAGATTACAACAAGTGTCGTAACGTACAATTTTTTTGGAAAAATTTATATGCTTCCAGTCTCAATTGCACATGGGCGGATTATAAGAAATATGCTTAAAAAATTAGCATAACTTACGAGCAAAGCCCTTGCTTAATTTGCCCCAAAAGTTGGACATACCAGTCCAATTTAAAGGCTGCATTTCATATCAAATACATAACCTGAATCCAGCTTAAGTCAATGCTTCGCTCATTTGAATCGTTGGCTTATTTTTATGGCAGAGCTAATAAACAGACAAAATTGCATAAATACCTGCGAAGTAATCTAAGAGAGTCCGAGACTTACTCGTCATCAGATTATATGCTCTTTGGGCAAACTGAATAATGACAAGAAGAAAACTTTGGAATTATTGAAATGCGAGCATTGATACCAAATTTCGATGAACACGATTCAGGTTATGTAAGTTATCTATTCTTTTTTAAACAGCCACCTCATCATCACCCATAGATTTTTCTTATAAATAAAAATACAGTTGTGTATTATTAAAACGCTTGGATGGGCTTCCAAAAAAAATAGAGTAAAAACTCAGTAAGTTTTTCTAATTCAATAATTTAAGAATATATTAAAATCCAATAATGTTCATCAAAAATCCAAAAAAACCATAAAACTTAAGTTATTGATTACAAAAAACTGTATAAAATTGCTTTAACTTTCATACATTTTTCATATATAAAAAGACATACTAATTTTATGGTTTTAAACCATTTAACACATAATTTTTAAATCAATGAGGGGTTAACAATGCAAAATAAGAAACGCAATCTTTTAGATGCGCAACACTCACATCTTTGGATTATCGGTGGCGGTATTGCTGGCATGGCAGCAGCGGCTTTTGCAATTCGCGATGCTAAAGTGCCTGCAAAAAATATTCATATTTTAGAAGAGCTGGATATATCGGGCGGTTCAATGGATGGTGGCCCTACTCCGCATGCAGCGCAAGCATGGGTAACACGTGGTGGACGTATGCTGACCGATGAGACCTATTTATGTCTATGGGACTTATTTTCCAGTATTCCCTCTTTAGAAAATCCTGAAATTTCTGTACGTGAAGAATGTCGTGAATTTAACGAACAAGTGAAAACCCATGCACAAGCGCGTTTAATTGATGCACAGCATGTAATTGCAAATGCAGAAAAACTCGGACTAAATACATTGCACCGTGCGCAAATGTTGCGCTTATTGGCATCGAGAGAAGAAAAAATCGGTAGCCGCCGCATTGATGAGTTTTTTGATGACGCTTTTTTTGCAACCAATTTTTGGCGCATGTGGCGCACAACATTCGCTTTTCAAAAGTGGCATAGTGCAGCTGAACTGCGCCGCTACTTTTTGCGTTTTATTCAGGAACTACCACGTATTCATACGCTCGCAGGTGTCAAACGCACCAAGTACAATCAATACGATTCCATGATTCTGCCGCTACAGCGCTGGCTGATGGCGCAAGGCGTAGATGTACGCTTTGGCAATTATGTGACCGATGCAGACTTCATTACCGATGAAGAAACCCAAGAGCGTCGTGCTACGCGTCTATACGTGAAATTACCTGAAGGTACAGAGCAAATCGAGCTGAAAGCGCACGACTTAGCCATTTTCACTTTAGGCTCAATTACTGCCGACTCTCGTTATGGCGGCAATGATGATGTACCCGCTTTAATCCGAGACCGTTTGGATCATGGTTGGACACTTTGGAATACCTTGGCTAAGAAAGCACCTGACTTTGGCCGTCCAATGACTTTTTATGGCAATGTCGATGAACATAAGTGGGAGTCATTCACCCTAACCATGAAAGATGATGTGTTATTAAAACGCATCATTGATTACACTGGCAATGAACCAGGCACTGGCGCATTAATGACTTGGTTTGAATCAGGCTGGCATTTATCCATTGTAGTTCCAGCGCAGCCACATTTTGCCGATTTGCCTGAAGGCATATATACCCTATGGGGCTACGGCTTCCAAATTGACCATATCGGCGATTACATCAAAAAACCGATGAGCGAAGCCACTGGTAAAGAAATTTTAACCGAACTTATCAAACAGTTGGGCTTTGATGACATTTTAGAGCATGTGTTGCAAACAACCGATGTGACAACAGCGATGATGCCATATGCATCCGCTCTGTTCGCGTGCCGCAAACCGGGTGATCGTCCTTTGGTGATTCCTCATGGTTCGCAAAACTTTGCCTTTTTAGGTCAGTTTGTTGAAATTGAAGATGATGTGGTCTTCACTGTGGAATATTCTGTACGTGGCGCTATGATTGCTATTTATGAATTCTTTGGTGTAGAGCGTGAAATTCCAGAGATCTATAATGGTCTGCTCGATCCGAAAGTAGGTTTAAAAGCACTGGAAACAGTTTTCCATTAAGCATGAATTGACCTTGTATAAAATAAGAGCACACAAACGTGCTCTTATTTTTTAACTTAGCCTATTTTTATCTCAACACATTAAAAAATATACTTATTTCACCAAATTAATAGAAGTAGATTGCCCTATTTAAAAAATAATATACTTAAATTTTATTTACTTAGATCTTCGCCAGTTGTCACAACCTCAATAATGATCCTAGCCAAAAAATATGCTGACTTTAACTTACAAAAATAAGTGCAGGCTTGGTATGAATAACGCAAATAATCAGGACAAATCCTCTTAATTTAAATTTTGGATTTAATTTATAGAGAAATAAATAAATTAACGCATACAACTTAATCCATTGTATAGATTAAGTTGTATGCAAATAAAAGCTTAAAAGTTGCCAATGATTCTAGAAAAGATAATTTTAAGAACATGAATTGCGCTTAAATTATTTCCACTGCATTTCACCAGTCAGTACTTTAGAGCTTAATTCCAAAGAACTTTCTTCTGCCAAGTTAGGGTACTTCTCTTTTAAGGCCGCAATGACTGATGCTGAATTTTTATTATTTTTCAAAACCTTATCGACATCCACAAGATACTGATAGGTAAAGTCGATGGCTTTTGTTCCAGAAGGAATTTCACCCATGTAATGTCCAGGAATGACAGCATTTGGGTGTAATCGATTCATTTGTTTCACCGTTTTACGCCATTCAGCACGTGCTTCTTTCGTTTGTGCATCTGCTGTCCACAAATGAATACCTGAAGACAAACCAACACCGCCCAGAATTGTACGGCTGCTTGGAACCCAAAGATAAGAAGCATATTTACCTGATGCTTTAATCTCAATTTTTTCACCTTCTAGCTCAATCGTTTGATCCTCAATTGCACTAGGAACAATCACTTGAGACGGAGCACCATTTTTCAAAATGGGTCCCCAATAGGCAAACTTGCCATCTTTAGTTGCTTCAATATGTTTGACTACTTCAGGTGTTGCAATCACTTTTGCATTTGGGAATGCTTGTACAAGTGGTTCTAAACCGAAATAATAATCTGGATCACCTGCTGTAATCACAATGTATTTAAGGTTTTTACCACTGTCCTGAATGAGTTTTACTAAGTTCTTTGCATCATTGACACTAAATTGTGCATCAACAAGCGCAGCTTCTTTTTCACCCGAAATTAGAGTCGATGTAACAGGGAAAATGCCTTGTGCTTGAGGGTTATAAACTTTATAGCTTAACTCCGTTGCAAAAGCTGAAGCACTCAGTGCCATTGAACTTACAAGAAGGGAATTTAAAAATAATTTCATATTTGTTACCTCACATTAAAAATTCAATTACGCGTTAAGAAGCTGCTGATCTATAAACTGAATGAAATCCTGCGGTTTATTGTAAAATCTATCTATGTGTATCTTCTTCATTTCACCAGATTGGTTTTCATACACCAATGTTGGAAAACCTTGTCCACGCACACGTGATAACAATTGACGTGTCTGATGAATACTTTGATGCATAAACTTCTGATCTACTGCCTCTAAATATTTTGACCATTGATCATCATGAATACCTAACTGCAAAATAAGTTGAGCAAGCACACTGTATTGTGTGACATTTAGGCCATTCTGATAGTAGCCCTGTTGTATTAAATTTAAGAGCGACAACATTGAGCTATGCCCTAAACCCTGATAAATACTCAGTAAAGCATGAGTTGCAGGGATAGAGTTCATGATCAATGTTGTATCTGCAAGCAAACCATTTTTATAATCATCTCCAAAATTTACACCTGTGAGCTGATGTATCTGCTCATCATAATGAATGATTTGTGCACGCATTGCTGCTGTCATTTGCGGTTGGTGATTTTCACTATAAAGCCCACCCAAATGTAGACTCTGTAAATTTGGAAATTTTTCTTCGACTGCATTCATTAAAGGTAATGCACCATAGCTCCAGCCACAGATAGGATCGATAATCCAATGTAAAATTGGAGAAGCCATAAACGTACTCTCATCAATAAAGATATGATTTGAAATGTGCGAAGAACCGTACATTTCAGGCGATATTTGTTATAGTAAATAAGACAGTTACTTTTTGTAAGTACTTACGAAAAAGTAAGTGCTCTTTTATGGCGGAAAATATATGAAGACTAATGAATCTTGCTTGGTCGCAAATGTTCTATCAAAAAATTGCCCCTCTAGAGTTACGCTAATGCATTTAACCAATCGTTGGGGGGTACTCGTTATGTTTAGTCTAAGAAAAGGGACACATCGATTTAGCGAATTAAGACGAAAAATTGATGGTATTAGTGAAAAAATGTTGACTCAAACTTTACGTGATTTAGAAAATGATGGTTTTATCGTTCGTAAGGAATATGCCGTTATTCCTCCACATGTAGAATATTCATTATCTGCAAAAAAAGGCGTTGAAGTTGCTGAAAAAATTTATGACTTAGTTGATTGGATTGAAAAAAATACAAATTAAGTGGGTAAGTCATCAACCTCCAACCATAATCAGAATTCGTATTTAGAATCAGTCACAACGCTCTGAAAGACACCTAGATTACATAGTTTAGGCGCACATTCAATATCCCTTTTACAAACTCACCACAAACCAAAGGCCTTGGTTAATAACATCTAGACGAATTAAATTATAAGAGATAGGCTTTAAATAATTTAAAGATTTAAGTATATGAAAAAATGGATAAAATAGTATTTTTACCTGGGGCTTCTGGAAATATAGATTTTTGGAATCCTTTAATTGATTTTTTGCCCATACATTATGAAAAAGAGATTATTGGTTATCCTGGTTTTGGAACCTCTGAAAATGATCAAAATATAAATAATTTTAGTGACTTACAAGACTATGTCACGAGCAAAATTCAATCCAAATCCATTCTGATTGCTCAATCAATGGGAGGGATTTTTGCAGTTAATAAGACCCTCACGAATCCTAATCTGATTAAAGGTCTGGTTTTAATCGCAACTTCAGGTGGAATTGATTTGACTCATTTTAATGTTCAAGATTGGCGTACTGAATACCAAGAGCAATATCCACGATATCCCAACTGGTTCATGACAACGAATGTTGATTATGAAGATTATCTTGAAACAATTGATGTTCCTGTTTTATTGATATGGGGAGATGATGATTCTATAAGCCCTATTACTGTAGGGAAATATCTAAACTATAAATTAGGAAATTCTAAATTGCATATTATTGAGGGTGGAAAACATGACTTAGCAGAAAAGTATGCTGAAGAAGTTAGCCTGTATATCAATCAGTTTTTAGAAACTCTTTGTTAATTCCCCCTAAAATCCACAGCTGTTATGGCAAACAATACACTGTAGTCGCTTTTGTGTGAATATTCCCTCGCTATGCAAATTATTTCTTCAGTTTTATACATTTTTATTTACATACATTTAAGATTGAATTGAAATTTTATCAATTATTTATCATCAATAACTCATTCCACGAAAAATAATTATGTATTAAATTTTGACAAAACATGACCTTAGACTGCTGATTAAGCACATGTATCAATGGTAACTGACTCAAACATCTGCACGACCAAATATCGAGGTATGGCAAAAAAGTAGATGGACAAGAATTGAATGTCGAAGGATTAAATCACAGTTGATTTTCGCCTAAAATAGCCCTCAAAATTGAGGGCTATTTCATATAACGTCCATTATGTTATATAGCGGGTTTCTATCTATTTTAGAATACTCGTGGAAGCTTAACCAACAGTTTCCAAAGTATTGCTGACACAACATGACCTTTCATTACAAAGCATATAAGTATGATTTGTAGATGAGCATGCCGATAAAACGCTCACTGGGAAATTATTTATCTGAATCTCGATTAAAAATCTCTAGGACTACACCAATGACAGCCACCATGAGGTGGAAGCTCATTAATTGTTGTAACTACGGTTTACTGTACCTCTCTTACAGAATTTTCCTTGATATCCATTATTACACTGGTTTAGATCACTAGGTGTTGGTGTACCTACACATAAACAGTATTGATCTTTAACGGGTACAACACCCGAAACTTTGTCCCTTTCACCGCCATGCATTGTGAAGTTTCTATTTCCTCCAGAGCTATAATGAATACTGAAATAGCACATAGATGAGCTATAAGCATCGCAACCCCAAGGAACTGTTTCTTTCTTTTCCGCTGATACATTACTTGAAATAAGCAATCCACCGAAAAAAAAGAAGCCGCAAAGAATGCTTAACACGAATTTCATGAAAACACCTCCTTTTCAGATACAAGCCGCTGATAGGATAGATTTCTGTACTAACCTAAAAAGATTCTAAATTAACTACAGACATATGGCTCATTTCTTCGAAAAACAAAATGGAGCATAACTATTCTAAGTTCAGCCTTGTTTGTCAATTTGATCACATTTTAAGCATTTTATGGTATGTAATTTGTTTAACCCAAAAGCTGAGCTTGATAGCCGATTGACACAGAGAGGGTGCTGGATAAGCATATTTAGAGAGCAGTTTGATAAAGTTGCTAACAAAACAACGCATTTCAAATACTAGAGGATGGAAATTAAAATAGCTAATCAGCAACAGAGTCAACCAAATCAAGAATCTAATCAGCAACAACCTAAACGTCAAAATGAACCAAACAGCCCACAGCAGTAAACTGATCCTAAAAAACAATCCAAAAAGCTACAAAAATGATCTTTCCGATTATAAAAAGGATCTATTTAAGATTTAATCTGGTTGCTAAAATTTATAACCTAGGATTGAATGAAAAATAAGTTCTGAAAGAGTTCAAAGTTAAGGAGTTAATATCTAGTATTCATAACAAATCAGCATCACAAACTTGATTAATTTTTATTTTGTCTTTTTTCTCTTCTTAGTTAAATTAAAATAATTTTTAAATATGATCATTTTTTATTGATTTAAATATAATATTCCCATTCATTTTGTTTTGATAAAATTTTTAAAAATGGTCCAATTGTTAATGTATTTAGGAGAAATGGATTGAACTCGCTACCATGATTTTCTAAAAAGAAATTTCTTAAATGAACATTAAGAGGAGCAAATTTCATAGCCCATTGGTCAAATAATCGGACTTTAGATTCCTCAAAATAAATTAACTGACAAGAAGTATGACGATTATCTTTTAAAATTTTATTAAAATACAAATCATTTACAGTTGATTTTTTTCCTTCCAAACATTGGATAAAACACCCATTACCATAACAAAGGACTCCAGTTATATTTTCTTGAGTATTGTAGTTAATTGAAGTAGTTAAAATATTCATTAAATCCAATTTAAAGGCATCATCATTACGATAAAATTTACTGACATATACAAGCCTAATACATCCTATCATTATTAAAGACCTTCTAATTCTCTTGAAATATAAATATACTATCAACTTTATTTAGTATAAAGAACAACATTATAATAAAAATAACACATAAAAATTTAAATTAATGTTTTAAATCTTATACTGATTACCAATGAATATGCTATGTATCCTATATAAGATACAAACATTAAAATAAAGCCATTCATTTTAAGAACAATGTTTTTGCTTTATTTCTTCAATTAACCAACCATTTTATCTCTTTGTTGTTGTCGTAGATTCAACGATCAAATTAAAATTCAGCATTACCCGTATGTAAAAATTAGTATATCAACGGCATAAATATATATCAGCTATTGCAACACGGGGTAAAAGCTAAGCTCTATGCAAATCGTGCTTATATCAACCAAGAATAAAGTTAAAACTAAAATACCAAGACATTGATTTAATTAAATATCATCATAAAATATAGAAGCAGTCAACTTACTAGAAACTTTCCTCAAACTTGATAGAAAAAATAGAAAAGAAAACCCCATCAAACCAATGACGGGGTTTTCTATGCCGTAGAACATTCGGCAATTTCGAGAACTACTTAATCCTCTTTACCGCATTTGCGGCATTCATGGGTGTATCCACTATCATCGAAGTCGAATTCATACGCATGAATACAGAATAATTTACGGAGGAATTGGAGCATTTGTTTTTCCTAAATTTCAAGAAAAAAAATACCTCCTTGATAGGAGGTAGAAACTAAAAACAAAAAATATAGCGATAGATTCTATAAATTATTATATATCTACTTGATTTTAAATCATTGGCAAAATATTACTTTACCATTAGTTCAAAACATATAAGATGAACCCCGATCAATGAGCGAGCTTACGTTATTATACAGCTATATCAATTTGAACACTTCACTTCAAGCTGATAATCATCTTGAGTAACTTTAATTTTAATCTTCTTATATTTTCTCTTACTCGGCTCCATAGCTGAGCCAGCTACTTCTTCAAAAAAATTTCGATCGTTCATTAGCTCTCCATAAGCTTTATAGCCAATTAATATTTTTTCAGGCGTTTTATTTTTTAAAACTATATCACCAACAAGTTTATCTAGTTTCTTTATATTAATATTCGGCATTTAGATTAAGCTCAAAATTTTAAAAAAATATTATACTTTAGTTTTATGAATATATAGTGTCAAAAAATATCTAATGATTAATTTTAAAATTTAATTATTCATCTTTCTTAAAGTTAATTCAATCTGATTAGTCGCTTCCCACAGCTTCAAATCACTCGATAGCCAGAAATAGTATAAGTTATCATCAATAATAGACCTCTTGCGAAAGTAAAAACCACCTCAATCTAAGTTTCATGAGATATCAGAAATTAAACCGTTTTTCAGATTCTGAATTCAAACGCTTGGTTGGCGTACCTCGGCAAGTTTTTACTGAAATGGTAGAGGTTTTAGAAACAGCAGAATCACTCAAAAAGAAATCAGGTCGTCCTCATACTTTAGATTTAGAGGATCAGTTGTTATTAACTCTCAATTACTTACGGAACTACAGTACTCAACTGGAATTGGCGGCAAATTACCATATGGCTGAAAGCAATGTGAATCGAACCATTAAAAAAGTTGAAGATGCATTAATGAAATCAAGACGTTTTACTCTGCCAAAACGAAGCATTACCACAGCAGACGAACACTTTAACTGGGTCATTATTGATGCCACAGAATGTTCAATAGAACGCCCGAAAAAAAAATCAGAGTAAGTTCTGCAGTGGTAAAAAGAAGAAACATACGCTAAAAGTACAAGTGATCTATCATCCGAAGAGCAAACAAATCATAGGGCTAGATATATCGAATGGCAGTCAGCATGACACTAAATTGGCAAGAAAAACGGTTAAGAAATTCAAACATTGTGAATATGTTATGACCGATTTAGGTTACTATGGATTAGAGCAAGATGGCTTTAAATTATTGATGCCAATAAAGAAAAAAAAGAATTTACCTTTATTTACTGTTGAGAAAAAGTACAATAAAATGATTGGAAAAATACGAGTTGTGATCGAACACATCAATAGTCAATTGAAAACATTTAGAATATTAAGTGAACGCTATCGAAATAGACGGAAAAGATTCGGTTTACGCATTAACTTAATCGCTGCACTGGTAAACTGGATAAATTTTCAATAATGACTTTCGCAAGAGATCTAATGCATATCTGTTTGCAATATTCTGAAGCTTTACGTCTTCAACCCCCTTCGCTTTAAAGCATTCTTTCTTGAAATTAAAAGATTGATCTGCCAAATCCCCTATGCATATGTTCAATACTTTCTTTTATCAAAATAAAAAACCTACTTACCTCTCCCAAGATAAATAGGTTTAATCTACGCTGTAATTTTAGAATTTTTAAATTATTTATTTTCACTAAATATAGCGTTAAATTATTTCAATAATATGAAAGCTATTTAAAAAGCCCACATTTTTGTGAGCTTTTATTATTTATTTATCAACTAGAGTTCTTTCATAAATCATTTTTTAGACAGTTCCATGTTGTAAATTCCAGCGATCAAATTAAATCTTAAACCAAGCCTTTTTCCTCTATTTCGGTATCGTTCTGCAAGTATTTTAAAGGTCTTGAGTACACCAAATACATGTTCTACGCCTATTCTTCTTTTATTGATTTCACGATTATATTTTTTCAAAATTGGATCTAATTTACAGCCTTTTTTGCCTCAAGCGGAATTAAACTGTTTGCGTAAATATCATAGATTCCTTGGTCACCTTTATCTGCCAAGACAAAGGCATCTTTAGGAATTAAGTGTAGATTTCTTTTGAATAGTTCAAAGTCATGCACTGCTCCTTTACACATACATATACTGAGAATTGCTCGTGTTTTAGCATGAATAATCGCTTGTACTTTGAATGTATGACTTTTTTCTTACCACTATAGCTGTGCTTCTGTTTTTTTTGGAACGCTGTACAGGTATTTCTGTTGCATCCACAATGACAACATTCCAATCAAAGCCTTCACCTTGAGGTAAATTCTTCGGTAAATTAAAAAGATTAGACTGAATCAAGCAGTCCTCTACATTTCGGACAACTCTAGAGGCAGTCGGTTCTGAAACACCATAGCTTGTGGCAACATGAAATAAAGTTCAGTATTCACGCCAATAGCTTAGACACAGAAGTATTTGATCTTCCAATCCTAATTTAGAGGGTCTACCTTTAGCAGGCACATGCTTTTTTAGTTGCTCAACCATTAAATAAAAAGTTGAGAAAGAAAGCCTGTGTATCGTTTAAACTGTGTGTCAGAAAGCTTTTTTGAATCGATATATTTCATACGTAGATTATGCATGAATTCTGCAAAATTAAGGGTGCATATAATCGCCAAAAAGATGCTCGTTTTTTGATTTATGAAAGATATCTACTATAAATCAGTACCAATAAATACACTTTCAATAAAAGCATTTGCATCGTGATCATCGAGTAATTCAATGTTTACATCCAAATGAATAACTTCAGCGCCAGTTTTTTCTTTAAAATCAGCAATTTTTTGAGTAAGAAACTCTTGAATTTCATCTTCCAGCTTAGCTCTTTCAATACGATATTCTTCTAATACTTCTTTCACAACGATCATCCTAATTTTTAATTGTGCAATTAATTTACCATAAAGATCAAAAAAACCTGATCAATTACTCAACTTTCGTTGCTATTCTTAATTGGTATATGGTTTAGAAATATAAAGCCATGACCTCATTAAAAATCACAGCATCATTTAGTTTGTTAATCCTATAAAGAACGACCTACTTTATTAGGGTCTGTTGACATTTGCTGTTCAAAAAAATAGAGAGGCAGTAAAATTCAATCGCCAAACCAAATTTACTGCTCGCTATGCCCCATACAATGCTGACTGATCAACACTGGTCTAAGTTAACGCCTATTTTCCGTGATTTTAATATTTATCTCAAACCAAACTTACGTTTATTTATTGAAGCAATCCTTTATCGAATTCGTACAGGTTGTCCTTGCCGAGATTTACCTGAATATTTTGGTAACTCAAATTCTATCTTTAAGAAGTTTAATCGATGGTCTAAACACTCTAAGTTATTAAATATATTTAAATTACTATCAATGAATGCTGACTTATAATGGGTCTTTATTGATGCTACACACGTCAGAGCACATCAACATTCGACTGGAATTAAAGATCAAGATATTGCTCGTAGCATTGGTGGGAATAGCTCTAAAATTCATTTAGCTGTTGATTCAAATGGTCATCCAATAGCGTTTATTATAAGCGATGGGACAACACATGATGTTAAAATTGCACCTGATCTCGTGACATTATTAGATTTAGAGCAGACGGAAATACTGTGTGCTGATAAAGGTTATGACTCAGAACCATTAAGGAATCAAATTAAAGTCACTAAAACAAAAGCCAATATTCCAAAGAAATCCAATACAAAAACAAGCAATGATCATATGGATTGGTATTTATATAAAATCAGGCACTTATATGAAATGTCAATAGACCCTAATAAATCGCAGAAACTGTACTTTTCAAAGTAGTCTTGCCTTGCGCTGCAAAATAAAGCCGTGCTTTATTTATGGCTCAAGTTGCGGATGACGTTTCCGCGTATCGAATAAAATCATGAATTTAAAATAAAAAACCAGTCAATTTCTTAACTGACTGGCATTACGATCTACTGACAGAGCTTTTGTTACTATATAAATCTGAGAATCGCTAATTAAAATCACACTTATTAGTGAGGTTACTTTAAAGAAATTACACAGTAATGTTCTCAACCTTAACATTTTCATCTAACTGAGAATTTTTAGTGCTTTCATCAAGCTGAGCATTTTTTGGATTTTGCTTCCTATTCTTCATCTTCTTATAGCAATATCCCGCTGCCACACCTGCACCAATTAGAGCTAACAGTTTCATTACTCACCTCAAAACAAAAAACATAGGAATATAAACACTACCACCCATTCTTATAGCTTTACACCTCAACTTAGATTATTTTTTGTATGAGATGTAAATCTATGTACCGAAAAACAAAGGATGCTCTTGCACACCATAAATCAACCTAATCCAGTATCATCTAAAAAGCCTAATTGTCTATCTTGCTATTTTCATCTTTTAGCAAGGTTGTTTACTCAGATCATTTCTTCTTTGATTTTTTAGGGTCAATTAAGATCTTCTCCTGCACACCATTCTTATCATGTTCGAAAAGATCATCTCAACCCTTTTTAATTGTCTAGATCAATTCAATCATAACTGGTTGTAATTTATTATTAGAGTATTGAGCCAATAGAGATTAGTTGACTACAGTTTTAACTACTCTAAAGGCTGAATCATCAAAGGCTTTGGAAAAACTGGAGATTTAATGATTATTGCTTGTGACAGTGATAAAGTCTCGACTTTCAAAAAATTAATTATTGAATCTAGCAGTAAATATTTAAAACCACTTAACCCTGAATGATGTAAAATAATAAACACAAGTTATTGTATTATATAAATTAGTTTTCTTAATTAATACTGTACTAACTTGAACTATATCTAAATATTGCTTTAGATTATTATAAAGAGAAATATAAACTCACTTATGCCTCATGAAAAATAAAACCACCCAATGATGAAATTAGGTGGTTTTTCTATTTAGATGACTTTTATTTTTAAACCATTGATTAATGAAAGTAATATCAGAGTTTCTTCCAAATCATATTGCTAACAGTATTGCTATTTTTAGCTTTACCTTGGACTTTTATTTGATCTCCTGAAGCATTTAGCCGGGCATCAATATTATATACTCGCCCATCCTGTGGGTTGACCCACACTCCTTTGCTGAATTGCTGATTACTGGCATCTGCAACAAGCCCTTTTAGCGCCTCCATTCCAAAAATCGGCTGATTCTTCAGTGCACCCTGACATTTGGTACACACGTCAGTCATTGGTGTACCTGGTAAAGGATAGTTTTTAGTAATGACAGCACTATATTGCTGTGTTTTTGAATTCTTACGGATCACGATATCTGAGATATAATAACCAGTATAGTCATCTATAACCTTCCATGTACCAATTAATGGATCAAAAGGCATAGCAGATAATGGATTAATGAGTCCAAGGAGTAGTGCAACAGCACCAATAAATTTAAGGTTCATAAAAAGATATTACAATTCAGTGGAAAAAGAAGCACAGTTGTGCGCAAAGTGTGCGCGATTATAACAATTATTTTTTTTACAAAGACAATAATTTCATTAAAATTAAATATATAGTTGATAACTAAATTAAGAGATTAAACAAAAATTCAAATCAGAATATTACTTTTTAGTCAAAATTAGGATTTCTTTTGATTATCATACTGTTTAATTACGATCAGGCTAAGACAAAATAAAATCTAGTCTGCAATAACAATTTTTTAATTTATTTTATTTAATATCAATATCTTATTAACATTAATACTATATAAATACCCTATAACAACACCTCCCTTTAATACGATAGATAGTATTAAATCCCACAAAGCCCAATTTGGTGATTTTTTAATATCTTCCACTATCCGTTTCAAACCTGATAAAATTTATACACAGCACAAGAACGTGGTGAATATATGAAAATGGAAACAGCCTTCATCTCACTAATCATCGCTATTGTCATTATTATTCTTATTACTATGTACAATAAAAAGCGCTGATTTTAAAAATGGAATTTTCAAATCTACTTTGATGTGGATTTTCTTTTATCAATTTTTCTTTATAATTCTCAATTCAATAAAATCAAAATGATGAGAGTAAAATACTGTCGACTCTACTTCTTGCACTTCTTATCACAAACTGCTAAAAGCAATTAGAGGAAGTAACGCTATCTGAATCAGTCAAAGTATATGAATTTGCTAAAATTCAATATTAAGCTATTATTTTTAGAATCTTATCTATTTTACTTGCACTATTTTCTTTAATAATATTTGATAAAATAAATCTGGATTCAATTTTTTTGTTTAAAACATGAAAAGTATTGCTAGGAAAATACTAAATCATTTTTTTGATATTAATTTTTACTATTAATGGCAGGATAATTAGATGAATAGTGCTGAATTTAAAAACTTCGAAGAAGCTGGTCAGGCTGTTTTAAAATTTTTATATCAAAAATTTGGTTTTAATTTATGGATGATTACTCGTACTGAGGGTGATGATTGGATTGTGCTTCAAAGTGAAGATAATGGATATAACGTTCAACCCGGTCAAGTATTTCGTTGGGCTGACTCTTTCTGTTCTCAGATGGTACAAGGCAAAGCACCCCGAATTGCTCCCCGATCAGAGGATATTCCACTTTACGTTAATGCACCCATAGGTAAGCAGGTAGAGATCAAGGCATATATTGGCCAACCGCTCACAAAAGAAGATGGTTCTCTTTTTGGTACGCTCTGCGCGATTGATCCCAAACCTCAATCAGAGGCAATAATAAAAGAAGCCGGACTAATTGATCTATTAGGTCAAATGCTAAGTTATATTTTACAAGGAGAATTACGAGAAGTTGAACAAATACGCCAACGTGAACGCTTTAAAGAAGAAGCTCTAAGTGATTCATTGACTGGATTATTCAACCGTAGGGCATGGGATAACTTAATTAGTTTAGAGGAAGAACGTTGTAAACGTTATGGACATCCTACTGCAATTTTAATGATTGATCTTAATAATTTGAAAACTATAAACGATAGTTTGGGACATACTGCGGGTGATGAACTCATTCAAAAGGCAGCAACGGCTTTAAAAGGTTGTGTACGCAGTAATGATATTGTGGCTCGTTTGGGTGGAGATGAATTTGCGATTCTCAGTATTGAAAATAATCAAGTAAATGCAGAAAACTTAGTAAACAGAGTGCTTCAAGTTTTTGCAGAAGCTAATATTAGTGCTGCTATTGGTCTTGCTATGCGCAACCCTCTTAATGGATTATTAAAAACACTGCAAGAAGCAGATGAGCAAATGTACGCGCATAAGAAAAAGATTAAGTCTTAAAGTTTTTGAAAAGATTAAATTTTTTAAGTAACCTAAATCCTGTTTAAGCGGATGCTTCCATCGTTTGAATCATCGGCTTACTTTGATAACAAAGCTGTACTGTTGTACGGTCAAATTTGTTTAACATCTATTGGCATTTTCCACATCACAGAAGCATGATTCAATACACTTCTTTGCAGCAATTCATAAAGATAATACTTTGTACTACTAGACTAACCCGCACTTTCGGACAGTACGTTTTCCTTAATGCAACATGGTTGGACAAATCCATACTACTTAATTTCATGATAGACTTTTTAGCGACTGGAAATTTCTTGATCAGCTTTAAGGCATTTACTTTTGTTTTACTATAGACCCCTTCCGTTTCATTCAGGTATAAGTCTATTGCATCAGAAAGCATGATGCTTTTCTCATGTTGATTACCGTTCAAAATTTCTGGGTTGTTCTCAATTTAGACTTCACGTTTTTTGACCCACTTTTCTGCAATGCGCTTTGTAGTGAATGTTTTACTTTCTCTAAACGCTGGATAGTCTTTGCGTTGAATACGAATCACAGCTCTGTATCGCAAAGTCCCGTCTGACAGTGTTCTAGTGAAAATTGAACCCATAAATTTGCCCCTTTCGTAATTTTTCCATTATGGGGCAAATTAGGGGGCAAATATAAATACGTTCGCGCAGCAAAATCGGTGTTCACACAGGTTCAAACGTGTAGTAAGCTATGAATCAAATTATTGTTTTTAATATGAAAATTGTAAATTACTGAAATTTAATATTATTAAGATTTAAAGGTGTAACTTATGTTGAAGTGGTTTGAAAAACTCGTCGATCCTTATCCATCTAAAGGTTTAACCGAACCCCTTCCAACCCGTTTCTTCCCTTTTGTTTGGCAAGCTGCAACAGGTGTTCGCCCCTATTTATTGTTGCTGGTATTATGTACTGCTGGAGCTGCGAGCTTTGAAGCAGTACTTTATGCAAAAATTGGCGATTTAGTCAACTGGTTAAGCAAAAGTCAACCTGAAACTTTCTTAGCTGAACATACACAAAATTTGACCCTTTTGACCTGTATTCTTTTTGCCAATATTTTCTTTGCAAGTTTTCAATCAATTATTAAACATCAAATTCTTTACAGCACCTTTCCAATGCGCCTGCGCTGGCGCTTTCATAATTTATTACTACAACAAAGTTTGGATTTTTTCCATAATGATTTTGCTGGTCGCCTATCTGCCAAAGTTATGCAAACTTCGCTCGCAGTACGTGAATTTTGGGTGATTTTAGGTGACATGCTGGCTTATGTCGTGATCTATTTTGTGACCATTAGCTTTGTATTGGGCGCAATTTCCCCAATGTTGATTTTGCCTCTAATGCTTTGGTTGGTGCTGTTTATTGCAGCTGCTTGTTTTTTCATTCCTCGTTTAAGCCGAATTTCCAATAAACAAGCCGATGCTCGTGCAGTCATGACGGGGCGCGTAACCGATGCTTACACAAACATTCAAACCGTTAAATTATTTGCCCATGCGGGTCATGAAAGCCAATATGCCAAAGAATCTATGCAAGGGTTTATGACCACGGTTTATCAACAAATGCGTTTAGGGGTGCAGTATGAAATCAGCATCAACTTATTAAGTGTAGTTTTATATGTTGGTGTTTTAGGCACAGCCATTTGGCTTTGGATCAATGGGCAAGCGGAATTGGGGATTATTGCGGCAACAACAGCCATGATTTTAAAACTTAATAGCATTGCAGAATTTATGATGTGGCAAACATCCGCACTCTTTGAAAATGTCGGAACCATTCAAGATGGCATGAAAACACTGGGTCGTCCTATTAACATCCAAGACAAAAAAGATGCTGCCCCATTACAAGTGCCACAAGGTGAAATCAAATTTGAAGATGTCAGCTTTGCTTATAACAATAAAAATGTGATTGATCATTTAAATTTAACCATCAAACCGGGTGAAAAAATTGGTATCGTTGGTCGTTCTGGAGCAGGAAAATCAACTTTAATTCAATTGTTATTGCATTTTTATGAGATTAACCAAGGTCGTATTTCGATTGATGGTCAAAACATTCAAGATGTAACCCAAGATAGTTTGCGTAAAAGTATTGCCTTGGTGACCCAAGACACCTCTTTATTACACCGTACCGTGGCTGAAAATATTAAATATGGTCGTCCCGATGCAACAGATGAACAAATGTTTGAAGCTGTTCGCAAAGCCAAAGCAGAAGATTTTATTCCTCAACTCACCGATTTACGGGGTAAATCGGGTTATGAAGCCTATGTTGGTGAACGCGGTGTAAAACTCTCTGGTGGGCAACGTCAACGCATTGCAATCGCACGCGTATTTTTAAAAGATGCACCTATTTTAATTTTAGATGAAGCCACCAGTGCTTTAGACTCTGAAGTTGAAGCTGCAATTCAATCCAGTTTGGATGAATTAATGAAAGGGAAAACAGTCATCGCAATTGCGCATCGACTTTCAACCATTGCACAAATGGACCGCTTGATTGTATTAGATCAAGGACATATTGCGGAACAAGGTACGCATGATGAACTGGTCGCGCTAGGTGGAATTTATGCCCATTTATGGCAAAGACAAACAGGCAGTTTTTTAATCGAGCAACAAGCTTTGAAGAAAAAGGAATTGGATTAATGTTGTATTTAGAAGATATAAAACTGGGTGATTGTTTCATTAGTCGTGAATATGAAATGACATTAGAAGAAATTAAACAATTTGCCCATGCTTATGATCCACAAGTTTTTCACACTGATGAAGATCAAGCCAAAGTACATCCTATTTTTCAAGGTATTGCCGCAAGTGGATGGCACACTTCTGCGGTAACAATGCGCTTATGGACAGAATGTTTTCCTGTTGCTTATGGACTGATTGGTTCAGAATCCAGTATTCGCTGGCCAAGACCAACTCGTCCTAACGATAAAATTCATGTTGAAGTTGAAATTGTTGCGATTACGCCATCAAAAACCAAAACTGATCGCGCTATCGTGACCTATGTAACACAAACATTAAATCAAAATAATGATGTTTTATTAATTTCTACGACAAAAATTGTGGTCTTTAAAAAAGAATTTAAAGCGGCTTAATTTGAAGACTTTAAAAATAATTGTCGAACAATTTTAATAGAATACTGTTTTTTTTCATGCCAATATGAAAATCAACAAATAGAAAAACAACGAAAGTGCAATGGATAGCGCATGAAAACGATTTCTCCAAAACAAGATCAAGGAATCCCCGGTGTTTACGGTCTGCTCCTCTTAGATGTCGTGTCTCGTTGGGGCTACAATGCCGAAGCATTGTTTACACCCTTTCATTTAACCAGTGAGCTATTGGCAGATCCAAATTTTCGCATTCCGACATCGGTTGCAAATGAGTTGGTGAAACATGCATTACGCTTAACAGGAGAACCGACTCTAGGTTTTCATTTAGGTACGCAAATGCGAATCTCGATTCATGGTTTTATTGGCTATGCCATTATGACTGCACATGATATTACGGATGCTTTGGTGTTAGCCAATCGCTTTATTCAACTTCGAATGCCTTTTCTACAGCTTTATTTTTCCACCTTCGGCGAGAAAGCAACGCTGCAATTACAATGTGATTTTGATATTGAGCCTTTACGGACAGAAATTACCATTGCTCTGACTTTTGGCATCATTACTATGGCAAAAGCTTTAACAAGTTGTGATGATTTATCGGGTGATATAGATTTTGATTTTGCTCAACCCTCTGGTTTTGAACGCTATATCACTAAGTTTCCATCACATAACTTCCGTTTTGAACAGCCACATTTATTGTCAAGTTTTGATAAAAAATACCTCAGTTTTAAAATGGTGAATGCCGACCCAATTGCCAGTCAAATTGCGATTAATCAATGTGAAGCTGAATTGTCTGCATTAGGTGAACGCCGACGCCTAGCCATGCGAGTACGCGACATTTTGACCAATTCAGAACAACATTATTTAAGTATTGAAAATGTCGCAGACCGTTTACATATGTCTGATCGGACTTTAAAACGTCAGTTGGCTGCCGAAGGAACTTCTTTTTCAACCTTAGTCGATGAAGTCCGCTATCGTCATGCTACATCGCTCCTGTCACGAACAGATTACACCTTGGAACTCATTGCAGATGAACTTGGCTACAGTGATGTTGCCAATTTTAGTCGGGCATTTAAGCGTTGGAGTGGTCGTAGCCCAAGCAATTGGCGTAAAGATCCTTATTTATAAACTTTCGTTTTGATCAAAAAACATGTATAAAACATGGAAAAAATGATTTGAATATTTTAAAGGAGTCATCAATGAATCATCCTTCAGAATTGAAGTATGCAAGTACTCACGAATGGGTCAAAATTGAAGGTGATCTGGTCATTACAGGTATTTCTGACCATGCACAGGATGCATTAGGCGATTTAGTGTATGTAGAAGCACCTGAACTCGGTCAGCAAATTACCGCAGGTCAGCAAACAGGTGTGGTCGAATCGGTGAAAACAGCGTCTGATATTCATGCACCGATTTCAGGTGAAGTGGTTGAAGTGAATTCAAGCCTTGAAGATGATCCAGACTTTGTCAATGATGATCCATATGGTAAGGGCTGGATTTATAAAATTAAGCCAAACAACATAGCAGATATAGAAAAATTACTCTCAAGCAGTGAATATGAAGCAGGCTTATAACCTAAGTCTTCAGCATCAAAAATCAGCCTTTATGGCTGATTTTTTATTTATGCAGAAACATAAAAATCATTATAAAAAATCATAATGTGATTTTTTTCCAAAAATAATTATTAATTTTTCTACATTTCAATTCATAATTCTTTAAAAGATATACTTTTCAACAAAAACAATTTAAGATTTATAGCGTCTAACATCGATTTGACTTATCTCTAATCATAACAACAATGATCTTCCTAGCTTAAAAATAATTGTTTGATAAGCCTCATCAGCCGTATATCACTTATGATTATCTAGGTAAATTATGTCTTCAGAGAATGCCGAACAACTGTGGAATAAATCATTTATTCTATGTCTAGCCAATAACCTTTTTTTGTTTGTGTTTTATTTTGCACAAACGACTATCTTGCCGATTTATATTTTAAATGAATTACATGGCACGTTAGCACAAGCGGGGCTAGCCATGACCTTATTCATGGCATCATCCATTGCAGTTCGTCCGTTTAGTGGATTAATCATTGAGAAATTTGGACGTAAAAAAACACTCTACATTTCCGAAGCCTTATTTTGTCTATTCTCTTTTGCCTATTTATTCGCAGATAATCTGACCATTCTCTTGGTCATTCGATTCTTGCATGGAATTTGGTTTAGTATTTTAACCACTGTGGCCGTCCCGATTGCTCATGACTTTATTCCTGCAAAACGTAAAGGTGAAGGCATGGGATATTTTGTCATGTCGATTAATTTAGGGATTGTCCTTGGGCCATTACTCGGTCTGACTTTGATTCAACCCTTTGCATACACCACAGTTGCAGGAATTCTTGCTGCAATTATTTGCCTCGGTTTCATTTTTTGCTTCATGATTCCAATTCCAGTAGAAACTAAATCGGCAATCACTCAAGTAAAGCACCGTTTAACACTACAAGATTTTGTTGAAAAAAAAGCACTCCCTGTTTCAATTATGGCAATGATCATCTCCTTTTCTTATGCCAGTATTATGTCGTTTATTTCAACATTTGCGGAATCAAAAAATTTACTGCCCTACGCCAGTTTATTTTTTGTGGTCTTTGCAATTTCAATGATGAGTTTACGACCCATTACGGGAAAAATTTATGATCAAAAAGGTGCAAATTATGTGGTTTATCCTGCTATTGCCTTGTTCTCAATTGGGCTAATCATTTTAAGTCAAATCACTTCAGTCGCTGGTTTGATGATTGCTGCGATATTTGTCGGAATAGGTTTTGGTTCAGCTCAACCTTGTTTACAAACCATTTCTATTCAGCGTTCAGCGAAAGATCGAATTGGGCATGCAACATCTACTTTTTTTACCTGTTATGACTTAGGCATTGCAATTGGATCAATTTTATTGGGTCTTGTCATTGCTCAGCACAGCTATAGCTTTGCCTATTTACTTTGTGCATTTATTACCGCATTAAGCTTAGTATTTTATAAATTATATGTAGATCAACCGAAAGCATTTTAATCATGTAAAGCCATGATCGTGCAGATGAAGTCGAATTATTGCAAACAATTGAACATTTTTGGTGTCGTAAATTGCTTCATCTCGAAATCTAAATAAACTGGGCATGATCCAAGATTTGAATCATGCCCATTCAATAAATCAACACACTAAAAAATTGATTTTTTAACTGGAAGTCACAGACTCTTGTTTTGCATCACTTTCATCAATATCACCTTCTTGTTTCATGCTAAATGATGAAGCTGGAGTTGCAGCGGCTTGATCCTGTCGGGTACTTTTTAATTTAATCTGTAAACGTAATTCATTCATAGAGTCAGCATTACGCAAGGCTTCTTCATAACTGATTGAACCCTCATTATAAAGATCAAATAAAGCCTGATCGAAGGTTTGCATACCCAGTTCACGTGACTTTTTCATGATTTCTTTGAGTTCATGAAGCTGACCTTTAAGAATGTTATCGCCAATCAATGGTGTATTGAGCAAAATTTCAATAGCTGCACGACGTCCACGACCATCTTGAGTACGGACTAAACGCTGAGAAATAATCGCTTTCATATTTGAAGATAAATCCATCAACAATTGATTTTTTCGTTCTTCAGGGAAAAAGTTAATAATTCGATCTAGTGCTTGATTGGCATTATTGGCATGCAAAGTGCCTAAACATAAATGCCCTGTTTCAGCAAAGGCAATGGCGTGTTCCATGGTTTCAGTATCACGGATTTCGCCAATCAAAATTACATCAGGTGCTTGGCGTAAAGTATTTTTCAAAGCATTGTGCCATGAATGACTATCGACTCCCACTTCGCGGTGGGTAATCATCGACTTCTTATGTTTATGCACATATTCAACGGGATCTTCAACCGTAATAATATGCCCTGCTGAATTTTCATTACGATGATCAATCATGGCTGCTAAAGATGTGGATTTACCCGAACCTGTTGCACCTACGACAAGCACCAAGCCCCTTTTTGCCATCATCACATCTTTGAGTGATTCTGGTAATTTTAACTGGGCAAAATTTGGAATTTCTGCGGTAATGGTACGAATGACCATACCCACTTGTAATTGTTGTTGGAACACATTAATACGAAAACGTGAAACATTCGGAACACTAATGGCAAAATTACACTCAAGTTCTTTTTCAAATTCCTGTCGTTGAGTCTCATTCATTAAGCTATAAGCAAATAATTTAGTTTTATCGGCAGTTAAAGCCTGTTGCCCAATCGGTTTCATCAATCCTTGATGCTTAATACTCGGTGGGAAATCTGCTGAAATAAATAAGTCAGACCCGCCATATTCCACAACTTTGGTCAGCATATGAAATATTATTTTACGCGCTTCTTCCAATAATTCGGCACTGTACATATTTTTCCCCATTAAACATTATTTAAAGTACTAAATAACAATTGCATATCGTTAGTTATGTATTTATTAAACAATTAGTTATTACTTAGTATCAATTTTTAATATTGTGCATAAAGAAGCGCGATGACTCAAATTTGTTAATTTTAATTGGTTAAAAGAATTTTGAAAAATTGTATATAGCATCAACAAAGTCGTGATCTAAATTTAAACATCTAACATAAATGGACAGATTTAAAAGAATGAAGCCCTTTTAAAAGAGCTTCATTGCAACATAACCATGTTTTTAGTCGTATTAAGCACTACGTTTCAATTGAGAAATACGTAATGAATCTGCAACGTCCAATAAAATTTGATGTGTTTTATCCCAACCTAAACAACCATCTGTTACAGATTGCCCATAAGTCATATCACATGAAATTTTTTGCTGACCATCAACCAAATAACTTTCTAACATCACACCACGCACATTGGTGTGTACACGTTCAGCCACAATGGTACGTAATACTTCAGCTTGTACTAATGGGTTTTTATGACTGTTACCGTGACTACAATCAATCACTAAAGCGGGTAATTCAGCTTTGTTTTTTTCTTTAATTTTTTCAATTTCAGCCAATTGATAATTAGGACCTGAATTTGCACCACGTAAAATCAAGTGTGCTGCTCTATTGCCTTGTGATTCCAAAATACAAGGTAAACCAGACTGGCTCATGCCCATGAACTGGTGTGAGTGAGATGCAGATTGAATCGCATCAAGTGCAATTTGAATTGAGCCATCCGTGCCATTTTTAAAACCAATGCTGTACGGCATGTGGCTTGAAATTTCACGATGAATTTGTGATTCACTGGTACGTGCACCAATTGCACCCCAAGCCAGTAAGTCATCGAAATAAGCCGTTGCCATAGGGCTTAAAATTTCAGCTGCAATCGGCAAGCCCATGTCGATAATTTGTAAATATAACTCACGTGATTTTTCTAAGCCCAATTGCATATTCGATGAATTATCTAAATTTGGGTCATATAGAAAACCTTTCCAACCAATCGTGGTACGTGGTTTTTCAATATATGCACGCATAACGAGGAAAATTTGATCTGAGACTTGGCTTTGTAATTGTTGTAATTTTCGAGCATATTCAAGTGCAGAAATGGGGTCATGAATTGAACATGGACCTGTCACAATCATCAAACGATGATCTTTGCCTTCTAAAATATTTTGAATTGTCTGACGCTGATCGGCAATTTGTTGCGCCAATTTTGTAGACAAAGGCAATTGTGCCTTCAATTGATGAGGCAAGCTTAAGATGGTTTCTTTTGTAGTCGTTTGAGTCTGTTGTAAAGCAGTATTTAAAGCATTCATGAAACTTTCCTAGGGACTGTTTTCTCAGTCCAATCTTTTATTTGAGCGTTATGGGTCTAATGGATTGCGTCATCATTTGATTAAAGTAAAACCAATAAAAGTTGCTAAAATATGAATAAGTTAATGTTTTCATGAGGTAACTCCAAAAAGTATAAAAAAATAAAGCATAAAAAAACCTGATCAGGGTTGCCGATCAGGTATTAACTTGGTGGGCAACCATTTTTTGCCCGAACGCATTCAGGCAATTATCTAAATTGCCAAAAATAATAAGTCGCGTTTGAGATTGCTGGTTGCTTTAACATCTTTATTTCTTCAAAAAAGTATGTGTCTTGAGATAAAAATACGCTGTATTTATACATTTGACAATAGTTTTATACAAAATAAAAATACATAAATCAGTTAATCTTTACTTATATATTGTTTAAAAAACGGCTATTAGCATAAAACTTGACCTATTTATAAAAACTATTAAAATACATGTAATCCTCATTTTTATACCTTTATACCGAGCAACACGCCAATGAAGTAAGTCCTTTTTTCCATCAAATTTTTCTGTATTTTTTTGATGTGCAAAATAGGCTAATTACTTCTGCGTGTATTTTTAGAATTAATTTTTTATTTTGCCCATCCTGTTATATGAGGTTCTTATGACCCAACAGGCATGTGTAATATCTCAACTTGGTGTAGAGTTCCCTACGAAAACACTTTTTCATGATCTTGATTTTTCACTTTTTTCGCAACAAAACTCTGCGCTCATAGGTCGAAATGGTCAGGGCAAGTCTGTCATGATGCAAATACTGCATCAACAACCCGACCACCTTCCTTTTGCAGGACAAATTTTTTGGCAAATGCCACATGCGTATTTAAAGCAATTACATCGGCTTGATGTACAAACAATTGCTGAAGCTTTAGATGTGGAACAATACCATCAAACCTTTAAACGTATTGAGCAAGGAACAGCTACGTTTGATGACTATGAGCGCGCAGAAAATTTTTGGCATTTACCGCAATTGTGGCTAATGCAATTACAACAAGCAAACTTACCTACAGATTTAGATTTCCCAGTGATGCTATTAAGTGAAGGACAAAAAACTAAATTAGCACTCTGCCGTTTATTTTTATTAAAAGATCATTATTTGCTGTTAGATGAACCAAGCAATCATTTGGATTCTGAATCAAGATCGTGGTTGATCTCATGTCTTAATCAGTATTCATCAGGTGCTTTAATTATTAGTCATGACCGCCGTTTATTGGATGAAATGCAGCATATATATGTTTTAAATGAACATGGCTTGTCACACTCTAACGGCAACTATACTCACCATTTTGAGCACTCTCAGTTACAAACTCAAGCGCTGGAACACTCTGTTCAACAAGAGAAAAGAGAGTTAAAGCAGCTAAAAAATCAGCAGCAGCAAAATTTAATGAAAACACAAAAAAGACAACGTGCAGGCAATAAATTACGCGATACCAATTCTCAGGCCAAAATTTTGTTGGACTTTAAAAAAGAACAAGCGGGGCAAAGTTTATCATCCTTGCAGCAGCAACAATCTCGTCAATTAAACGAAGCAACTAAAACATTAAAGGATAAAAAAGTTCAGCTTGAAACAGTCAAAGCACAACAATTTCACTTTTTTAATAACAGTATTAAAAGCGGTGAAATTTTAAGAATAAATCGGCTAATTTTAGCTTTTGGCACAAAACAAAAAATCAATTTCGCTTTAAATGCAGGACAGAAACTGCTTCTACAAGGTGAAAATGGTATTGGTAAATCTACCTTGCTTAAAATGCTGGCTTATCAGGCTTGTACTCACACTGCCGAAATCATATTCTTTGGCAACAGTTTTTATTTAGATCAAAACTTTAGTTTCCTCAATTTTGAGCTAAATGCTGTGGATAATCTTAAACACGCCAATCCATCAATAAATGAAGTTGAATGGCGGAATTTACTTGGCCAACTTCGGATTCGAGGTGAAAAATCTCAGATTCCTCTGACTTGTTTAAGTGGTGGTGAGCAATTAAAAGTCGCTTTGCTCGCTATCAGTCAATCTGCACAAAAAATTGATTTATTGTTACTGGATGAACCAGAAAATCATTTAGACATTGAATCCAGAGATGTACTCGCTCACGCCATTTCTGAATATAAAGGCGCTGTAATCTTGGTCTCTCATGATCCAAGTTTTATAGAAAAATGTCGAATTTCAGATTCATTTCAACTATATAAATAAGGCTAAAGCATATTCTCACTCATTGATCTTAGAATAACTTTCAGGCATTACATTATGATTGGACGGTTTATTTCTTTGAAAAGAAAAATAACAGACAATCCATTGGCATTAAAAGATAAAATACCGTCGATAGCAAAAGCTTAATTTGTTTACTACATATAATGAAGGATGTATTCATGTTTCAACATGTTGATACTTATGCAGGTGATCCGATTCTTTCTTTGATGGAAGAGTTTGGTAAAGATGAACGGACACAAAAAGTTAATTTAAGTATTGGGCTTTATTACAATGAAGATAACATTGTTCCGCAGTTAAATGCCATTAAAGCCGCATATAAAAACATTGAACCAAGCAATAATAAGGTCAAACTCTATTTACCGATGGATGGTTTGAAATCTTATAATGCAGCAACTCAAGCGCTTGTTTTAGGCGAACATAGCCAAGCTCGCCTAGAGGGTCGTGCGGTGACCATTCAAACTTTGGGTGGCTCTGGCGCGCTTAAAGTGGGTGCAGATTTCTTAAAAAAATATTTCCCTGAATCTGACGTTTGGGTCAGCCAACCGACTTGGGAAAACCATATTGCGATCTTTAATGGCGCAGGGATTCACTCGCACTTCTACCCTTACTTTGATGCTGCAACCAACGGTGTAAATGTTGCTGAAATGCTGGAAAAGTTAAGCAAACTTCCTGCTAAAAGCATTGTGTTATTACACCCTTGTTGTCACAACCCAACAGGTGCGGATTTAACACCTGCGGAATGGGATCAAGTGATTGAAGTATTAAAAAAACAAGATCTGATTCCCTTTTTAGATATTGCCTATCAAGGTTTTGGTCAAGGTTTAGAAGAAGATGCGTATGCGATTCGCGCTTTAGATCAATCAGGCATGAGTTTTATTGTCAGTAATTCATTCTCTAAAATTTTCTCGCTTTATGGTGAGCGTGTTGGTGGCTTAACATTTGTCTGTGATGATCAAGCCACGGCACAAAAAGTATTAGGGCAGCTTAAAGCTACTGTACGTCGTATCTATTCAAGCCCAGCAACTACGGGTGCATTATTGGTCGATAACGTGCTTAATGATGCGGATCTCACTGCACAGTGGGAAGCTGAGCTAAAAGAAATGCGTGAACGTATCATTAAAATGCGTCATATTTTAAATGAAAAATTAAGCCAAGCGTTGCCTGAACATGACTTTAGTTATTTGATTAAACAACAAGGCATGTTTAGCTATACAGGTTTAACTGCGGAACAAGTCGATATTTTAAAAGACAAATACGCCATCTATTTAGTGCGTAGCGGTCGTATGTGTGCGGCGGGTTTAAACTTAAATAATATTGATTATGTAGCTGAATCTATTGCAGAAGTCATTAAAGCAACTGTTTAAAATAATGCTGCTATAAAAAACGGGCAGTTCATTCAATCTGCCCGTTTTTTATTCTTAGTACAAATCAATCTTGAAAATGCACCACTGAACGAATAGATTTACCTTCATGCATCAAATCAAAAGCTTCATTAATTTGATCTAGCCCCATGGTATGCGTGACAAAAGGTTCAAGCTGAATATCACCTTTCATTGCATCTTCAACCATACCTGGAAGTTGAGAGCGACCTTTCACACCACCGAATGCCGTGCCTTTCCAAGTACGACCAGTGACCAATTGGAATGGGCGAGTCGAAATTTCCTGACCCGAACCTGCCACACCAATAATCACCGATTGTCCCCAACCACGGTGCGCACATTCAAGTGCTGAACGCATAACATTGACATTACCAATACATTCAAATGAATGGTCTACGCCCCAGTCTGTCATTTCTACAATCACTTGTTGAATCGGCTTGTCGTAATCTTTTGGATTTAAGAAGTCAGTCGCACCAAACTCTTCAGCCAGTTTGAATTTTTCTGGGTTCATGTCAATTACAATAATACGGCCTGCTTTGGCTTGACGCGCGCCTTGCACCACAGCAAGACCAATGCCGCCTAAACCGAAGACTGCGACTGAATCACCTTCTTGTACTTTGGCCGTGTTATGCACAGCACCAATGCCTGTGGTTACGCCACAACCCAATAAACATACATGTTCAGGATTTGCATCAGGATGAATCTTCGCCAAAGATACTTCAGCAACTACGGTATATTCACTAAAGGTTGAACAACCCATGTAATGATAAATAGGCTGACCATTATAAGAAAAACGTGTCGTACCATCAGGCATCACACCTTTACCTTGAGTCGCACGAACAGCCACACAAAGATTGGTTTTTCCAGATTTACAGAATAAACACTCGCCACATTCAGCCGTATAAAGTGGAATGACATGATCACCCGGTTTGACACTGGTCACACCTTCACCCACTTCAATCACAATACCGGCACCTTCATGACCCAGTACCGCTGGAAATACACCTTCAGGATCATCACCCGACAAAGTAAACGCATCGGTATGGCACACACCTGTATGGGTAATTTTAACCAAAACTTCACCCGCTTTTGGTGGAGCAACATCCAGCTCGACAATTTGAAGCGGTTCACCGGGACCGAATGCGACTGCTGCACGTGATTTCATAAGAGAGCTACCTTTATTTAGTTCTTTAACAGATGAGCTACAGTAACCGCTTTTTATTATCAGATTCAACCTTTAACATGATGATAATATGTACTTATAACTTAATGACGCCATAATAATTATGCTAATTAAACCATTCATTCATGCTGTCATGTTTTCTTTAGCACTCATTACGTTGACGGGGTGTAGTTTGCCTATGAATCAATCAAATAAACAACCGCCTATTCAGATTCATGCGGAACACTGGTTAAACGGTTCAAATGTCGACATGCAAATATCGCAAGGCTTAACGGCTTATTTGGCTTTGGATGATGCTTTTATCAGCATTGCCTCAAGACTGCATCTAATTAATAAAGCAAAATATAATATCGATTTACAGTATTACATTTGGGAAGATGATTCGATTGGGCATCTCATGCTGGCTGAACTTTTAAAAGCAGCAGATCGTGGGGTCAAGGTTCGATTACTCATTGATGATCAGAATGGAACCAAACTTGATGCCACCTTAAAACAACTTGCAGCACATCCCAATTTTGAAATTAAATTATTTAACCCTTATAAATTCAGAAAATTACGCGTCATTGATTACGCATTTCGTTTCAAGCATATTAACCATCGTATGCACAATAAACTTATTATTGCCGATGGCGCAATTGCGGTTACTGGTGGTCGAAATATTAGCCGTGAATATTTTGATGCCAGTGACAATTTTCAATTTACCGATATGGATATTTTGTTCTATGGCAATGCTGTTCAGCATGCCAATGAAGTTTTCCATGCGTTTTGGAATGACAACTTAAGCTATGCAGTGCCACAGCTTTTGGGCGATGGCAATCAAGAACAGCTTGCTAAATTGCGTCAGTATTATGAACTTACTGCTTTACAAAAAGATCAGTTAAAAAAACGCATTGAATTAGCCGAAAAACAAATCAATAAACACTTAAAAGATCGTCCTATTAATTGGGCAAAAGCTCATTTTATCGCAGACTCACCGGATAAAATTCGTGGTGCAGCAACCAATGATCAGCTTATTTATCGTCAAATGCTCAATATTATGGGAGAGCCGAAGCAGCATCTTGAATTAGTTTCAGCCTATTTTGTACCTACACGTAAAGGGACAGACGATTTAGTTAATTTAAGCAAAAATGATGTGCGGATTAGAATTTTAACCAACTCATTTCTTGCCAATGATGTTGCAGTGGTGCATGCCTTTTATCAAAAATATCGTCATGATTTACTACAAAACGGTATTAAACTGTATGAATTTAAGCCCTATATTGAACGTAATAAACGGACTTGGTATGAAGTGGTCACAGGGAATGTCATTCCTGCCAAAGGTAAAAATACCTCTAGCTTACATGCTAAATTTTTTGATATAGATGGCATGGTTTTTATTGGTTCATTTAATTTCGATCCTCGTTCAGCCAATTTAAACAGCGAAGTCGGACTTGTGGTTGAATCTGATGTTCTGCAAAAGTATATTTCCAGATCACTCGATCAATATTTACCGCAAATTTCCTACGAATTAAAATTAAATAAACAAGGCGAAATCATTTGGCTTGATCAGCATAAAGATGGCTCAATTGTAGAATATAAACATGACCCCGAAACAACGAAATTCCAACGCTTTGCAATGCAAGCGGTATCCTACTTGCCCATTGAATGGATGATGTAATGACAAGTTAATGACATTCAAATACACATAAACCTTTTATTTCGAGTGAAATTTCAATTTGTGTAAACCCAGACTGCTGAAAACTGACTAAATGCTCTTGTTTTGACATATAAAGTTCATTATTGGTCATGGCACTTTTGGGCTAGCAACTTCTTTTATTAACATTGTTTTTTTTAGAACTTATAAGATTTTGATTCATATTTATACATAAATTCAATCAATCTATGCAAAGATTTTACTCATCAGCCCCTTTGCTTTAACATTTCACTTTTCGAGTATTTAACTCTTTTTCTCCTGATCGTGACTCTCTCCCATGCAATTTTTTGATTTAAGCCGTCAATTTAATTTAAATGATATTTTATTGCCTTATAAAACCCTCGATGATTTAGGTCGCCAAGAATGGTTTTTGTCTAAAGTTCGAGTAGAACATAACTGTTTATCTGAAAGTGATCTTTTAGAAGGTCAAGTCGTTTTAAAGTCGAATGAAAATATTCAAATTGAACTTGAGTGGCTTATTTTAGATACAGGATTTGAACTTCAGGTTTTATTTAAAGGTATTGAAACTGAAACCAATGAAGAAACGCTACTCTTGGTCAAAGGTGCACAAATCATTGATGTAGAACAGAATAAAATTTCTGCACAAGCTTTAAGTTTGTGGCTAGATGGCACACTCCTCCCGATGTTGCCAAAGATCCGTACAGAAATTAAAGCACGTTTAAATCTGTGGGATTATGTCGAGTATGACAATTAAGCCTTCAACTAGCAGTTTATCGATTTTCTTTACTTTTTGATTAACCTATAGGATTTAATCGTATAGATTAAAAACACCAAAACTTTCTTAAAGTAAGCCTATTTCATAAAATAATTGAGCATAGGCTTCAGCTTTCTTTTCAACTGGCAAAGGATAAGCACGTGAAGATGAAGGCATACGGTATAAAGTAAGATCACGTTCAGCGAAATATGTTTTTGAAGACTGTCCAATTTGAGGTTTTTCAGTCCCTTCTGGCATAGAAAGCATTAAAGTATCTGTGGCCTTATCTCCAGTCGTCATCACATTGTGGCACTGAGGTATATCTTGTAAAAGTTGTGCTAAATCAGTCGGCTTCGCTATTTGTAGAAATTTATCAGATGCATTGCCTTTTAAACGAATAACCTGATAAGCCGTATCAAAAATAGCAATGCCCTTTTCCGTTAGAAAATCACGAATACGTTGTTCTTTAAATTTTTTATTTGCTAGATCAAGAAAGTGTTCTTTATTTTTAAAAAATACTAAACCAAAAATCTTCCACATATCATTTTGATAATTGGGATAATAAAAATCCATTTTCCAACGTGTTCTAGGCGGTGGAAAACTGCCCAACATTAACAATTTCGCATTGATTGGTAAAAATGGCTGAAGTGGATGAGTTTCAATTTCTAATTCAGTCGACATAACAAGCTATTTCAAAGGATTCTGATTAATTTAAAACATTTTGCGAATTTTTTCTGCTACTTGCTCAGCCCAAAGTGCATATATTTCCTTGCTAGGATGAAAACCATCTGCTGCCATTTCCAAATTTAATGTTCTAAAACGCACCAGATCGTATTCAATCCACTGCATATTCTGTTGTTTTTGCACAAATTGTCCAAGTGCTTGATTCATTCCTTTGGCATATTGACCAAATAACCATGCCAAAGGATTAGGCAAGGCTGGAAATAAATTCATGGGTGGAACACCCGATGCAATAATGATATGTGGAGTAAATTTTTGATTAATTTCGCTGTAAAGCTGCTGTTGTTTTTTAATCCAGTTTTTCGGCTGAGTGAGTTTGATAATATCATTTACCCCGACAGAGGTAATAACAACATCAAAATGCTGATGAGGCATATTTTGAGCAGCTTCTATGATTTGTCTGCTGGTATATCCTGTTGTCGCCTCTAAGATATAACGAACTTCATACTGACCTTTTAACTGCTTCAATACAGAACCCAGTAAAGCATCTTCCTGTATTTGCACGCCTACACCTGCGGCAGCTGAATCGCCTAAAATCAAAATTGACAGTGGATTTCCTTTGCCTATCTTCCCTTGACGATTTCCATCGGGTTCAGGCAAACGTAGTGTATTTTTTTTGACTGCATAGCCTTGTATCAGCAGTGCTGGAATTAACACAATAGTCGAGATTTTTAAAAACATATTTAAGATTCATTTGAAAATAACAAAGGCTCGATATGAGCCTTTTTAGATCAACCCAATTTATTCACCAACTTTAATGGCAATATTTTCATTGCCAAACCAAGTGGTAACCACGGCCATTGTGGAACATACGCTTTAACAGGTTCTTTCTCAATGGCTTTGGCAAGTAAATGTGACCCCGTTTTTTCGTCCACTTCAAAAGGTAATTTTTTCGCGCCTTCATTAAGTTCAGTTCGAATATAACCTGGGAAAATTGTCGTAACTTTAATGGGGGTATCAATTAATTCCGCACGAATGCCTTCGGCTAAATGTGCCACTGCTGCTTTACTTGCACCATAAGCGGTTAGATGTTTTGGCATGCCGCGCATTGCGCTCATCGATGAAATCATCACCAGATGACCTGAATTTTGTGCACGAAAAATTTCAACCGCAGCTTCACATTGCGCAAGTGCAGAAATAAAATTGGTTTCAACAGTGGCTTTATTAATGGCAAAGTTACCTTTACCAATACGGCGACCGTCACCCACACCCGCATTGACAATAATTCGGTCAATCGTGCCAAATTCTGCTTTAAATGCTTTAAATACCTCAAAAACTTGATCGTAATGGGTTACATCTAAGGTTTTTGCGATGACTTTAATGCCGTATTTACTTTCAAGTTCTTGCTTTAATGTTTCAAGGCGCTCTAAACGGCGTGCACAAATTGCAAGGTTATAACCTTTTTGTGCAAATTCGCGTGCCATACCTGCACCGATACCAGAACTTGCACCAGTAATTAAAATCGTTTTTGCCATGATGTATTTTTTCCTATTTTTCTACAATCAAATCCATGTGAGTAGTTGAGAATCTTCAGCTTTTATAAAGTGATGCTCGTTTAAACTCAAAAGTTGAGGTTCGTTTCCAACTAAACGCAATGTGGTCATACTGGCATTGGTAATTGCCCAATTTAATGCAAAAGTACGATTTGCACTTAACTCAAGTAATTTACCTGCCGCCACTGAAATCACACCACCTGATGTAAACACGACTGCATAACGGGGTTTGGTTTTTGCGAGTTCATCACTTAAATTTTGTAGTGCTGTTTCCACACGATTTTTAAAATCGGGCCAAGACTCATCATATTCATGGTGATAGTCACCCCCCGTCCAGCGTTCAATCGCACCTTCAAAAATTTTAGCTAAATAAGCACGTGGATTGGTTTCATTTTCCACATCTTGCTTTAACAAATGTGGTTCATTAAAACGCGGTTCATACTGGGCAAAAACTTGTTGATGATTAAACTCATTCCAAGCATGGTCAGTCATGATATTGGCTTCTGGAAAACATTCAGCCAAAGCTAGATGTGCCGTTTGTTGATGTCGCTGCATCGAACCTGCCACGACATAGGGTTCTTCTTTTAGAATCTTATTAAAATACTGACCTAATAATTTTGCCTGTAATTCACCATTTGGAGAAAGTTTGTCATAACTTTCTGCACCAAAAGAAGCTTGCCCGTGACGAATCAGATAAATTGTGGTCATTTTGCTAAAATTTCCTGTAGTTTGGATATATATTTTTGTGCAATTTCATTAGCTTCGAATTTTTGTTTGCCAATAAGTTTTAAGGCACGAATATGTAAGGCATGAATCACAATCCAAAAGTCTTTAAATGCAGGATTGTTGGTTTGCTTATGATAGTAACGATAGTAAATTTGCTGTGCAATGACCGCTAAACGGAAAATGCCGAACACTTCGTAAAAAGTCCAATTATCAGTGTGTAAACCTGTTTTATCTAAATAATATTCAACCACTTCTTTACGGGTAAACATACCTTTTAAATTTGTGGGTTGACGACGTGTAGACTTAAAAATGTGATGGTCTGTTTCTTCTACCCAATAGGCCAAAGCAGAACCTAAATCCATCAAGGGATCACCCAAAGTCGCCATTTCCCAATCCAAAACACCAATCACTTCCGTTGGATTCTTTGGATCTAAAATCACATTATCAAAACGCCAATCATTATGAATAATGCAGGTTTTAGAATCTGCGGGGATATTGTCATGTAGCCATTTCCGTACGAACTTAAATGAAGGCACATTGATGGTATGGGCTTTTGCATAACGAGCATCCCATCCTTCAACCTGACGACGACAATAACCGTCGCCTTTGCCTAATTGTTCAAGTTCAGTTCCTTGATAAGGTACTTGGTGTAATTCAATCAGTTTATCAAGCACATTAATACAAAGTTGATGTACATCAGCTTCATCAAATTGCAATTCAGGGGGTAATTTAGCACGCGGAATAATGCCTTTGATGCGTTTCATCACATAGAAGTCGCAGCCAAGTACAGACTCGTCCTGACACAGTGCAACCATTTCAGGTAGTGCTGAATAAAAAGGTGCCAGATTTTTTTGTACATGATATTCACGTGCCATATCATGGGCAGATTTAGCTTTAGTGCCTTTTGGGGGGCGACGTAGAATTAAATCAGTGTTGTCATATTTTAAACGATAGGTCCAATTGGAAGCACCTCCTGAATATTGAGTGACTTCAACTTGACCTTGTAGATCAACACCTTGTGTTTTGAGCCAATTTTCTACCGCGACGATATCAAGTTCTTCGCCTTCACGGACATTTCCACCAACATCAATCACTGACATTCTTATTTCCCTAAATCTTCAATTTTAAAAAGACGTCTTACTTTATTTATACCTTTTTAATTTTCCTGCATAAACAGAAAAATTTAAGCAAAATTGTAAGAGGTCTCATTCAGCATCATTTATATTTTTTAATCTGACTTACGACGTGAGCCGTAACCACGTTTTGCCAATTCAAGTTTAGCAATCATGCCTTTATGCACTTCATCTGGACCATCGGCTAAACGTAGGCTACGTGCTTGAGCAAAGAAACCTGTTAAAGGTGTATCGCGTGAAACCCCAGCACCGCCATGAATTTGAATGGCCATATCGACCACTTTTTCCAGTACACTAGGTGCAACCACTTTAATGGCAGAAATTTCAGTTAAAGCAGCCATATTGCCTAAAGTATCCATTTTATAAGCGGCATACAAAGTTAAAAGTCGTGCTTGATCAATCGCAACACGTGCTTCTGCAACACGCTCTAAATTACCGCCCAGTTTAAGAATTTCTTGACCAAAAGCAGTGCGGCTCATACCACGGTCAATCATCAACTCTAACGATTTTTCCGCTGCACCAATACAACGCATACAATGGTGAATACGTCCAGGCCCTAAACGTCCTTGAGCAATTTCAAATCCTTGACCTGCACCACCAATAAAATTGGTTACAGGGACACGAACATTATCGAAACTGACTTCACCGTGACCATGTGGTGCATCATAATCACCAAATACAGGCAACATACGTTCAATTTTAACGCCTGCCGTTTCAATAGGAACTAAAACCATAGAATGCTGATGATGACGATCTTTGGTTTCGTCTGGTGTATGTGCCATAAAAATAATGATTTTTGCGTTTGGATCACCTAAACCTGACGACCACCATTTACGGCCATTTAAAACAATTTCATCACCAACCACAACTGCTGTAGCTTGCATATTGGTCGCATCACTAGAAGCTACAGCAGGTTCAGTCATACAAAATACGGAACGAATTTTTCCATCTAATAGTGGCATTAACCATCGTTGTTTTTGTGCTTCACTACCGTAACGCCACAATACTTCCATATTGCCACTGTCAGGTGCATTACAATTAAACACGGTAGGTGCAATTAAACTGCGTCCTGTAAGTTCAGCAATATGCGCATATTCTTGAACAGATAAGCCCTGACCTAATTCAGTATCGGGCAAAAACATATTCCAAAGCCCCGCTGCTTTGGCTTGGTCTTTTAGGACTTCTATTTGTGTAGGCCATTGCCATTTAGTCCAATCACCACCTTGATTTAAATCATGAACTTCATTCCAAAAATCGGTTTCAATCGGTTCAATTTCATTTTTTATAAAGGCTTTCGTCCGTTCAATATAATCTTGCGCACGTGCTGACAGTTCAAACATCTCATGATCCCTTAAAACATTATGCTAACTTCGCTTTACAACAACATAACTTGAAAACTATTATGAACAAAATGATTTAATTCCATACCATACTATGAATAATATTCATCATAAAAACGTTTTAGACATGGCCGTCTTTCATAAAATTGACATCAATTTATATCCATTATTTATTGCTATTTTTGAACAAAACAGCATTTCTAAATCTGCACAGTTACTCTGTATTAGTCAGTCCGCAGCCAGCCATGCCTTGCAACGACTACGACAACATTTACAGGATGATTTATTTGTCCGTGCTGGCAGTCAAATGTTACCGACACCATTTGCTGAACGGATTTATCCTATAATTAAAAATGCCTTGTTTGCTATTCAAAGCATTTCTTTAGAAAAGCAAAGTTTTGATCCAACCATGGTACAAACACTCAAAATTGCCATTCATGATGAAATTGAACCGATTATTTTACCGAAACTGGTTGAGCATTTTCATCAACTCAATTTAGAGGTGCAATTTTCCAGTATTAAATTAGACCGTAAAAATGTAGTAACTGATTTGGCCACACAACAAATCGATTTTGTAATTGATTTAGAACAAAATTTCACTGATAAAATTCAATTTAAAACATTGGTACAAGACCAATTTGTCATCTGTACTCAGCAGCAAAGTATGACTGCTGAAATTTATTTTGCTTTACCACATATTGGTGTTTCTTCGCGACGTACAGGTGTACTCGTTGAGGATATTTATTTTAATCGTAAACAATTCTCTCGTCAGATTTTTTTACGCTGTCAACATTATTCAACAGCTTTACAAATTTTAGCGCAACAAGCCGCTGTTATTTTAACCATTCCTAAAAATATGCTTGCTCATTTACACATGGCAGAATGTTTAAATATTTTTGAGGTGCCTGTAGAACTGCCGAATATTAATATTGGAATGTATTGGCATAAAGATGTGCAGGAAAATGCAAGGCACCAATTTTTAAGGAATGAAATTTTAAAAATTTTTGCTTAGGCTATTTATGTGTAATTGCTCAATTTGCTTCGGTTATTTTAAATGACTATTTTTCCTTCCTTTTGTTTATTTATCCTTGAGCTTTATTTCACATTGAACTTGTTGTTTAAATAGTCGAAATGTTGAATTAACAATACTTGCAGCATCATTTGTCTATTTATTCGGCTTTTATTTTTTACGATTTCAATTAAACTAATACTTCATTTCTCTCTTTTTATTGCTGAATTTAGACTGAATTTTTCAAACTAATTTCAACAAAGTTTTCTTTTATGTTGGCAAATCTCTCCCCTGTTTGGCTTATGGTTTTAGGCTTCATCTGTTGTCTAATTTTTTTATTTATTTTCCGTAAAATTTATACATTTTTAAGTGTTTTTTTTAAGCCTTTTAAAAAGGGAAAAAGCTATTATTGCCGCGTCACCGCCATTAGTGATGGTGATACGCTCACCTGCCACCGCTTAAACTTCCGACGTTCAGAAACCAAATTACGTTTTGCCTATGTCGATGCACCTGAATCAAGTCAGGCTTATGGCAAAGAGTCAGCACGCCTAATTAAAAGCATGGTGCACAAAAAATGGGTACGGGTAAAAATTACCGATATTGACCGTTATGGTCGCTGCGTGGGAGTCATTTACCGCTATCGTAAAAGTATGAATGAAGAAATGGTCAAACGTGGTGCGGCTTGGGTATATGAAGAATACATCAAAGATAAAAAACACTTGCACTATATGATATCACTGCAAGACAAAGCCAAAAAACAGAAAAAAGGCTTATGGAAAAGTAGCCGTCCTATACGTCCAAGTGTCTATCGTAAACAAAGCAAATAGACTTTATCAATAATCAAGGTTTAAACAGGTCTGATACGCCAATTCATTATGAATGATTTGGTGTAACGCCCTCATCTACATAAATAGAAATTTACAATTAATGAACGCTGTAGCTCGCCTTAAAATATCAAACGCCCAATGAAAGACATCAGGCATTTGATTAAAATAGCTTAACCCTTATTTTAGCGCTAAAGACTCAATTTATTTAAAAACTTTAAAACGCACAGTATCATCTATATAAGCTTTGTCTTTAGCTTCACCTTCAACAGAACCAAAAACTAATTGGGCACGAAGTTTCCAGTTTGCAGGAATATCCCATTCTGCATGTACTTGTTCATCGACAATTGGGTTGTAATGCTGAAGTGAAGCACCTAAACCGTCCGTATGTAATGCAGTCCAAGTGGCAAATTGTGCAATTGCCGTTGAATGTTCTGCCCACACTGGAAAATTATCTGCATAAGATGGAAACTGCTCTTGCAAGCCTTGAATCACATCTAGATCTTCAAAAAATAAAACCGTACCCACACCTGCTGCAAAGCTATCCATTTTGGCATCGGTTTTTGCCGCAGCTTCGGCATCTTTTGCATAAGATTTCAATTTTTCTTTCACAAAGCCCCAAAATTTTTCATGCTCAGCATTAAATAAAATGACGGCACGTGATGATTGTGAGTTAAACGATGATGGACTTTGCTTAATGGCATGTTGAATCAAATCAGTTAAATGTTCTGGGCTTTGCTCTACATTTTTACCCACTGCATAAATTGTACGGCGTTTATTAATTAAATCTAAAAATTGATTCGACATTTAATGAAATCCTGTGATATTTCCTCGGGAAGATTTTAAACAACCTGCAAACACTATTAAGAAAATGTGAAATATCAACTTTCATAACAGTACACATGCAAAGGTGTTGTGGTCATACCATATGCAATAATAATTCCAATATCTAGTACATTTTATTGATAATTAAATCTTTTATTTTTTATATAAAATATTTAATTTAATTCTAATATCTTGATTAGCCGCAAAATAATATTAAAAAATCCTCCGTTTTTGGAGGATTTTTATAACACTTTATTGAATTTTAAAATTTCGCATTCAAAATGCTTTGCGATATTTTATTCTTCCAAAGATCACGTAAAGTCGGTAAATAGAATTTTTCACCAATTTCAACCAACTCGGCATCAATCAATGCATGAATTTCGTGCATAAATAAATAATCCAATTCGACTGTTTTCAATTTTTTATTGGTTTTAGCAAATGCCTTACGCTTTTGTTGCGCAGTTTTAACCAATTGATCGGCATAATTCTTATTTTTAAATTGAGAAATAGCATTTAAACGTAATTCAATTACACCCCAACCAGTTAATAATAATTTGAACAACTCAAAATCTTCTGTGGTTGATTCCCAAGTCATTTCATCCAAATTTTCATCATCTGGAAGAACAGGAAGAAGAAGTTCCATAATACTCGGAAAAATCTTTTTAAAATTCAAAATAAATTTAACTGGATGCTCACCCGGATAATCCTTAAGTTGCACCTTTTTCTGAACATCCGTTAAATAAACATCAAGCATAATCAATCATCAGCAGTTTTAATTTCAACGTATATTGTACGCACTTATGTATGAGATAAAAACCATTGATGATCAATTGATAAAACTTCAAGCCATCAAATGATTATTTGCTGTTAGGTGAAACCATATTTTCAGGAATCACCACGGCATCAAACTGTTCTGCGGTCACTAAGTTCAATTCAACAGCCACTTGTTTCAAGGTCTTGCCTTCTTTATAGGCTGTTTTTGCTACTTTCGCGGCATTTTCATAACCAATAACAGGGTTTAAAGCCGTGACCAGCATGAGGGAATTATGTAGGAAATAATCAATTTTTTCACGGTTGGGTTCAATCCCCTCAGCACAGTGATCATTGAAACTATTACACGCATCGCCCAATAATTGAATAGATTGTAATAAGTTAAATGCAATGACGGGCATAAAGACATTTAGCTCGAAGTTACCAGAAGCCCCAGCGACATTAATGGTCGTATCATTGCCCAGCACTTGGGCAACCACCATAGTCATGGCTTCACTTTGAGTTGGATTCACTTTACCCGGCATAATGCTTGAACCCGGTTCATTTTCAGGAATACGAATCTCACCAAAACCACAACGTGGACCACTGGCTAACCAACGAATATCATTGGCAATTTTATTTAAACTAGCAGCTAAGGTTTTTAAAGCACCTGAAGCAAAAACTGCGGCATCACGCCCTGCTAAAGCTTCAAATTTATTTGGTGCAGTCACAAAAGCTAATCCTGTTAATGTTGCCAACTGTGCTGCTGCTTTTACCGCATAATCAGGATGTGCATTTAATCCAGTTCCAACTGCCGTACCGCCCAAAGGTAATTCATATAAACCCAATAAGGCATAATCTAAACGCTTTAAACCATGATCAAGCTGAGAAACATAGCCACTAAATTCCTGACCCAGTGTTAATGGCGTTGCATCTTGTAAATGAGTACGACCTATTTTAACAATATCGGAAAATTCTTGCGATTTAGCCGCCAAAGTATCGCGTAAACGTGTCACTGCTGGAATTAGCAATTCATTGATTTGTAAACTGGCTGCCACATGAATGGCGGTTGGAAATGAGTCATTGGTTGATTGCGCACGGTTCACATGGTCATTGGGATGTACTGGTTTTTGCGAACCCAAAGGATTGCCCAGTTTTTGATTGGCAATGTTGGCAATGACTTCATTACAGTTCATATTACTTTGCGTACCAGAACCCGTTTGCCATACCACCAATGGAAATTGTGCGTCCCAATGACCAGAGATCACTTCTTCTGCCGCATCCACAATATAATGTAACAACTCATGAGGGATTTGATCTAACTCGGCATTGGTCATAGCCGCCGCTTTTTTGACCAAGCCCATCGCCCGAATCATCGCTCGTGGTAAGCGCTCTTGCCCAATTTTAAAGTTTTGCAAACTACGCTGTGTTTGCGCGCCCCACATTGCCTCACTCGGAACTTCAACCTCGCCCATCGTGTCATGTTCAATACGTGTTTGCATGATTAACCTCATTTCCCTGTAATTTTATAACTTTGCTCTTTCATTATGTTTTGACACATTCAAATATTTTAAGCAAACAAATTATAAATGTAAATGATTATTACTTACATGCTGTTTCTAACATTCTAATCGTTCTAACGTCCTATTAAGGTTTGTTGATAAAATCGCCAAGCATCTTCTATGATTTTGCCAATGTCGCGTTTAGGCTGCCATTTTAAAATTTGATGCGCTTTTTCTGAGGTTGCAGCAATCTGATCCAGTTCAGCAACGGGATAAAATTGCGCCTCGATGGTTTTGATTTCAGCTTGAGTGACTTTAGAAACTTCCTTTAGCAAAGCAGCAATCGAAATACTTTGCCCTGAGATATTAAAGGCTTCGCATACATATTGTTGACCTCTTAACCACTCTAAAGCTGCAATAATGGCATCACAACTGTCTAATACATGTAAGAAACCACGTTCAACCGTATGATCGCTTGTTTGAGCTTGCTGACGCAGTTCAATATATTCGCGTTGCCCAGCTGCAACCTGTAATGCCAAAGGAATAATATTTTTAGGCAATGGCGCAACAAATTCACCTAATACAGCATGTTCAAATGCACCCGCAATATTACTTAGTCTTAAAATGGCAATTTTCCATTCATTGTCCGTCAGCGCTGTATCTCGTATAATTTCTTCAATCATTTGTTGTGACTTGATATACGGATTGGGATAAGCATATTTAAAAGGTGTATCTTCTGACAGTGTTAAACTTGACTGTCCATAGACCGCCAAACTGGATAAATGGATCAGTGTTCGAATGCCTGTACGCTGCATAGCACGCAGTAAACTCATAATACAACTGACATTATCGTTATAGTATTCAAGTGGCTTAAGCGCAGATTCTTCTATCGATTTAAAACCAGCAGCATGAATGACCGCTTCTATAGAATATTGTTCAAAAACTTTATTTAAAGCAGGTGTATTTCTAATATCAATTTTGACAAATGGCACATATCTGCCTGAAATATATTCAAGTCGTTCTAATGTTTGTAAATTTGCATTGGATAAATTATCCACAATAATGACTTCTTGCCCATGCGCCATTAAGCTTAAAGCAATATGTGAACCTATAAAGCCTAAACCACCAGTGACTAAAATCATTGTATAGATACTCCTTATAATAATCAGCATCTTGCGATTTATTGGTGTAGTTTTGGTGTTGCTATTAACTTATCCACAAATATAAAAAGCAAAAACCGACTCAAAATTTCTCTTGAGTCGACTAATCTGCAAGAGCATTATAGCGCAATGTTACATGGTTTAGAGCATTGTATGTGTTGCAGTTATGGTTATTAACTGTATTTTGTTTACGACAAAAATAACATCAATTATCATGCGCAAAATTAGGCTTACATAGTAGATGAGTAGAAGGAACAAAAAAAAATGAAAACATGGCTCTATTTTTATATTGAACACACAATCAAAAATAACAAAAGCGCGACTAGCAGGACCTAGAATGATTCCAGCTTTAGGGACCGTTGGTGATTAAATTGAAGTCCTCACTCAGAGTGACTATTCTTTTCATTAAAAAAACCTTTTAATAATGATAAGCATTTGTATTTATAAGTATTAATCAATTTTTTTGTAAAAATCGACTCCATTTATGAATTATGCTAACTTAATTATTACTTCAATATAGATTGATCCAAGGACTTGGTAAAAATCTAAAAAGAAAAAGAATTAAATCAACAAAAGGATAATTTGCATGAAAAATTTTATGACTATTGCATTCCTATTTAACAGTGGATATTGTTTCGCTGAATCAGTAACTCTTTACAATGAAAAGGGGGTTTCGCTTAGTTATCAGTATGAGAAAATAGCAACAACAGATAGTGATTGCCCGAATGTTTTGTTTGATGAATACCATGTTGTTGCAAAAGTACAAAATACGAATAATAAAGCAATAATATTAGATGACTCTGGTTGGCTTGTTCCCCGCTTAGCTTTTAAAGGTGATTTTTGCACCAAAGCAGGACAATTAAATTCAGAAGTAAATAACTATTTTTCTGGATTATTCATGCCTCATCGTAGTTATGGTACTGCTACACCTAATACAGGATTTGGTGCAATTCATACTTACTTTTTAGATGCAACGGATGAGTTTGTAGACCTTCCTGCCACTATAAAAATTCTTAAGGGACAACCATTATCTAAACCTGAATGGCATTTCCCAGAATGGAAATTTATTGATGTGCCAAATAATCAAAATGTGGCAAATACAGTCAATAATGCAAATCAAGGCAAAAATGCCCCACAATCAACTAATAATGCAGAAAACTACGAAAAGCTTATTGTTGGTAAATGGAGATTCTCTCAGTCTTCTAGTTTACTCAATGGAAAAGAAATTGAAATTTATGATGAAGAAGATGCTTGTTATGACATTTTCGAGACAAATAAACGTACAAAATTTAATGTTGGGGACTGTAATAATGGTGAAGAAAATGGGAAGTGGAAAATAACTGATAATATACTTACCAAGTATTTTCCTGATTTTGATCATCAATATGAAATATTGCAGTTAAACAAATCAATACTAAAGATAAAGACCACAACAAACGAAAATACATATGGCAAATACTTCATATTAAAATTTGAAAAAGTAACAAAATAATTGTTTATATAGAATGATATTCAAGCTACCACAAATTAATTATAGAAGTTTGAATTTAATGTGTTGGCCATGCTTCATCTAATTTTTCTTTATCAACTCGCTCTGCATCAGCTCGTTCTGCCATCCAAATATATTCTGCTGTGCAATTTTCTAGTAGTTCTGACTATGTTACTTCGCTTGCAAGTAAAAAGAAGTTGGGCAAACCACCGATATAGCAATTGTTAAGTGCTATATTGAGAAAAAACTGGGTAGTGAAATTTAAGAAAAACTAACCAAAATCGTGAAACATTGCTTAAATAGTGAGCGTGGAACGTGAAAAATCACAAAGTTTCCGCTCTGTGATTCAGGATGCCAACTTTCAATATACTGATTTTAAAAAGACAAATTAATAGAATTTCGCATAAGGTATATTACGTTAATTTTAATTATGCTACAGGAGTATAAGTATTCAGCCCCCAAAAAAAAGGATGCTGGTATTCCATATAAGTTGGAGAAAAAATTGAATCTACAAGCAATTGAAAATGAAGATCTATTTGAGTTTTGGCTCATGAATATGGATGAAGCCTTGGATAATTTTCTTAAGGCTCTACCTGACAATATAAGACAATGTATGAATTATTCACCAAATTCCTTGCAAGTGTTGGAAGAATGGCGACTTAGTAAGTACTCCGATACTGATGTAATGTTATCGATGTCGGAATCTAAACTTGTAGACGGTGCGGCAAGGTATATTGGTGAGGTTTTTAGAAAGACTTTAGGAGGGAAATGGTTCGTTGATTTAAAGGATGAAAAGAATGCTTTTTATGGGCTTCCTCAAAATGAGCTTCTGCAATCTATGTCAATAACTCATAAGGGATGATGCTTCCCTCTAACTAGCAAGTCAATTACATTTATCCTGCCGCATTCTCCCACTGTTGCTATTCATCGTTTAAGTTCTTTATCCGACATAGATACCAACATATCAAACAGCCCGCTAAAAAAATCTCTAGCTGAGTATTCTAAAAGCGGACATTTTTATTGGGTTCTAACACTAGAATTTCGTATAAGAGATTTTATATTAATTTAAAAAATTTTAAAGGTTATACCTGTCTATGCAAGTATAAAAATCTGTTTAAGATTTTAATCGACTAACCCATACCACTGTCTTTTTTACTTTACTTTGAATATCGGTATTTGGGATGTTCCATTGTTGATTCAATGTGATAAATCGCTCCAAATCGAGCGGTTCTGTTCTAATGAAATTTAGCATTTCAGCAGACATATCTAGTTTTTGTGCCAACCATCTCCATTTTAAAACCTGCTTAAGTAACTTTAGCGAAATAAAGTGACGTGGTGGCTTCAGATGTAACTGTTGTGCAATAAGCTGAACCAATTCCTGAAAGGAAACTTGCTCAGGATTAGCTACTAGAATTTCCTGCTGAAGCGTGGTTGGATCTTGGGCAGCATGAATTATAGCATCAACCAACATCGTTACGGACACCAATGGCAAGTAGTGCTGTGACGTTCCAGGAATAGCTGTCATTTTTCCTTGTTTTAATTGTTGGATAAGGTGTGCAATCGGTTGATAAGACGGAATTTCCCCAGTCGTTTCATCGCCAATGACAGTGGCAGGATGGATAACTGTCCATGGGATATTATATTGAATAGCGTGTTTAATCCAAGTGAAATGTCCTTGAATTTTAGATGCTTCATATGCTCCCAATCTGGCATAAACCCGTGACCAATCGGTCTGCTCTATACGATCACGATAGATGCCTGCCGCCCGCAAATGTTCATTCAGGGTCAACATATAGCCTGATAGGTGTACTGCTCGTTCTAACTGGCAATGCTTACTAACACTCTCTAATAACAGCTCAAGTCCATTGACATTAACAGCCTTAGCCTGCTGCATTGTTAAATTCCATGCAAACAAGGCACTGGTATTGTAAAGATAATTGACTGCTTTAAGTTGCTGCCAGTCCTGCTTGGATAGCCCTAAGTTTGGCAGAGTAACATCACCCTGAATAAAATTTAACTGTTGATGAGTAATGCCTTGATGTGTCAGCCAATGCCGAAGCTGTGGGGCTTGCTGATCGACATTACGGCATAGGGCAAATACCTGAGCATTGTTGCTAAGCAGGCGCGCGATTAGAAATTTACCAATAAATCCTGTTGCTCCCACCACAAGAGCTGTCTGATTTGAAATTTGCATGAATATGTACTCTATTGAATTGTTCATGCTTAAGCTAAAGTATGGAGTACACTCTATGGTCAAGTAGTTTTGAAAAATTATTAATGCAAAGGGACTTTATACATGCTGATTGGCAAACTATCACAACAAATAAATATGAGCCGAGATACAATCCGCTTTTATGAAAAAATGAAGTTGATTCAGCCATTAGTTCGCAATAATGGCTATAGGGATTATCCTGAACAAATCCTGCAACAGTTACAACTAATACAGATTGCCAAGAATCTGGGGTTTACTCTTGCCGAGATCAGGCAAATCATCGATTTAGTGAATGAAAGTGAGATTCCAGCAGAACAGTTTCAGGAAATTTTGCAGGATAAGCTAGGTGCAATTCAGGAAAAAATCGAGCAATTACAACAGATGCAGGCGATGCTTGGAAATCTGATAAAGGGTGAGCCTTGCCCGTTAAGAAAAGACTGTGATGTAGTGAAAATATCCATTGGGAACACAGTATTAAGAAAAATTAAAAGCAGTTGAGACGCTTGAAAGAAGGAATAACCTAATGATATTTATCACCTACAAATTGAAGAAGAGATAGACAGATGTATATCGGAAAATTAGCTCTGGTAACAGGTGTAACACAAAAAGCGATTCGACATTATGAGAACTTAGGTTTAATCCCAGCACCAGAGCGTAAAGGTAAATACCGTTTTTATAAACAATTAGATATTCAGTTAATTAAAATGATTAAGCGGGCGCAGACCGTAGGTTTTAGTCTTTCTGAAATTGCTGCACTGGCAGAAGTTAAAGCACAAGAAAAGCGGTTTCCGCTAGAAATAGCTCAACAGCTTCTTAAAGATAAACATCTGCAAATTTTGCAGAAAAAGGCTGAGTTAGAAAAAATAGAAAAAGATTTACTTTACTTAGAGCAAGAGCTTACAGAAATGTATGATGTTGAAAAAATTCATGGATAACAGGAGATTATTTTAAAAATACTCTTGACTCTCACCTTAGGGTAAAGGTTTATATTACTTGCCAGAACAAACAGAGACGGCAAAATATGAATATATTGACATCATTTAAGGGTAAAACGGCTTTAGTTACAGGGGCATCATCTGGGATAGGAATGGGATTTGCTAGAACTCTTGCAGCAAATGGAATTGATTTGGTTATTACTGCGCGCTCTGAAATGAAACTGCAAGATTTGGCACAAGAGTTAAAAACTGCTTACGGAATTAATATTTATGTAATTATTTTAGATTTAACTAAGACTAATGCTGTTTATAAATTAACAGAATATTTAAAAGAAAATCATATAATAATTGATATTTTGATTAATAATGCTGGTTTTGGGAAATGGGCAAAATTTTTAGATGAACCTTTAAGTAGTTATCATCAAATGCTGGCATTAAATATCAATAGCTTAGTCACATTAACCTATTTACTTTTGCCAGCTATGCTTGAAAAAAAACAAGGATTGATCATTAATGTTGCATCAATAGCCGCATTTCAACCTCTTCCCTATATTGCTATATATGGAGCATCTAAAACTTTTGTGCTTAATTTTACAGAAGCAATTGCAGGAGAAAATCTTAATTCAGGAGTAAAGTTTTTGGCATTATGTCCTGGCAATACTGCAACAAATTTTGCTCAAGTTGCAAATGCTGATACAGATGGTATGCCAGTTTCATCAGTAGAAACAGTTGTTGATGCTGCAATAAGGGCTTTAGACCGTAATCAGCTATATTGTATTCCAGGAAAAAGAAACTATTTTACAGCTCAGTTCGTTCGTATTATTCCTAGGTTTATAATGCTAAAAATAGTAGAAAATATGTTCAGAAAAAGAGTCGTTAAATAGTTTTTCTATTATGCAGCCTTAATTCACTTAAGAAGATATTGTATTGAATTCTATTCCAGATGATTTGAAGTGCTTCATCACAAATGTATTACTATTCAGATAGATAGGTCGCAAAATGAATCATCATTTGCTGTTGCTATTTAAAAAGCAACAGCACATGATTGTTCGATAAACAAAAGAAAAGCTATACAGTGTGCAACCTGCAAAGCAAGTTGCACAGTATGATTAATTTAATCAAGATAGATATAACACTTTCTCTTTTACACGACGATTCACCAAGCCTTGTATCCGATTACCATTGTCAAATACCCATCAGTCAAACTGATTTGATGTACCAGCTAAATTATTTTGATTGATCAAAGTCAACATTGTACTTTTAACAAATGCTATTTCACCAATGTTGTATACAAAAGAAGCCAATGCATCAAATTGGTTTTGTGAGACTTTCACTTTAATCGATTGGTCTAGGTAGGCGTCAATCCAAGCGCTGTCATGAGCCAATAAATTTTGAAAGAGAGGTTTGAACAAAAATACCTATCATAAAAATTAAACTCTTTTAATAGATTTTGCCAACCTTTCAATATATTCCTGAATTTCATTAACTGTATGTGCCGCGTAACCTATAAGCACGGCTGCTTTTTGACATGAGGTCTGACAATATCTTGATAAAGGTTGCACCGTCAGACCTACTTTTGTGCATTCAGTAATAAAATCTTTCTCTGTCCAATTTTCTTTAAGCCAACATACCAAATGAATACCCGAATCAGTAGGTTCTACGGTTAATACATCGAAAAGATAGTGTTGAATTGCCAAAATTAATGCCTGTTGACGTTCATAACAAGTTTTACGAACTTTACGTACATGCCGAGCATAATGTCCATCCTGTATAAATGTTGCCAGTGCGACTTGCTCAAGATAGGAACTACGCGTATCGGTATAATATTTTGCCACACTAAAAGCATCAATTAAGGCTTCAGGAACGACCATGAACCCGAGTCTGAATTCAGGAAACATCATTTTGGAAAATGTCCCTGAATATATCACTCGCTGCTGTTGGTCTAAGCCTTGTAGCGCTTGAATTGGGTGTGTTCCATAACGAAACTCACTATTATAGTCATCTTCAAAAATCCACTTTTGCTGTTGCGTGGCCCAGTCCAGTAAAGCCAAACGCCGAGCAAGGCTTAGTGTTCCACCAAGCGGAAATTGATGCGAAGGTGCAGTATAAATCAGCTTACTTGCTGCATGATGCTGAATAATGTCAGGGATTTTCATACCTTCATTATCACTTTCAATCGGCTGTACGGTCGCCCCAAAACTACGAAATATGTTTAAAGCAGCATCATAACCAGGTTCATCTAAACACACTTGGTCCTGTGGCTGTAACAGCGCATACGCCGCCAAATGAATCGCCTGTTGTGTACCATTGACAATTAAAATTTGCTCTTCAGTACACCTTAACCCTCTGGTAGATTGAACATATTGGCAAATTGCCTGACGCAAAGGCAAATACCCTCGTGGATCGTGGAATTGTCCTAATTGATAATAGGATTGTCGCCAAGCTCGCCCTAATAATTTCCCCCAAAGTTGATGCGGAAATAAATCTACACAGCCCACCCCCACATGAAATATTTTCTTTTCTTGGCTAAATAACGTCTGCTTGTGCCAATGCGGTAATAAACTGGCAATATGTGGATTAATATTAAGCGTTTGCGTGGATTGATGTACAGCGGGTGGTATATCTTTTTGAATTTGAATCAGTTGGTCAGGAATAATATCCGCTACATAAGTGCCTGAACTGGGTTTGGTGACTAAATAACCCTCATCAAGCAGACGTTCCAACGCTGCTAATACCGAATTACGGGAAATCGACATCATTTCTGCTAAAGCACGGCTTGAAGGCAGTTTTGTACCAGCAGACAAATGCCCCACTAAAATCGCATCACGTAAAGTACAATACAAACCATCCTTAATCTGCTGTCCTTTAGGCAAAATTAAATGCGGGAAATAAGCGGAAGAAGCTGTTTTCATAGTCAAACTGGTACTTTAAAAAATATCAAAAGTGTATCTTACGACCATACCATCATTAAAAATACACTCTACCCCTTTCATTGTTGAAATATTTTAGGGGATAAATTTATGTCTGTTCGGCACTCATCTTTTCAGCGTCTATCTCATGATTTACTGCCTCCAATCATGGCAGGCTTAATCTCGGTGATTGTCAATTATGGTGGGACATTTATTTTAATCTTCCAAGCTGCACAGATGGCTGGTCTTAGTCCCGAACTTACCGCCTCATGGGTCTGGTCTATTTCTATCGGTGTTGGTATCACAGGAATATTATTAAGCTGGTATACACGAGAACCGATTATTACCGCATGGTCTACTCCTGCTGCTGCCTTCCTAATTACCGCACTTGTCACCGTGCCATACGCTGAAGCGATTGGAGCATATTTACTTTCTGCCTTAGCATTTGTCATTCTCGGAATTACAGGCTATTTCGAAAAACTGATTCGCCTAATTCCGATTGGGATTGCATCGGGTTTATTGGCAGGGATTCTATTACAATTTGGCATTGCTGCCTTTACCAATATGACTATTGACCCATTTCTGGCAATTTCATTATTTTTAATTTATCTCATCACTAAGCGTTTTTCTGCAAGATATGCCATTGTAAGTGTTTTGCTATTTGGTTTTATTTTTCTGCTGTTTCAATCAAGAATTGATTTTGCGGGATTTGAGCTAAAGTTGGCATCGCCTATTTTTACTGCTCCCACTTTTTCGATCAATTCTGCGCTAAGTGTTGCCTTGCCTTTATTTTTAATTACCTTAACTGGGCAATATATGCCTGGTTTATTGATATTAAAAAATGATGGTTTTAAAACCAATGCGAAACCGATTCTCGCTGTGACAGGTTTAGGTTCCTTCTTGATGGCACCTTTTGGTTCACATGCATTCAATCTTGCGGCGATTACAGCCGCAATTTGTACAGGTAAAGAGTCACATGAAGACCCATCAAAACGCTGGGTGGCTGGAATTGCAGCGGGTGTGTTTTATATTTTGGTGGGAATTTTTGGAGTGACACTGGCAGCGGTATTTGCAGCATTTCCAGCTACATTTATTAGTACATTAGCAGGACTTGCCTTATTAGGTACGATTGCAGGAAGTCTTGCGAATGCCATGAGTGACAGTGATAGCCGTGAAGCAGCTTTAATTACCTTTCTTGCCACTGCTGCCAATATTACGCTTTTTGGGATTGGTGGAGCATTTTGGGGCTTGGTGTTAGGCTTAATGGCTTATTTTGTGCTTAATAAACAATTTAAAAAAATTTCTTCCTCATAATTTTATAGGTAATTTAAGTGATCACCAATCCAAAGCATATTGTTCGCAGTATGCTGTTTATATATACGGGTTAAAAATTCACTATTGAAACTGGTACTGTACAAAATATTAAAACTGTATCTTATTAAAGTACCATACAAAAATTATGCTTGACGCTTCTATATTTTCAAACAGTTAAATGGATGTGTCATCATGCAAAATCAAGACCTTCAGATAATTCCTGTTCAACAACAGGATTATCAACAGTGGCTACCTTATTGGCTTGCCTATCAAGAATTTTATAATGTCAATTTATCCAGTGCTGTGACTCTAACTACATGGCAACGCTTTTTTGATGAAGCCGAACCAATTTATTGTGCGGTTGCCAAACAAGGGGAAAAAGTTTTAGGTTTTGTACATTATGTAATTCACCGTTCAACTTGGGCAACACAGAATTATTGTTATCTGGAAGATTTATATGTGTCACCCGCAACTCGTGGGCAACATATTGGTAAACACTTGATTGAATATGTACAAAAACAAGCAATTACTCAACAGTGTGAGCGTTTATATTGGCATACGCAGGAAATCAATCATACCGCCCAAAAACTATATGACTGGATTGCTGAAAAACCTGGAATAATTGAATATCGTATGTCTTTACAATAAGGAAAAAAGAGTCCATCAATAAATATCGTGGACTCTTTTTTTAAAGCTATTTTAATAATATAAATTTCAGTGATTAAATGATTGCTGCTTTAAGGCTGTTCCAAATCACTGAAGTCAATTACCTGATAAACCTTACCATATACCGCTGCACCTATTGGGCTATTCCCAAACTCAACATCTAAAGCCTTTGCATGAACCTTGACCACGACATTGGCAGGCACCAAACGCCGTAAGATTGAGATTGCCCATAAAAAAGCCCTATTCAACGATAGGGCTTTTTTGACTGAATATTATTGATACTCTTAAAGACAGTTCCAATATTGTCCATTCCCCATTGGGGAGTGACCAATCACTAACTAAATTGCAGGGCAGTTTTTCTTAAAAAAATGTATCTGCAGAAACATTAAACCTTGTAGACAAAGCTTTAATATGGCGAATATTCAATTGACGCTTGCCACTCAAAATCTCAGAAATAACGGATTGGGTTGCGACTTCGGGTAGATCTGATTGGCTTAAATTATGCTGTTCCATTAAAAATTCTAATGCAGTACGCCCATCACCTTGAGGCATTGGTAAATGCTCGTCTTCATATTCTGATACTGAGTTCCCAAGCTGATGTACAAGCCCCATTAAAGGATGAGTCTCATCATCTCCAACAATATCAAGCAATTCATCTAATGCCTCAACCAGTGCATCAAAATCTTCTTTTGTTTCAGGCTTGGTTAGCAATGGTGAAACATAACGCCAATGGTCTACTGCCTGTTTAATCATTGCATTCATATTTAACCCTCCTTCCAATTTTCATTGTCATATTCTTTATGGGTCAGTATATGCCGAATATAAACCTTCTTGGCTTTATACATAACCACAGCTATCAGCCTAATTTTATTTCCGCCAATATCGAATACATGGAACTTCCCTACTTTGTCTACAGCAGGAAAAAGTGATTTCATTGCAGCAAAGTCTTTAGGATCATTTGCTTTTATAATTCGATACCAGCCATCTAATGCACTTTGGGTATGCGGCCATTTCTGACTTGCTTCAGTAATTCTGGCATGAGTAATAACGTGCATCACCTTTATCGCATTTTGCTATAAATTCAGAATATAAGAAATTATCGCATTTTGCAATAACCTTACTACTTCTTAATCATTTTTATGACAAAATTCAGAATTAAATTTTTAAATTGTCATATTTTTCTGTTATATAGAAAAAACAATGTTTATCGGTAGTAATTTAAAATGAATGTTAGTGTTAAAGAAATTAATAAACATATTGAAGAATTCAAGAAAACTAGAAAGGGTCCGAACCAACTTATTATTGGATATATGACCTATTCAAAGCTAATGAAAGATGCAAAGTTTCATGAGCATGTCACTAAAGACGTAAAAGACCCAATAATTAGATACTATCGTGGCATTGAAATTAAAATGGTGACTAAAAAGCACCATTTTGAAATTAAATAGGCAATAAAAAACCTAACAATGATGTTAGGCTTTCCCCCTTGTCTCTTTTTGCGCAGACATAAGTCTTTTTTAAGGCTCACTGTACTTCCGACTTTTGATTAAACCAGATAGATGCCAGCCAGCGACACGCTTTACTGGAGACAGTACGGTTCACGTAACCACACCTTGATATGCATTTAAGCTCGATGCAAAATTTTTCCCAAATAACTGCGCTGTTTTAATATCACCTAAATCAAAAGCATCTGCCGCACTCGCATGTTCAGCTTGTGCCATTAATCCAGACCAAGAACCCAGTCGATTAGCTGCTTGCGTATAGGAAACCCCTTGATGTTGCTCAGGTAGAATAGGATTGCCCACCCATATCATCCCGTGTTGCATACAAAAGGTGAAAAGTGAAATAAGTGTTGATTGCTTATCACCAGCGGGGAGTGATGAGACGGTAAATCCAGCTGCTAATTTCCCTTTAAAGCTCTGTTTTTTCCATAATGGACCGGTAGCATCCATGAATTGTTTTAAGGTTCCAGAGACACCACCGAGGTAAGTGGGTGTTCCCCAAATTAAACCATCATATTGGATCAGTAATTCAGGTGAAGACATCAGTTGTTCTACGTTGAATAAATCAATATCCATATTCTCAATTTTTGCTGCTCCAATTTGAATTTGTTGAGCAATAAATTGGGTATGTCCTTGACGGCTATGATAGATAATGGCAATTGATTTCATGGTTTAGTCCTCAGTTAAAAAGATTCAATAATTCAGCGGTGAGGAATAAACCACACCCGAAGATACTGTGATTAATCAAGCTTTTGATACGATTGATCCGTGGTTGTGGTGTTTTAGATGCTGCAAAGCCTGAACCCATAGCAGGTTGCATGATGAAGAAAGGGATTAGCACGGTAATGACCCCAAATAATAAGGCTGAATAAAATTGTGGTTGCAGCAACCAAGTATCCCCTATGATGAAGATGAAACTAAATGCGAATAGGATTCCCACACTGTAATGAGCAATCCAGCCCAATACATATTCATGCTGAATCTCAGGACTTCGTGCAATTGACTCGTGCATGATTTTGCCGTGGAAAATCCATCCTACCCACCGACCAAGTAATGCAAAATTTAAGGTTGGAATATTCAGTCTTTTTAATATGAATAACCAAATATCCATGATTAGTGTTGCACCGATCCCTAGACTCAAAATGTAAAGTAGTAATTTAAAAATATTCATTTCATCACCTTAATCTTTTCCAAACAAAACCTGATAGATTGATTGTGCAAGTTCAAGTCAACTTGAAGTCAAGAGGTATTTATGGATATTGGTGAAGTTGCAAAAAAAGCAAAGGTTGCGACATCGACCTTACGATTTTATGAAGAAAAAGGGCTGATCAAATCTATTGGCCGACAGGGTTTACGTCGTCAATATGCAAAACAGGTACTGGATCAATTGGCATTGATTGCATTGGCGCAAGCAGCAGGATTTTCTTTGAATGAGATTGCCACTATGTTTGGGCAAGATGGTCAACCTGAGCTAGATCGAAAAATGCTGAATGATAAAGCAGAGCAACTCGAGCAGATGGCACGACGGTTACACTTCATTAGCGAAGGACTCAGACACGCCGCAATTTGCCCAGCTGAAAATCATATGCTGTGTCCAACCTTTCAAAACTTTTTAAAAGCCGCGATTGCGGGCGAATATCAGCCGACTAAACTTTAGTGATATTTCATGGACTAAAACTTAAAAGTCTTCATCCTCCCACAATTACCCATTCCACGTATCCCCCACTCCTAAACCGCCTGTTATTGCATGAGCCAGTAATTTATCGCTCACATTTTGGTTAATATTACCACTATTTTGATTTACAACAATGACTTACTGAGGGCTTGGAGAGGTTAGGTATTCTTTGGCTGGCTCTACATGTATATTAATCTTAGGCTGTGTAAATGATATCCCCAAAGAGGTTGTTCGTGTAGGCTGGCTTTATCCCTTGCTCAAGATCAGCTTTACCTGTTTTAAGTTCTAGCAGCTTAATGGATGCCCAGTGCTCGCATTCTTTAGCAGTGTCTCTAGTTGCTGAGTATCGCTTATTTTCAAAAGTAACAGTGATACGCCAACTTGACCCACGTTGTATTGGTTTTGGAAGTTTCATTTTTGTTGGTGCAGATCTGGTGCAGATTGCCTTTCATCCTATCGATAAAGTAAGAAAATGAAAGGAAATGCGGGGGATTTCATGCATATAAAAGAAAGGTGTTGATACTTTTTAAATTTCAGATAATTAATAAGATATTGTTTTTAAATAATTATTTTTCTAATAATTTTAATATTTGGTTCCAAATTATTTAGATACCACCTAAAATCATTGTATACTACCTTTTTCTTATGAAGTTTGGATGCATCAACATTGGATTGGGCATTCCTAAAGTGAATTTCGATGAGTACCTTATTACTAATTACCTCCGCACCAACCTCGATCTATGCTTGGCATGCGCTTGGCTTAGCACAAGCCTTATACACTAAAAAGCAAGCATTTCGCGTTTTTTTCTATCAAGACGGCGTTTCCGTAGCGAATACTTTACAGTGGGTTCCTGATGACCAACGTAATTTGACGCTAGAATGGCAAAGGTTAGCCATTCGCTTACCCGTTTGTGTCAGTGCTGCATTGGCTCGCGGTATTACCGATCAAGAAAATGCAAAACGACATCAGATTAGCCAACACAACCTTGCTCATGGTTTTGAATTGGTTGGGTTGGGCGAACTTGCCGATGCAGTACAGTCAACACAACGTCTTATTCAATTCTAAGATGTTATTTTTGTGAATTTGTTGCTTTTAAAAGGTTAATTGTGTGAAATCTGTACTCGTTATTCTAACTCAAGCCAATCTTCTTAACTTACACGTGCATGAAAGTCTATCGGCAACCATGGTTCTGGCGACTTTTGGCTGTGAAGTCAAAGTCTTACTCCAAGATGGGGCTTTGAGTTTATTAAATTCAGAATTACAATTTGAGCAAATGAAACATGCATTTAAAATAGCATCGAATATGGTCGATAGTTTTGAGTTTTATGACCTCACCCCTATTTTGGTCGAAAATCACCATAAAGATGCTTACTTTGTAACTCAAGCGCAACAGGATATTGAGTTTATTGAGCTTAATAGCGAGTTCATTCAAAGTTTTGATTTTGTACTGTATTGGTAGAAGAGTAAAATAATCATGTCGAATAAAAGCTTATATTTACTGCAAAGTAATTTTTCAACGACTCCCGCTGTAGTGGAAAAATTAGAACAGGTCTATAGCCCTGAAGATAGCGTGATTTTAATGGGCGAATCTGTTTTACAGCTTGAGCAACCTTTTTTGCAACAATTGAATTGTATTTATGTACTCGATACCGATGCAGAAATTTTAGCGGGTAAAGACGTAAAGAATATGCAAATTATTTCTTATGCTGAATTTGCCGATATTTGCTTAAATCATACCCGCTGTATTCGTTTGAACTAATTTGAGATTAATAATGAATTTAGAACTCGATCAAGATGGTCACTTAGTCGATTATACGATTTGGAATGAAACGGTTGCGCAAGAATTAGCAAGTAGCCTGAATTTAAAACTAACCGCATGGCATTTTGAAATCTTACATGCAATACGCCAATTTTACGCCCAGTTTGGTCATTCACCTGCGACTCGACCACTGATTAAATTTCTTATGAAAACGGTAAGTGCGGATATTAATAATGCTGTGTTGCAAGACCAATTTAATACTGGCTTGGTGGCGCGTCATTTAAGCCGTTTGGCAGGTATTCCGAAACCCCCTAATTGTTTATAAATTTTATTTTAGATTTTGGGGCTATGGTAAATAGTGTGCAACAATGACCAATAAAGCCCTTAAAATTCAACACCTCAGCACACTTCATTTATTTTATAAAGCATGATTAAAAGTGAATTTTATCCTGATTTTCCTCAATAATTTTTAACCATGCTCGTGTCGCAGGACTCATTGCAACTGTGGTATTCCAAGCCATGCTCAGCGTCCAATTTAAATTGGGGTTTTCCAACACACTAATATTGTATTTTTCTGCGTCCAACTGTTCACAATAAATTTTCGGTAATAATGCTATTCCAACATCAGATTCAACCATTTTTGCGATAAAGTCCCATTGACTGCTTTTACACACCACCTTTGGTTCAAAACCAGCATGATTTGCTGCATGTATAATCAGATGATTTAAGCTAAAGGTATCTGCATACAGTAAAAAGGATTCTTCTTTTAATTCAATTAAAGAAACACTTTTTCGGTTTTTCCATTGGCTTTCTTTACGTGAGAGTAAACATAAGGGTGAATCCATAATAGGAATACCGCTTAATATTGGCTTTAAATGACCGAGTAATATACCGACATCAATGGTTTTTGCCAAAATTGCATCTTCAATACCCGTTGCGCCCACTTCTAAAAAACTCAGCTCTATATTGGGATATTGCTTATGAAATCTAGCAATTAAGGTACTCAATAACACCGAACCTAAGGGAGGCAATCCAAGTATTAACTTTCCTTGTTTAAGATGACGAACTTGAGCCACGGTTTCAAATATGCGTTGTTGTTCTTCAAGTATAACCAAAGCATGTTGATAAATTTTCTCGCCTATATAAGTCAAGGCCACATCTCTTTTTCGACCCGCCTCGCCTTTATGAAATAGCGGCACGCCCATTTCTTGTTCTAAATGATGAATGGCTTTACTGATGGTCGGTTGAGTAACACACATCTCCTCTGCTGTCCGTGTGAAACTTTGTAGCTGCACAATTTTTACAAACATCGTCAGACTTTTAATATCCACAAAACATTCCATTTAGGCATAATCTTTTTTTTATTATTCATAATATAGTGATCTGGTCAAACCTAAAATAATCCCAAGCTTTTAGATCAACTTAATATGTCTACTTCAGTACTTCCTCCCAAGTTGCACCGTCTCGTTCAAGTGGTGCTACAACTGAGTTTACTTATCGTGATTTGGTGGATTGCCGCCATAATTCAGCAGCAATTTAATTTACCCATCTCTGCCGGTGTAATTGGTCTTTTACTGGTTTTATTGGCGTTGTTAAGTGGCATATTTAAGTTGCAATGGATTAAAACAGGATCAGATTTTATTCTTGGCGAATTGGTTCTCTTATTTATTCCATGCGTGGTCGGCATTATTAAATATAAAGATCTTTTTTTAACTCAAGGTTGGCAACTGGTTCTGGCTGTATCTATAGGCACAATCTGCGTAATGGTTGCAACAGCATATAGCGTGTATTTCGGTTTCAAATTAGAAGCTTTATTAAAACAGAAACTACATTCTAACCCACCAATAAAGCAGGAAAAATAAGATGAATTTAATTGCAATGCTATGCTTTATTGGCACATTCATTTGCTATGTACTGGTTAAAAAACTCCATAAAAAATACCCTTATATGCTTTTAGCACCTGGAATTTTTGTACCCTTTATTATCATTATGTTTATGCTGGTTTTTCATGTTTCCTACGATACGTATATGATTGAAAGCCAATGGATCATATGGATGCTCGGCCCTGCAACCATTGCCTTTGCTATTCCTATTTATGAATATCGTCAAGTGATTAAAGAGCATGCTCTTGCAATCAGTTTGGGGATTATCATTGGAATGTTTGCTGCTGTAGTGAGTTCATTTTATTTGGCAAAGTTATTTCGTTTTAACCCAGAAACATCCTACAGTTTAATGGCACGTTCTATTTCCACACCTTTTGCCATGGAACTGACTTCAAATATCGGTGGATCGGTTGAACTGGTGATTTTATTCACCATGATTACTGGCATCGTTGGTGTTGCTATGGGTGATCTGATTTTACTTGGCTTAAAGCTTAATTCACGATTTGCCCAAGGGGCTTCATTGGGCAATTCTGCACACGGTTTTGGAACCAGTAAAGCCTTTATGCGCCATCGTGAAGAAGGTGTAGTCGCTTGTTTAACCATGGTACTTGCGGGTATTTTTATGGTTTTGTTTGGACCGAGTATTATTCATTTTGTTATGAGCACCCTCTAAAAACAAGCATGCTATTTATCATGCTTTCAATCATTTTCTACACAGTCTAATTTCAATAATCCATCGTGATTGAAATTCTATCACGATACTCACCCGCTGCCAGTTGAGCTAGATTTACATTGCCCAGTTGTGCCGTAATAATATAATGATTATTGATATCTTTGTTCTGTGTTTTAAGCATTCGCCATTCACTTCCAGCAGCCCCAGACAAAGCCAGTTGGACTGAAATTGTATTTTTAAGTTTGGTATAGCCAAAAGCTTGAATATTTTTCAGAAGACTTTGACCACTGCTATCAATCAAATTCGTACTTTCAAATACAATTTGAAAATCAGTATCACATTTGACTGAAATTTGAATGGTCGACGTTGCACCTGTACTGGGCTGTAAACGAATCGTACCTGCACCAGTATCGGAAATACTACATGCCGAAAATGCATGTGAACATGCAAAATAGAAAAGACTACTCGCCAAAGTTTTTAAAATCATCGTTTTCATACTTCCCTTATTTGCATACTAACTGTAATGGGACATTACTGGTCTGATTAGGATCCAAGCTAAAATCGACCGTACACATTTCACTTAAAGAAACGTGTACATTTAACTTATGTTGCCCCTCAGTTAAACCATAAATGGTCACTAAGTTATCACTGCCAATTGGATAAATATCTGCCTGATTACCATCCACTATAATCTGACTGCCTTGTGGTAAAATCTGACCAGCGGAATCAACCAAATTAAAGCTCACTTCACGTGTACGAACCACAGGGAAATTAACAATATAACCACGTTTATTGAATGGCATAATGGTTTTTCGAGAGGTCATCACCTTATCTTCAATTTGTAGTTGGTTTTCATCAAAAGAAAGATGCTGATTGGTATACGCAATTAAATCATGAACAAATATTTCTCCATATTTGTTGGTTTTTCCAATGAATAAGTCATTGCGATAAACATCAACATTTGGACTATTGCTCACTTGAACCAAAGAGAAACCATTGCTTACCGACTTGGTTAAATCGACACTTTGACCCAACCATGTCAATGCGCCATGGAAAGTTGCGCTATAACTGTTGTTACTTCCTGTTTGTAAATACTGTAAATCTAAATCGCCTGCTTGAGTTTTAACACGGGTCGCCACATTCCCCGTATTTTGTTCATTTGCTCGCCCAGCGCCAATTGCATAATCAACACCTACAGCATTGGAGGTATTTTTTACAAAGGTAATATTGCTTGAATCCGAATCCGATTGGTTAAAATAAGCAGAATGTTTATCGTCAAAACGATAACTTAATGATAAATCCAAACGATGACCATCACTATTTTCTGCATCATATGAGAAGCCTAAATTCATGTTTAGATTATTAAATAAAGTACGGCTAGAGCGAATTGCGAAAATACGCTGATCATCACGGTCTGTTATTTTTCGATAATTTTGCTCGACATAGGTCAATGAAAGACTACCTAAAATTGGAATTCCCGACTTTGATAAGTAAATCAAATTTTCGCGTTCTGGTAAAAAAGAGTCTTTTGATTCCTCCATACCCAGCATACGAAAATTAGAACTATAGTATTGTGTCTTTAGTCCCAAACTGTATTTTTCTTTGTCTCTTTTGAATTCCGTACTTAGGGTATAACCATCTCCTTGATTCGAATCACTGTATGCAGAATTAAGTTCCAGTAAACCCATTTGATATAGGTATTGACTCCACAACAGACCTGTACTTTTTAAATGTCGACTATAATCAACCACCGCACCTAATGTTGTTTTATCTGTAATCCCACGTCTAAAATAAGCACTGCCAAACCCATCACGATAATCATCACTTTGTTCACTATAGTTATAGCGTAACTTTCCACTGGAAATACTGTAATCATTTAACCCTTTTTTTAATAACCGCTCACTGACAAAGATCGGTATGTTTTGTACAGTCTGATTCCCCATAATGTCCTGCACCACCATTTCGGCACTGCCTAAACCTCTAAAGTTAATATTGCTATCAATATTAAATTCACCCGGGTTTATTTTTGAATTATAGGCTTTATTGCCATTAATAATTAAATCAATCGTCGATGGAACGAGAGCACTCCCTTTAAATGAGGGTGTATTCCAATACACAAAATCTGGCCGTGAAGTAAAATTTGTTCCCCAACGAAAACCACCAAAATAATAAGATTGAGACAATCCTGTATTGGTACTGACATTATCTCCAAATTGTAAAGTGGTTAATTTTTTTGGAAACTCAAAAGTAAGTGATGTATTTAAACGTGTATTATTTTTAAAATCATTGTCATTGTTTTGAAAATTTTTACGAACAATATAGCTATTGCTAAAAAATATATTTTTCCAAAATAAACCTAAGTCTACAACTGCATTGGCTTGTTGAGAATAATCGCCATTTTGGTAAAATACATCATAATTTAAAAAACCACCCAATCCGGGTAATTCAGGCATTTGAATTTCAGTATTTTGAATATACTGTCTTTGCATATAACGTGTTGGAATATTTATTTTAAGCAATTGCGAGTCAATGTCTTCTTCTAAAATAATATCAGGTTGTGAAATTAAACAATATTGCCCCCCTATTTGAGTAATTTTCTGAAATTGAGCAATATCGATAAAATTTGTTTGCAGAACACTACACTCTATATATTTTTTTTGTTCCACTAATATCAGTACAGCATCCTGCTGTTGGTCCACACCATTAATCCACAATCCAAGGATCATATCTTGCTGTGCTTGCTCATTGACTACAGGTGTAGATATATCATTCGCAAAAACATAATCTGAGTGAGTTATAACTAAGAGCGCCAGTAATATAACGCTATATTTTGGTTTACCCATATATACTATTTCTCCGCAATATCATAAATTACGGATTTTTTTGAAGTGTCGGACACCATAACAAATTTAAGCCCTTTTAGAGTCGATGTATTAAACCCATCCAATGGAATAGATACTTGACGACCTGACAAAACATATTTCATGATATCAATATCTTTTAATGTTTTGTTTGTGGCATCTTGAATGCTAAATTTAGTCATTTGAAAGTGTGCAGTACCATTATTTTTTGCCATTAACACAGGTTTATTTCCTGCATCTTTGGCTAAATAAAATGCCATATCAGATTTAAAGCCATTTCCAACAAATACAGGAATACTAAAGTTCAAGGCAATACTCATCCCTGTTTTTTGCAAAGGTGATGGTATTTCACTAAATTTAACCCGCCAAGTGCCTTCTTGCTTTAAGTTCATTGCAGCAATAGGCTGTCTAAAACCAAAACGGATAACCTTGTTACTATCTGGTTTTAAAATGAGTGCTTTGGGATTCACAACTAACTCATTATCAGCCGTGAGTACATCGTTACCTTGTTCGTCTTGCGACCAATGAAACACACTGATTTCATAGGCTCTATCCGTTTTTTCATTTTTAGTATTTAAATTTGCTGTTGTACTACGTTGCTCACGCTCACCAGAAATATATAATTGAACTGGCGATATTGTTAAATCTGCATGAGCTACTGGCTGTATTAATATTAGTAATGCAAACAACAGACCGCTTTTATTTTTAACAGTTCGCATATTTATTTCACCCCAAGTTTTAAACTTTTATTTTTAAGTCACAATTGAAGAAGCATAAAAGTTAAATAAATTATCTTTTATGCCTTTTAAATGTTGAGTATTTAGTAATCTACTGTAATTAAATAAGTATCTGTATATACACCAGCACGAGTCGTTGCTGTAATAGGCGTAGAAACATGAATGCTAACTTCATAATCATCTATAGAATAACCAGATCTAGCAAGCGGTATGCCTGCATGTAAGGTTACTTGTGCATTATCGTAAACCGCACGAGTGCCTACACCTGTTTTTAATTGCTCATTTTGAGTATTTGAAATATATGAGTACCAGCCCCCATACCATTTCGCATTATCTGTAAAAATACTATAGGGTGTATTACACGTTACTGTATAACCTGCTGTCGTATCTGAACCGTCTTCCTGAAGAATAATTTCAGAGGTGACGTTAGAAAAAGTACATTGCTTTGCAATTTCTACACTCATGGGAATAGATGAGCTTACTGTTGCTGCAAATACAGGAAATACCATCATTAATACTGTGATTGCTAAGAATATTTTTTTCATGATTTTGTGCCCCATGAAACTTTAACTTAGTAATCAACACTAATATTTAAAGTATCGTTATAAAAACCTGCTGGTGTAGTAGCAACCACTGTTGCTACAAGTGCAGCATTAACATTATAGGTATCTACCGTTAAACCTGATTGAGACAACGCTGTACCGACATTAACAGGAACAGATGTCCCATTTAAATCAACAGTGACCATTGTATTAAGGACATGATTTGCATTTGTTGTTGACTTCACAAAAGTTGTCGCTGTTGTGCTGTTTGCTGTTGTGGTATGAATGCTATAAGGTGCATTACAAGTGACTTTAAAATTCCCTGTACCATTTGTTGTATCCATTGGAATAACAATATTCGTTGTTACATCACTAATACTACATTTGGGTGTAATAGTCAGGCTGACAGGAATACTTGCTGAGGTTGTTGCTGCTTGAGCTAAAACACTCGATAAAGCTGTAATTGTCGCTAAAGCAACTTTTGTTAATGTTTTCATGGTTTTTCTCAAATAATATTTAAAGTTTAAATAAATCTTAATAATTTACATTGACACGGAATGTGTCGATATAAACACCAGCTGGTGTTGTTACGGTGGTTGAATTTATTAATTTAAATTTTAAGATTGCATCAATAGGAGCGCCTATTGGCAAAATTCCATTTGCAGACCACTGCCGATTCGATGCACTCAATAAAATATTTCCATAAGCCACGGAGTTAAACATATAAGTTTGATTTATTTGCAGGGGCAATTTAACGCCATTAGTACTTTGAAGACTTAAGTTTCCAGCTTCCAAGGAATCTGTAGTTATGTAGAAATTATAAACATCCACATTACAGTTCATGGTAAATCTACCTGTTGCTTCACTACCATCTTCAGGAACTACAATAGAGGAACTTACATTTGAAAGCGTACAACTTCTAGGCACTTCCACCCCCATAGGTATACTAGCGGTTGTCGTTGCTGCTTGAGTAAAGCCACTCCCGAATAACACTGCTGAAACGATTGCAGTTTTGATTAATATTTTCATAACATTATTCTCTTTACTTCTTTTTATTAAATTTAATACGACACATTCATATTTAAAGTATCGATATAAACTCCTGCTTTAGTTATTGCCGTTGTTGGATTATTTAATTTAACCTTAAAGTTGCCAGATTGCGGTCCAATATAATTAGGACCACTATCTATATATGTCCAGCTATGTGTAATCACGTTTGTGAATCCCCACAATGTGACCGATGTTGTTGTAGGAATTCGATTACCTTGAATATTTTTTACATAACTACCCGGTCCAGAGGCAATACTTGAATCCGTATTAAAAATTATGGAATACCCGGTATTACATGACATTTTAAAATCACCAATTGCTTCACTTCCATCTTCAGGAACAATAATTCCTGCACTTACATTTGAAAATGTACAGCTTTTGGGAACATCCACGCCCATAGGTATACTGGCTGTAGTTGTAGCGGCTTGACTTAAGCCACTCCCCAATAACACAGCTAAAATTGCAGCTGATTGAATAAATATTTTCATTATTTTCTCTCTCATTAAATGAGTGATTAAAAGGTTGCATCCAAATACAATACATCCTGATAAACCCCAGCAGGTGTCGTTGCATGAACTGGACTTGCTAAATTTATGCTGATTACCCCTAACTCAGAACTCGAAGGGTCTAGTACACGAATCTGCTTAACCTCATCCAATTCATAACTGTTGCCTATAAAATTCACCATCACGATGGTATTTAACTTTTCCCCATTGCCTGTTTTAACTGAGGTTGAGACATCACCATCTTTTAAAGACTTTGAACTCAATTGCAGTTCAAAATTTTTATTACAATTCAAGGTAAAACTGCCTGTAGAAAGCCCACCATTTTCAGAAATAATAATTTGCGGACTAATATTGGAAAATTGGCAACTCACAGGAATAGTCGTCACCACATCAACTGAAGAAGTCTGGTTTGCGGCATAAATACATTTTGAAAATATAAGTAAAAAAAATACCCAGAGACATTTTATCAATCTCATTTCTGCCTTTTTTCACTACAAAATTGTATTTTTATTAGACAGCAAGACGTATCTTTTCGAACATCCCTATAATTAGGTATTTTAAAAATTATTTTTCATAATGTTTTTATTTTAAAATTCTATTGAGTTTCTTTTTAATCACTTAAATAAAAAGGATGTTTTAAAATATTAAAAATATGTTCTTAGACATAAAAAATTAAAATACTATAGGCAAATACACTGGCAGTTTCACCAATTTCAATACTTGCGCCTACGGTATCTCCAGTAATACCGCCAATCCGCTGCATAAATTTACGACGTAAATAAACCAAGGTCATCATAAAGACCATTGCCGTAAAAATACCAGCCAAAGAAAAATAGGCTGAAGCCAATAAACAGAGTGCAAAAACTATTACCGCCACAGTTTTAGGAATAAATTCTGCAATCGAAGAGCCTAAACCTTTTTCACGTACATATTTAGTGGTTAAAAATAAAAATAGCGGTGCTAAACGACCTAATATTGGAAAAAGAATCAAGGCACTATAATGTCGTTGCTCAATCAGTACATAAATCGCCGACCATTTAATTAAACATAAAATAATTAAACTGAGTACCCCAATTGGCCCGCAACTGGGGTCTTTCATGATTGCTAAAGTACGTTCTTTATCGCCAAAACCACCGACCCAAGCATCTGCTGTATCCGCCAGTCCATCTAGATGTAAGCCGCCTGTGAGCCAAATCCAAACAACCAAAATTAAACTGCTGAGTAAAATAATGGGTAGTGCATGTAATAACGAGGCTATGGCAAATAAAATTGCGCCAATCATCAAACCAATCAGTGGATAAAACAGTAAAGATTGACCATTTTGCTGTTTGCTTGGCATTTCTTTGAGCTGAATCGGAAATGTCGTCAGAAACTGTAAAGCAATAAAAAATGGTGTCATGATTATTCCTTGAGCAGATGTACCGAAGCATCATCTTGAATGACAAAGGAATTGAGTTGCCCTAATTCTGCGCTCATTTTGAGAATATCATCCAATCTATGATTCAAAGCGATGCATTTAAGCAGCTTAATCACTCCGCCATGTGTTACCACCAAAGCGTGTTGCCAACCATTTGCCAACATCTGTTGTTGCATCTTAACCATGCTTTTAGTGATTCGCTGATGAAAATTTTGCATATTTTCTGCATTGGGCGGCGTAAATAAAGTAGGTTGTTGCCAAAAATTTGCCAGTAATTCAGGTTCATTTTCATAAATGACTTTTGTCGGCAGCGCTTCCCAATCTCCAAAATGCATTTCTTGTAAATCTGCATCATAAAAAATCGGTTTGTGCTGTTGTGCTGCGACAGTTTCGGCAAATAAGCGGCAGCGTTTTAATGGTGAACTAAAAATTACATCCCATTGCATCTGTTGCTGACTAAAAGCCTGCAAAGATTGATCTATGGTTTGCTGCATCTGCGACCAACCCAGTTCGGTCAAATCATCATCTGTAGAACCCCGTAAGGTATGACTTAAAGTCGTTTCACCATGACGCAATAGATCAATCTTTAACATCTGCAATATCCTATGCAATCATTCTAGAATTAAACTTTTTCACCAATCACCGCAGCTTCTGCAAAAGTTGCCATATGATTATGAAGACTACATGCCAGTTTAATCAGCCCTAAGGAAGCCCCTGCACCACTGCCTTCACCCAAACGTAAGTTCAGTTTGAGCAAAGGATTTGCCTGAAGTTCCTCTAATAATCGACGATGACCATATTCTGCTGACTGGTGTCCAAACAACATCCACTCACGAACTGCTGGATTTAAACGGACTGCTACAAGGGCTGAAACTGTGGTAATAAAACCATCAACCACTATGGGGAGTCCAAGTTGGGCACAGCGGATATAAGCACCTGTCATGGCTGCTATTTCCAAACCACCAACTGCGCAAAGTGCTTTAAAGGCATCTTGCGCGACATAATTTTGATGCAAAGCCAAAGCCTGATTAATCACATTTTTCTTATGAATAAGCTGTTCTTCACGAATACCCGTTCCCACACCCGTTAACTGTTCTGCCGGTTCATTCAATAAAAAACATGCAACTGCTGAAGCTGAGCAAGTGTTACCAATGCCCATTTCCCCTGCGACATAAATAGATGCACCATAGGCAACCGCGTCTTCAACACTTTTACGCCCCAGATCCATCGCTGCTATACATTGCGCTTCAGTCATCGCCACCTGTTTAGCAAAGTTCGCTGTGCCCGAAGCAATGCAATGGCGCTCTACACCTGCATATTCATAGGCATCACCCACGGAACCACAGTCAATCACTTGCAGTTTTGCCTGATATTCTTTAGCAATCACACTAATACACGCACCACCCGTGGTGAAGTTTTGTAGCATTTGACGGGTGACTGCTTGTGGATAGGCAGAAATATTTTCTTCCATCACACCATGATCACCCGCAAAAATGGTGATCCAAGGTCGATCTACATTTGGACGTGGATTGTCTTGTAAACTTGCCAATAGTACCGCGGTATTTTCAAGTTCAGATAATGAACCTGTTGGTTTGGTCAATTGTAATTGACGTTCTTCTGCCAATTGTTTTGTTTCCGCACTTGGCGTTTTACATGCATCCAACCACCAGTTCATTATTTCTCTCCTTTTAAAATCATGGGAAAACCCGCAACACAAAATACAACTTTTTCGGCAATTTTCCCCAACTGTTGGTGTAAACGCCCAGATTCATCAACAAATTTACGGCTAATTTCACCCATCGGGATGACACCTAAACCGGTTTCATTACTGACTAAAATAACTTCTGTTTGCAAGATCGGTAAAATATCCAACAGCTTTTGGCATTGCTGCATTTGTAATTCTGCATTTTCATGCATCAACAAATTGCTCATCCACAAGGTTAGGCAATCGACAAGAATCACTTGATTGGGTTGATCCAGCTCGATTAAATAATCCGCTAGATATAAAGGCTCTTCAATCACAGTCCAATGTTGTGGACGTTGCGCTTGATGATGATCAATACGCGCTTGCATTTCACCATCGAATGCCTGTGCCGTTGCAATATAAGTCACGTTGAGATTTGAATCTTTCGCTATTTGTTCCGCAAGGAGACTTTTGCCCGAGCGTGCACCACCTAAAATAAGTTGCATCATGCATTTTCCAATTTAAATTGCTGAAACGGATAGAGCTGACCTTGTAATATTTTTGCCTGATATGTACCAAATGTCAGTTGATCCACTGAAAATTCAAAGCTTTTTTGTTCTATGCTTTTAATATGATTAAAAACTAAATCACTATTAAAATCTTGGTGATACAAACCTAAAGTTAGATGTGGACAGTAGTCGAGCGGTGCTATTTCTTCACAACTTTGTCCAAGTATATTGCGAAGTTTTAAAAGCACCTTATTTTCATCAATAATTTCAACAAATAAAGCACTCTCAAAGCTATTGATACGACCTGTTTTTAATTGAATTTTCTTGGGAAAAATATAAGTTAAATCTTGAATGTGCTGATGCAGTTTTTCAATACCAAAATCATCATCTAGAACTGGGTTTTGTTCGGTTATAAAACCACAGACAAATAAAGTAATGTGAAATTGGCGGTTATTCGGTGTATATAAAAATTTGGAAAAATCTGCACGTAATTGATTTAAATAATCTAATAATTCTGGATGTTCAATTTCGATGTACCACAATGAAAAATGCTCACGACCACAATGCCATTCGGGATAATCCCCTGCAAGTGTAGGAACAACGGGCATAGAAGGTTTTAAAAACACGCGTAAATCACTTTAAATTCAACCTTGTTATTAAAGCATGGATGATGCTGACTTTCTTAATCTGTTGATTTAGTAACATTCAGAAAAAAGTGAATTATATTCATCTTTTATCGTATTAAAGCATGTCAATAACATATTGACGCATCAACAACTTTCTCGTCGTTAGTTAGCCATTAAAAACGGATGATTATCCTTTGCAAAAATATTTAAAGGATGCCGTGAATCATGGCATGTGAACATCTACTACACATAATTCATGGTTTATATTTTTATCAAAATTTAGAATAAAATGGCAACCTGATGACACATATAAAGCTATATTTTTGACTCGTTTTATAACCCGCCCTAATCTTGATCTAAAATATCTGCAAACTGCGCACCTAGAACGCGGACTAAATCTTGCGGTTTGACCCCAATATCTAAACCTCGTTTTCCACCACTGACGTAAATTTTATTTAATCGTTCTGCTGAACCATCGACAACTGTTTTTAAACGCTTTTTCTGCCCTACTGGACTAATACCGCCCACCAAATAGCCTGTTAAGCGCTCGGCATCCTTAGGGTTGGCCATCTGTAATTTTTTTACGCCAACTACCGCAGCAATTTTCTTTAAACTTAACTGATGTGCAACAGGTAAAACCGCTACATAGTAATTCTTGCTATCTGAAAAAATTACTATAAAAACCTAAACAAATCTAGAGAAATTGAAATTATTTATTTTTCTTTTTAAATAGTCATTTAACGAATCTAAGCAATTTAAAGCAATCTATGCAAAATTAGATATTGTGAGTAATATCGTGAGTACCTCTCCTGATACTCACTTTAAATTTAGAGTTACTCACACATGATTACAGATACTAAAATTAAGAGCCTGAAAGCTCAAGAAAAGACATATAGGGTAGCTGACCATAATGGCTTGTGTGTAGAGATTCGACCAAACGGGTCCAAGTTATGGCGATATAGATACCGTTTCAATGGTAAGGCATCCATGTTGAGTCTGGGGGAATACCCTATTGTGGGCTTGGCTGATGCTCGAAAAGCACGTGATGAAGCCAAACAATTATTAATAAATGGAATCAACCCATCTGAAGAGCGCCAAAGACTTAAAAAAGAAACTCTTGAGGTTGATGCAAATACTTTTAAAACCGTGTCAGAAGAGTATATACGCGAAATGCTTGCTCAAAGAACCGAAGGATATAGAACAAAAGTAATACGAGCACTGGAAATCGATATATGGCCAGTAATCGGTAATAAAAATGTAAGGGATGTTTCATCTGCTGATGTTTTGCAAATTATTAAAGCTACGATTAATCGTGTAAGGAAAACAGGTATTAGGGGTACTGGCGAAGTAACAGCAATGAATAATCAGAAATTTATAGGTGCTATTATGCGCTATTCAATTGCTACCCTTCGTGCTGAGAATGATCCTACTTATGCAGTACGTGGTTCTATTGCAAGACCCGATATTGAGCATGCAAGACCACTAACGAAGCAAGAGCAAATTTTATTTAGAAATGGCGTTGAATCATATAAAGGTTCAAATACTGTAAAAAATGCCTTACTCACACTTGCATACACAATGCTCAGATCCATAGAGATACGACGCATGAAATGGGAATATGTTGATTTCGATTTAAAGATTATAAATTTCCCTATAGCCTCAAAGACAAATAACCAGGAAAGAACAACCAAAAAGAATCGCATTCACATTGTGCCAATGTCGACTCAACTTTTTAATATTTTAAAGAGCCAGCACAGTGAATCAGGTAATAAAGATTATGTATTCCCTGCAGTCTATCATTTCAAGAGTGATGGTATGGGTATATCAACACTAAATGTTGCACTTAAAAGAATGGGGCTTAAGACTGTTACAGCTCATGACTTTAGAGCCACAGCTTCTACAATTTTAAACGAAAAAGATTTTGATGAAAATTGGATAGAAAAACAGTTGGCTCATGCAGATCAAAATAAGACTAGGGCATCTTATAATCATGCAAAATATATGGAGCAACGCAGGGATATGTTGCAGCAATGGGCAGATATTATTGATAGTTGGAAAGAATAAAAAATGAAAACATGGCTCTACTTTTGTATTGAACAGACTGTGAAAAATGGAAAGCCTTTTGTGAAAGAGATGGGTTGGGCTTTAGGATCGAAAAATAATTTTGTGGTTTTGAGTAATGTGAGAAATTAATGAACACCAAGGAATTAATAAGGAATACTCTCGGTACTGTTGTTGCGCTTACTATTACTATATTTGTAATTGTTTTTATTACTTACGGCTGCACTGATGTTAAAGATCAATTAAAAGAAACATTAACAATTACAATTGGTTTTTTTTGGAGGATTTGCCACTCTCGGGGCTGCCTATATTGCTGCAAATTTATTCAATGACTGGAAACTTGAACAGAATCATCAGTCACAAAAGGAATTTATTAATAACATAATCAAGGAGTTCAGAGCTATTTCCTTGGCTAATCATGAAAATATTGAAATTTTCCAAAGTATAATGGCTAAATATCGAAGTCCTAACGATACACTTCCTGTTAATCATAAGAATATAATGCTTTCAATTTTTCGTGTGCAAGCTCAATTAGGTGGAATGTTTGTAACGCTTCAAATAGAGGTCCAAAATTATGGAATAATCTCGAATAACAAAGAGTTTTCAAAAATTATTTGAAAAGAAATAAAAAAAATAGAAAAAACTAATGATGATTTATTTAATGTAATCAAGGAAGGTTTAACCAATCAAAGTGCAAACTTCTTCTTAGAATCCATTAAAAACTATCATAAAAACAGATGTATTGAGCAAAGTGCTAAAATCTATGAGGTTGTTATAATACCGCTATTAGATAAGATTCGAGCTTAATTAGTTTTAATCACACCCTTTAACGGCTAGTACATTAAAATAATTATAAATTATCAATACTAATCTAGAACACTGTGATAAATATTAGTAAAAATAAAGAGTTAGTCATAAAAAAGCACCCTAAAAAAGAGTGCTTTTTACTAAGAACCTGGGTTAGAGAATCAGTAAGTTGTCATGCGGAGACATACACTTGCTGCTAATCAAGATTTGACCATCATCTCCTGCATACACCCGTGGAACAAATACTTCACAAACGATACCCTTCGGAGCAACAGTCGGCAAAGACCCTGAGTAAGAGCCATCACTTTGTTCGGTCATTTCAAACCGATATACGCCTTTTTGAAAGTCATATTTGTTTTTTAGCTCTTCACTCCAAAAGCCATCTGTAATAACTGGTGCAGGGATTATGCCAACCGAACCAACCAATCCATCAAGTCTAAGGGGGGAGTGGGTTTGACTGGCTCCATTTTCAATATACTTCTTAAAACGTGGGATCGCAGAATCAGCTAGTGCCTGTGTTCGAATATTTAACATTCGAACATCGTGTACAATTTCCTTTGTTAATCCTTTCAATTCAACACTTGTTTGATTCTGACAGACTGCTGATTTTTGCAAAATAACAAAGTCAACACCAAGGTCTTTGAATGGATCAAGCTGCTCATAATGCTCTTGAAGCCGCTTTTCAACAAAGTCGATATCACAAGTTTCATGCACATTCACATATAACGCTCTTAATGCATCTTTTGATGTAGGGGATGCATCAAGAGTCTTTTTAATATTTGAAATCTCCTTAACGATATGCTTAACAAAACGGGTTTGTTCGTTTTTGTTTTCTGGGCTATAGACATTAAGCTGCCAACATCCGCTATTAGGACTCAAACCTGAGTAAACCAGTGGTTTTGAAGTCATGATTAGTTGGCCGTTTCGATAGTATTTAATGTCGTTAGGATGTTTTGAGTTAGTAATCACCTTTAAAAGCGCTTTAAACAAACCTTCATTAAATGAGCCATTCAGGAAGATAGCCATAGAGATATTCATTTTGTGTGCGGATGCTTTTTTTTGCAGCTCATCTGCCAACTTTTGAGCGTAATTATCAAAATATTTATGGCTGTCTGACTTACCGAATTTCTTGATAGAAACAATGAAGTCAGAATTTGGGGTTTTGATTTCTACGTCATATGCCTGTTGAGCTTTCGGCGCAGGAATAATTTCTCCAATAGACTTAAACAAAGAACCACAATAAATAATCTCACGAATAAATCCTTCAGATTTACCGTGGAATTTAGCTTGTTTTTTTACCTTTTTTGCCGTGGAGCTTAACCACTCATTGATGCTTTCTTTCTTTTGTGAGCTAAGTGAATGAATGGTTTTACCAAGTGCGAATAACTCATTGGTTGCAAGTGCATCTGTTCTTTTCCAGAGAACAGGGAGTGGGCCTGGACTTCTTTGGGAGTTCAAATAGTCACTATTAAATAGATCTTCAATAGACTGGAAGTAGCTTTCAATTTTTTCTGGGGTAATTTCTTCTGAAATTAGGTGTTCTACTGAACGGTTAAACACTACTGCAGGCATAAAGACCTCGGCTTGGGATGGGGGATTATTTCAAATTAACTAGTTCAAACATTGCAACAAGAGCATGTTATGTCGCAGCCCATGTTCGGTCTAGTCACTAAAGCAAAAAAATGAGGTTTAATTACACTAACGCACTCGGTTGCTGTCTTTTTGATCGTATATACCCTCAGTCGTTTGTTTGCTCAAACTATTAGTCGGCATACCTGAGATATTTAGTCAAAACAATCCCTTAAAACTATAAAAATTAAATCGCTGTGCAGCCTGAAAGTAAAATATGAAGCTCAGTATCACGGAGAATATGAGCACTACTTTACCAAAAATAAAAATTCCGAGAACCCAGAATCAATAAATTAATTTATATTAATCATATTCTTGACTTTATCTTACGATAAAATATTATTGCAACTGATTGAGTTTTTTCAATCAACTAACTATAAATTTAATGGGTATATAATATGAAAATCAAAAAATTAATTATTAGTGCATTACTTGGACTTTCAACATTCCAAGTTGTTTCAACAGCCAATGCTGATATTAATAATTCAAATAATTGGATGCAAATTAGTGAGGTTGCAAACGGTTTTAATGTCACGTGCTACTGGCGCCGAGCATTGGTTAGCTCCAACGGTGAATCTGGCGGTTACGAATACTATAATTACACTGTATCTAAATTTGTAGGTTGCTACGCTTCTCGCAATAAACTACCTAAATAATGTAATAAAAAAGCCCTCAATCTGAGGGCCTTACTTTAATCTATTGGCCAACTTTCATTTAACCTCATTGCGTCCAATGAATGTCCATCAGCTTTTTCTGCCATGCTTCGATATTCTGCTGTGCATGCTTCGAGTAACTCTGAATTGGTAATGGTGTACTCAATGATGGTTTCTTTGGGAGCTGTGGACAGACGTTTGTTGGCTTCACTGAGTTGCTTTGACAGCCCACTAGCAGCCAAGTCAGCACTACGAGCGGCAGCATTCGCATCTTGTATTTTTTTAATCGCATTCTGTTCGACCTCTATTATTTTTGCTGACCATGTTTGCATGATGGTAGCTTTTTCCTCTTGAGCCTGATCAATTGCATCTACATAAGGTTTAACTGCTTTTGCAATGTCCTCTTCTCGATGTGTTTCACTGCGTTCAAGTGCAGAGGACTCCCATCCACCAAAGCCCAGGGAAATTAAAAGCAGTACCAGTAGCACCACAATGACTGCTTTATAAAATTTGGCTAAAAAGGCATCCAATATCATTTAAATCACCACCCGATTAGCAATCCATCCATAAAAAAATTGCTCTTGGCTTGGGTTGCGTTCACAAATAGAAATGTATCGCTCACCTTGAAGAATATTTAAGGTACGCAGTAATATGCGCTCACCTTCTTTTCCACGTTTAGATAAATAAATTTTTAAAGCATTGAGTGTTGCTTGACCATAAATGCCATCAACCGCCAGATCAGGCCATCCCCCCTTACCTTGATTATTTAAAAGGTTTAATGATCGTTGTAATAATGGTTTTGCAAATGCAACACCACAGTTCACACCAGTATCCAATAATTCTTCAGCAACCGTTGTATTGATGATATTTACTTGATCAAAACGTGGTGAAATCCAATACTGTTTTTTATAAATAAGCTTAGCTGTTTCTAAGGGTAAATCCTTCATACTGCCTTTGTAGCCATTATTACGAGCAACAGTTTCGGTAATACCATATTTAGTTGCACCACCTCGATCAGCTGGGTTATTCACGTAACCACCTTCACGATTAATTAATTCAATTAAAAATTGCTCAATATTCATTAATCCTGCCCTCCTTTGCCATTTCCAATAATCGAAATGAAAGCTGATTTAATCTCAGTAATAACTTCAGAGAGTGGTTTACCTTTCAGTAGTGCAATTGACTGATAAAGAATGCCGATCGCCATTAAGCCAAACACAGCGAACATCAGCATGATGAAGCCCTGATACATCGTTGAAGTCTTCAGCATTTCAAAATGCTCAATGAATGCTGAACCACCGTAAAGACTAACCGTAACGCTGGCTGCAAATTTACAAATAACACTGACAGTTACTTGGATTTTTCCGTTCTTATCAATATCCCCACTTAAGACAAGGGCAAGAATGGCCCCAACAATGGCTGGAATTATTTTAATAATCCAAGGAATAGTATTTTCCTGCATGGCTTAATTACCTATGATTTTCTATATAGGTATTTTGGCGCGACAGATGAATGTAAAAAAAAGCCTGTTCCAAATAAAAAAGCCCGCGATAAGCGGACTTTAAAATAAAACTTTTTAATTCAGGCAAAAGGTAACACCAATAGAATTAATAAGGACTGTTTCATTCTCACCATATGTATCATCAACAATATATTCATCGATCTTACTGGCATCAACAGTAATGATATTAACATCGACATGGTTGTTTGCGGGATGAAAGAATGATGCATACTCAACCTCATTATAGATTCCACCATTAGAAATAATCTCTTGAAAAGCTGAATTAAGTGGTTTTACTTCAATGCCATACTGAGCAAAGACAGATTTTAAATCATCTCGTCCATCTCTAAAGCCGATAACACCTTCATGACGAATATTATTGATTTTAACAGTGTAATATCCGCCGCTTGAAATCGTACCTAATGTGATTTTTTTGGTTGCTCCTACACATGCAGCATCATCACCATCTTTCAATCGCAACACCTGCACACTGGGCACACCTGTATCCAAACAATCTTGAACAGCAATGTAGTCCGGGTTCTTTGGATCATATCCAAGTTGGCCACGGATATTACCCTGATAAATATCCATCGGTTTATCAAAACGTCCACGCTTGAAGCGGCCTAAAATTACAGCACCTGTCAGACCGTCCGCAGTTTGCTCTTCTGTGCGGTCAATAATGTCTTGTCTTTGGATACCAACTGCTTCACCTAAAATCTTTGTCGTATTCATCTATTTTTTCCTTCCCGAGTTACTGATGACTTTAATTATTTCATTCCCCATTTTGATCAGGGCATTATGCTTTTGTGCTTCAGCTTCAAGTTCTAACTTTCTCTTTTCCCATGCATCAGATGAATAAAAAAAGGCCTCAAAACTTACAGGCAAATTTAGAGCTTCATATAAAGACATCTTGCAATGCTGAGCCAGATCCTGAGCCGTGCTAAGTAAATGATTGGTCCAATTCTTTGATGATTCCGAAAAAGGCGGCAGCGGGGCGAAATCGAAGCGGCGCGTCATCTGCACCTCTTGAAATGACTAAACCTTGATTACTGACATTTAAATGAATCATCGTAAATAATTGGTTATTGAGGGTAATGAAATCTTGATAGATCAAGTCAAAATCGCTCTGAGCCTGCTTCTTTAAAAACTCCAACCGCTCAGAAAATTGTTTAATAAATTCACTATCATTGGCACTACGGTTTGGGAGTTCCGACAGCTTTTCATGCCCGTCATAACTGATTTGAAATGCCAGCATGCATGCAATCCATTCCGCGGCATTGGCGCAATGCTCTTCAAGGTACTCTGCTTCCCTGCCAACCAATTGCCGGACAGTAATGCCGTTATGTGAAATCTCAGGCTGCCAATTTTCTTCAGAATGCAAATAGCATTTAGAGAAATCTGCATCAGTGGAAAAAAGCGTAGCTGACTGATTTTCTACATATTTCAGCATCAAGCAATAACGCTCTTGAACTGTCATATTCAGCGGCTGTTCTTTATTACACAGTGCATGTGATAAAAATGCACTGATACGTTTCTCATTCAGTCGTTGATTAATGGCTGCTACTTTCAAAGCATCATTGAATACAATTTCCTGTAGCTGATACGTGTTATTGCCAATAGGCACAGGATCAAAACTAAGCATCTTCATTAACTCCCATAAAGTTTACGGACATCTTCAGCATCCCATGCGGTACGGCTCATCAGACTCAGGTTTACGGCGAGGTTTAAACGGTTTCCATGTTCATCAATCGGCGTAACAATCGGCGCGGAGACACTTTCTAAAATAAAAGGCCAATAGGTTTTACCGTGTGTCGTCAGCGATATATACGGCGGAATAATCCCTGAAAATAGGCCAGCAACCCCCTGCTCAATTACATCTGTAAGTACGGTGCCTTGTGAAAGCTTGGCAGGCACTGCCCATGATTCCAACCGCATAATTTTTTCTTCAACCTCAATTTTGGCATCTCTTAAAGCAATAAAAAAAAGACTGAGGTTAAGACGGACTGAAGCAGTGGAAAGAAAAACTTGAGTTGTATTCACTTTATTCAGATTGGTATGGCCCTGTACGGACTTTACAAAATCGGCGATTGGCTGCATGGCAGATTTGGTAACAGCTAAAGCCGTGTCGCCTAAAATTGCAGGTGCTGCGGCTCCCATAGAAATAACGGTTTGACCCGTCTGTAAACCCGCCATCAGCATCGGCATTTTCAGCTCAGGATTACTGTTTTCAAAAGGCGTCTGCCATTGGCTTTCCATGGTCTTGTCGCCATCAACTAAAAAAGCACGAACCGTAGGTTGACTTGAATCTACAGTGATGACCTCATTATTATTCTCGTCACGTGAAACGGTACAGATATTAAATTCCGCAAACTTATGCTTTGAAACTGTTCCCCAAAAAGGATCAGCATTCATCCGTTCCGGTTGAACCGCTACGGGAGCATTAGCGGCTGGCACTTTTGCAAGATCATTACCCATAAAAATAGCCCTGTTATATACAGAGCTATTTTTGATGAAATATGACCTTAGAATTTAGATGAGTTCCAATTACGCTACCAACTCATTTGCCAATGATCGACAACATCAATCAATTGATCAATCACATCCAGCACATTGTCTTTTGTCACAATACTGTCAATAGAATCAAACTCAGACCATGTATGTTGAAATTTCTCTGGCAGTTCAGCTATGGCAATCCGCTCTATACTCCCAAAACCTTGCCAGCCTGCTTCAAAGTTGGAATGATAGATCTCTTTCGCTTCATCCTCAGTTCCAGCACCAATAATGATTTTGTGTTCATCAAAACTACCATCTGAATTCAATTGACGAATGATATAGGCATGTTCTGGATCTGAATCTAAATGGTTTTTAACAAATACATCAACTTCATCTCCATCGGCACCCATTGTATTTTCAATGTAGCCATAATGATGCTGCATTTTGACTTGCCATTCTTTACCGCTAGGATCAGTACCTGAACGGATGGAGTCTGCTGGGTTCTCAATTGCGATATCCAGTTCACCAATCTTCACGGCGCCTTTACTGTAATCACCAGCAATCAAACTATCCTGATCTGGCAGTGAAGTTCGGTTATAGGGTGACGTGGCAGCTTGATGGGCATGTTTATCAATCAGCGTAAATGAATCATTGGCTGAATCAAACATACTAATCATGGCATTATCGCCATAATTGTCATTGATCACTGATACCGCATAGTTGATTGCATCTTGAATACTGACTGGCTCAGGTTCACCAAACAACCACATATTTAGCTGATCAATTGCCTGCTTTTCCGCAAATTCCGCCATTGCCTTAAACAGCATGCCCATTTTCTTGGCGCTTCGGCTATTCTTGGATAGGAATACAGCCAGTTCGGGCACACCTTCACCCAAGTCGCCAAATAAACCCTGTTGCTGAACAAACTCTGCAATATCTTGGTCATTTCTCTTTGCAGCTATAATCGTATTTGCAGCATCGATAATGGCATTGGCAACACGTTTATCTAGCGCCTGCTCTATACCGTCTACAATTGAGCTGGAGACATCCTGAATATCACCACGGCTAACGGCTTGAGCTTCGATAAACTTGGGTGCTGCTGCACCTAAGGCATTCAGCATATTCTGTAAATCGGGTTTTGTTTGGTCCGCCATCATTTCCAGCAACCGGTCATCGTTATAGGCCTTGCTGAAAATAGCTGCTTTGATCCGTGTTACAAGGGCCTGAGTCGGCTTTCCTTCGGTAGTGATATATTGGGCTGCTTCTGTATCACCAATTGATTTCAAAAAGCCTTGTATAAACTTCTGATTGCCTGCAGTCAGTAAATCCCCATCATCACCAGGTGTAAATAAAGCCAATAGATTCTCATCCAAACGCTTGGCATCCGATTTAGCACGCTCCGTAGCACTAAATGAGAGTTTATCGTCTTGATTGGCTTCTACCGTGAATTGAACCCGATCCACTTCTGAAGTTCGGATACGTACCAAAATAGGTGCTGTAAAATTCTCAACCTGATCTGATGAAAATCCAAAATATTCAGCTTCTTCAATTAGCCATTGCCGATATTCTTCAGCTTGCCCACGCTCATATGCCAGCTGTATGGCCATGGTGCGTCCATTGCCGGATTCAACTACCAAATCATCCCCCACAATTGGAGCACCAGTATCTGCACGGCCAGAACGACCAAGACTTTCAGGATCTAATCCATTTGAGGTTTTTTGAACCCATGCCTGTGATGATTCACGGCTGCGGTCGCGTGGCTGCAGCTCTTGAGGATAATTAGGATTTTCAGCACCAGTAGCTGTGTGCGAAGCAATAACCTGATCAGACTCGAGTAATGCAAATACGGTTGAAACCTGAGTTCCTTTGGCTGTTTTAACCTTATTGGTACGGCCTTTTACAATATTATTAATACCGTAGTTTTTTAATAATGCTTTCAAGGCATCCGCTTGAGATAAGACATTGCCATCTTTGTCTAAAACTTGTACATCAATATTGATTTCGTCTTCATATCGTGATTGAATAGAATCAAAGCCAGCTTCCAAGCCTATGGGGTTAACGACCTGTGAGATAGGTGTAAGTTGGCTTTTTTCTTTTGATGCTCCTAAATAATATAATAAATGCCCTTCAGAATCTAAAGCCACTTTCAACGTAATATTTAGCGTGTAATCATTCAGCTGCTTTGACTTTTCAAAATTATAATACCCTTCTACGCTATCAGTACGCTCTTTATTTAATGGTACTAACTCACTCACATCGCCAGTCATCAATACTTCAGGAATATATGGAATTGCGAGATACTTAATATCTCGCATCCGGTCATGAACCTTGCCTCTTGATTTGGAATTAATACGGACCAGTCCAATTTTTGTTTTTACCAATTTTCCATTCAGATAGTCATTAAAATAAGCTTTTGATGCTGCAATCGATTTACCATCGTATTTATCGAGATTGGATAAATATTCACGGTACTGCTTTTCAGCTTGTTCACTGTCCCATTCAACAATTTCATTATTCTCAATTTTAGAAATTAGCTCATCGATGGTTTTTAACACTTCAGATTCATCCTGAATACTGTCAATTTTTGCAAAATCACTCATCACACACTCAAAAAAATAGCCCTGTTAAGGGCTATTTTGAAAGAAGCGGTATGGCTACTTATTCCTCTGTTCCAACCATCTCGTTCACTTGAGCAATCAGTACATTTACAGCATCGATCAGTAATGGATCTTGCAGGTTTTTTTCCGCTTCAGCCCGCACTTTCTGCAACAGCTCGACAGATACTTCTGCCTTGCCATCAATAATAGACTGATACAGTTCGTTTATAGCTTCAGCTACCTTTCCACCTAAAAGCTCAATTAGCTCCCGCAAGCGCTTAGCGCTGCTCAGTTTTTCCATGCCTTTCTGATCTGGAATTACATCTACCAGCTGGCGTAGCTCTTTAGTCAGCTTTAGTTTTTCCATTGCATTCATCATCATATTTTCCTATCAGTGAATTTGGGATGCTTGACCAACTTGGTAGACTGAATAAGACGAAACTGCTTGTTCAAACAAATCACTTAAATCAGCTGGCAGACGGTTTCCTATTTCTTCAAGCTGCGTTTCAATTTCGTTTGCTTTGGTGAAATCCACCTCGCCTTTAATGATTTTATTTAAATAATCAGCGTCATCTGAATTTCCTGTCCCACCTTCACCTGCATTCGATGTATCCAACATTTCAGGAAGCTCTGCAAAGGCAGGATATTTTGCAATCATCGCCTCAATCGTATTAAAGAAACGTGGTGCACCAAATCCGCGATTCCATGCCCGAGACTGTGCATTATTGGCTGAGACTTCCCACTCACCACTGGTATTTACATGCGCAGTCCAAGAATCAATTTTTTTATCATTCTTGAAGGCTTGATAATAGCCTTCGCCTAAATCTTCAATAGGCGGATATGTTTTTGGAGGAAGTGGCTGTGGCTTGCCTTCTGGCTCTTTAGCAGCATTCTCATTCTGAGAAGCCTGTTCTGCATTTTGTTGCTCTAATTGCTGAGTCTGATGTTCATCAAGTTGATTTAATAGCCCTTGAATTTCCGCTTCAAGCGCTGCTTTAGTATCCTGTTTATCAAGTAAACGCTGCTCTGCATCCGCTAAGGCTTGTACATTTTCAGCTTTTTTTGCCTGAGTTCGTTTAAAGCGTGCGCTGTTCTGATTGACCAATTTCATAATACGACCAGCCAGTACCGGCATTGCAATGCCTTCGCCCTGATTCGGCTGAATAGCACCTGTAATATCACGACTATTCATGAGGATCTTCCATGAAATCAGCGTGTCCTGCGGCGCAATCTTTTTTGCTTCACGGTCTGGATGATGGAATAAAATCGTGATGCTTTGACCATCTTCAAAACTATATGAAACAGCAATATTCAACACTTTTTTATGTTTAAACGGCTTTTCACTCTGTTCAACATTCAGAATTTTTACACCGCCTTTTGAAGTGCTCTGCATAACTTTATGCAGCATACCTATCAGCTTTTCTAAATACTGGTATTCAACAATAATTGAATCAAAGTCCGCATACACAGCCCCAATTGATTCTAATAAAGATGCCAGCCCGTCAAACTCCTGAAGCAGTCCGCCATGGTCGTCATGACGTTGCAGATCCAGCATTAAGTGTGAAGTCTGACCTTCATGTGAAGTGAGGTTGATTCCATCCCACCCGGGCACTGTTCCGCATATGACATCCTGAAGCTGAGATAGCTTCCACTCAGGAATGATGTTTTTATTTTTATGGTAATGCGGTACTGCTAAATAACGCATTAAACCCTGTGTATTGGTTTCAATCACACTATCTACAGCTGAATCGAAATCGAATATGCGGCCAAACTGCAGTACTGCCAGTGATGAAGCCTGCACATAATCTACGGCTCCCAAAACAGCAACAGAATCAAACGCTACAATATCATCTTTATAGCCCTTCAAATTCACGATACGCCATTGATCATCTTCTGTGGCTGTTTCAGTCACAATTGCATTCAGCATTCGACATTTGCCTTGAATGATGCCGATGGAGCACGTTCCACTGTTTACAACTGAGTCAAAGCCTGCAACGGTACGGGATTGATGCGGTGCCCAGTGCTGTTTGAAAATACTAATATTACGCATTAAAAATGCCTCAACTTTTTATACTTGAGGCAATTTTGTCACTGCATGAATTGAGTCAACTTAAACTGTTCCAATCACTTCAGCATTGGAAACATTTTTATAAAGTTAAGCGTCACAATACCAACACCACCTCGATTAGTCGCATCAAGCGGGATACTGCCTGCCTGTAAAGCGACCAGATGCTGGACTTCAAATACCCGCGTGGAAAAACTATGCTTGTCATAAATATAAATCGTCATACGCATTAAATAGTCTTTCGGTAGAGCCTGAGTACCCCCCTCTGCTCCATCTGGAAACATAATGGCCTTGATGGCTCTAGCACTATTTAAAATGGCTGCATTTCGAGTCTCAATAAATGGAATCGAAATTTCACCAGAACTATTTCCCGTCAGATAATTCAGCTGAAAACTACCGACATTCGCGCTATCAGTTTGGGCATCCAGTACTGATAAATCGATGCTTTGACATAACCAAGGTAATTTTGAAGTATCAATTAAAGGAATTTTATCTATAAATGTACTCGCCAAAAATCCCTTTTCTCCTTGTTCAAAAGCGTTAAATTCCCCAACAAGTTGATGTGTTAAATCATATGTATCAAACAATTCAATTGTTTCTGTCGCAAGTTTTCCATTTTCATCAAATGGCTCTAACCAAACTCCAAAATGAATAGTTGATATTGTTCCTAATGCGTAAAGTTTTTTGTAGTAAATTAATGCTTCATCGATTGGCATCCCAGACCACATACCATAAGCATTGCGACTTTTTGAAATATTAAGATGTAAGGTCATACAAATTACTCACTTCCATTGCTTTGCCTAGAAGCTGCTATATCAGCTGCAACGCGCTTAGCATCGTCATAATTGAACCCAGCATCTTTTTCTAAAATATACTGCATGGTTTCTTCACTCAGATTGGATTCTTTCAATGAATTAATCACCTGAATTTTTAGTAGTGAAGTATTCATCTGTGTCTGTTTATTACTGTTTTCTTCCGTTACTGCCGCCGATTGGCTGCTTGAAAACTCAACTTGCCAAGGGTAATCCAGCGGATCAAATTGTTCGTTATATGCATAGCCCCAATCCAAATGCATGATGTCATTGACGAACTGTGTTGCTGACTGTCTGATCCACATAGAACGGCGCATGACTTGGCTCGAATAGGTCAAGGTCGCAGCTCCATCGCCAAGACCGCCTGAAAGCATATCTGCCCAGCCCACCATAGATGGATCAAGACCAAATCCACCCATCAATAGGCGTACATTGATCATGAAGGTTTCTATATTAATCGGTGAATTTCGCTGACCTTTAATGTCACCGACGGGGTTTAGGATTTGTTTTTCATCCCATGTCGGCAATACGTGATATTTGGTATTCCAAATGCCTTCGCCACCCTGCATGGCATTTTTTACAAACTTTTCATGATCTTGTAGCATGCCTTCTAGCCCGCGCTTGTAAGCTTCTCGCTGCGCCTCAGGCATACCCGCCATATTTAATGATAAAAACATCTGATTGACTGCATCTGCGACTTGCTGGCTATTCATTGTTGTTAAGGACAGCATCACATCGTCATAGGCTTTCTCAATTGCAAATAAGAATGAACCGCCAACCATCGCAGGTAAGATTGGTAGATCGTCGAGCTCATCTCCCTCTAGCATTTGCACGATCAGCCCAGTTTCCACTAAATCAAATTGAGGCACATTAACAATGCGGGGCATCTTCAGCCGCACCATTTGAGTTGAACTTAGCTTGGTAATCGTTTTCATCCAGTTTTTTGGATTCAAGGCAAAGAAAGCCACCGTTTTACTGCCTTGCTCAAATGACTGCAGTAATGGCGGATGAGTAAACTCATTACAAAGCATATCTATAACGCCTTTACTTTTCTTGCCATAGATCCGCGCATATGCATCCCCGAAAGTAATGCCATCAGAACAAATCTTAGTGATGTATCTATTAATCAAGGTTTCCATGGGTTTGATGCGCTTTTGTAGCTTATCCAGCTGCTGTTTGGCAGATGCACCTTTCTCTCCGCGCAGGCGTTCTGCAGGTGTAATAAAAATTTGTTGCCCGTTATGGGTATCCCCACCTAAAGCCGATGTGACATGAATGCCGATACCTTCCGCTACTGGCGAAAAACGTAGCATCTGCTCCCATTTTGTATAAATCTCTTTACGGGTTCGTTTGCGGTTTTCTACAGTTGAATTTGTACCAAGCGAAAACGGTGCAAATGAATCATACATTTGCACCATCGTTTCTTGGTTGTCATTTGCGAGCTGTTGAGGAATGCTATTAGCGCTAGGACCCAGCAATAACGAAAGAACGTCTGAAGCAGCCATACCGAAGCCATGATTCTAAAATTAGTATCATTTTCGGGTATAGCTGACTTTTGCTACTTACTGAGTTCCAGTAGGTTTTGGAGGACCACTATCATCTGAACCAGAACGGACACCTGAATGAGGATGAGATTTAACGGAAATACCTGCTGCAACAACATCTTCTGTTGCCGTTATTTTACCTGTAGTTTTCTGGTTGCCTTCATGTTCGAAATCACCTTCTAAAACTAGCTTAGCCTTGATGTGAATCACTGGTGCTTCCAAATACACTTTACTTCTGGCAAGCAACTCAATATTTTCTTGACGTATACGGCATGTATCTATGACTGCGTTTTCTCCATGACTGCTGAAGAAAGCAATCACTGGGCGAGACTCTTCGCCATTTTCAAAGAAAACATACACATCTTCCCCAGCTAAAATTTCCCGCTCAGTATCCTTGTCACTGTCACCGACCGGATACGCAAATGTTGCTGTCAAACCTTCACTTGCCCCATCCGTCATTCCGTGGATATAAACTTTTGCCGTCCGCCCTTTGGCGTTATAGCTTAAAATCTTGGCCCGCTTGAATCCCAATAGCATCAGTGTTTTTCCAAGTGATTTCTTTAGGGATATTTTCACCGTCGGCTTAACAAAAAATATTTCAAGTTCCAATAAAAAAGCCCGAAAAATTCGGGCTTTTTTTGCAATTTAATTAACCTTCAGTCCAGTAACATCTAGCACAACTAAACAACGTCTGTGGCTCGTTACCCCATAGCTGCTGAACTAGATCGCTGTATCCGTCTGGCAGATCATTATCAACTTTAAAGCGTAATTCGATAGATGTTTTTTCCCATGTTCGATCTTGATCATTATTATCATCTGCATTGCTAGACGGATAACCTTCTAAATAAAAATTACGATCAGAAAGTGGTAGATAATTCCCTGATTGTATTTCAATACCATCACCCAAAATATTGCTTGTTCCACTTGCACCCATTGCGAAATTTTCAACACCAAACATGCTTTGACGATATAAATCAATACCTGAATAGAAAAATAGCGCATTAAGTAACATTTGATCTGCTGTAAATTGCCCTCTTGAATTAAAGTAGCTAGAGCAATTTCCTAGTGATGATTGAACACGACCTGCTCTATCTAACACACCGTCAATCCACAACTCACACAACATGCTCAAGCCATTGCTTTCGTTCCATTGCCAAGTGCTTGCAGGAATAATCAGTTTATTTGGTGTACATGAAATTCCACCACTCAACCGTAATACCTGCACACTGGGTACACCTGTATCTAAGCAATCTTGAATTGCAATGTAGTCCGGGTTCTTGGGATCATATCCAAGTTGACCACGGATATTACCCTGATGAATAAACATTGGCGCATCAACCCGACCGCGCTTGAAGCGGCCTAAGATTACAGCACCTGTCAGACCATCCGCAGTTTGCTCTTCTGTACGGTCAATAATGTCTTGTCGTTGGATGCCAACGGCTTCACCTAAAATCTTTGTCGTATTCATAAATTTGCCAACCATAGTTTTGTTGTAGATCCGACATTACCTCCAACCGCACCTGTTTCAACATGATGGGCAGCAGTCAAAATCACATATTTAGTTTGACTAATTTCTACAACTGAACCCGCCATGAGTTCCATATTCAGCGGACGTTGTATTGTTCCGCGTGGAATGAGTACTTTTTCCATATTTTTCAGCTGACGGGCATCAAGACCGGCCCTTTGAACAACAGCTTGCCCCACTGTTGTGGTGTCATCGCCAATCACCGTTGAACCATCCTGCTCAACCGATACATAAGATGATTTCTGATGTTTGGTTTTCTGTTCACTGTTCAGCCAATGCACTTCACTGGGATCAAGCTTTAAAACTGCATCCTGTTTAAACAGTGCATCCAGTTTCATTGCACAGATCTTATTATCCTTAAAAGAGATAACCGCCGCTTCTTGCTGTAAATACAGTGCTAGACGCGCAGTCGGCAAACGCCCCTTTAGGCAGATAAACTCAGGCAACGGCAGATCAACACCTAAACGGATATTTTTGGCACCGCAGGCACGAATTGCAGAATTAAAAGAAGTTTCATTCTGTATCACCGCTTTATCGGTATTGATAATGAGTTTCTGACAGCCGGATAAAACTGCAATACAGGATATGGCACCAATCCTGCGGTCATCTTTCACTGTTTGTGATTTGACTGGCTGTACTAAAACAATCACAAAAGGCTGGCTGATATTCCCCACAAGAATCTCAGCACCTTCTTTTAGCTGTTCCTCCAGCTCTCGGTGCGCTTTCACCGAAAATTCAAAACTCAACGGCACTGGCACAAGATCAGTCCGAAGTGTGGCCAACATTAATTCTGAAGCTGAAATTAACTTATTGGATGCAGCAATGACAATTTGCATTAATTACCCCCAGCTGTTTTAAAGCTGAACGGGGGCTGAACAAAAGCATTCTTCGGCATTTTCTCTTTCTCAGCTTCATAGGCCTGCTCGGCTTCGCTGACTGACATGCCGAATCCTTCAGTCCCCATACTACGTGAGGCTTCCACCAGTGAGGCTTGAATCAGGTCACAATTCGCTTTTACACAAGGTTCAATGATGACCCATTCAAAAGCTTCAAGGATTAAATGCTCATCCACAGCGATCGGAACAATTGAAGACTTTTGGCAGGTCAAACTTTGCCAACCTGCATAACGCTTCACTTCTTCAATAAAAGCGGCTTGAATTTCATCTTGCAGCAATGAATAGCCTTTCAGCACTAACTTCTGATAATAGAGTGCAGCAAGCTCAGAAATTGTGCCTGCCACTGCTCTGAAATTACCGGTTCCGTCATTCGGCAATAATTGCATAGCATTTACCCGAAAAGTGAGCCAATCTGACGCGCTACGCTGCCAATGTTGCGGCCAATATTTGTCGCGGCTTGTGCGGTATTGATAACTTTCTGCACACGATTGACAAGGCCCTCAACTCCAGCAATCTGAAGATGCCCGGGCATAACAGTGCCGTTCGTTCCAATGTCTGCAAAGTTGCCAAAATAGTTGAAATCAATCGGGCAAGAGACCGTCATGACTTGAGAACGACTGTCTGAATCAAATTCCGCCATTTCAAAGCGGATAGCACAGTTTTCCAATGAATATGCACGAGTGTAGCTGTCTACACGGCCATCGTAATAATCACAGTCAATCATTCCAGCATTGGCAACGATATAGTCTGCAAATATCTGATCATGCCCAGCTTCAGTTACTAGCATTTGTAGATTGCCTGTGTAGTGTGTTTTCGGTACACCAGCGGCAATACCTGTAAATCCGCCGGCATATTGAACCTCAGCTGGATCTTCATTGCTGACAATAGGACGCGGACAGCTCTTAAATAGAAAACGGAAATCTTCCATGCCGCGAGGTACTAGCATACCTTTGCAAGATAATAGAGGTGATCCAAGCTGCTGAATTGCGAGGTAATCAGCTCTTAATTGATTGAGTAAAACAGGATTAACTTGACGCATCATTATTCTCAAATATGCTGTGATGCCGTCATTTTGAAGCGGGTAACAATATGCAAATATGTTGAGTTCCAAAAAAAGACCGCGAATGCGGCCTTTTTAAGATTGTGGACTGATTACTTGTAAAGCCCAATCTTCTTACCTTTTTGTAAAGACTTCATGCGCTTGCGCAGTGAATTTGCAGATACCGCTTTCAGACGCGCTTTTTTCAAGCCAGCCTTTTGACCACTTGATAAACGCACTTTTTGCCCAGCTAAACGCTTATTGACAATGGTCTTCACCCCTTTGCGAATCGCAGCAACAGCTTTATAGCGGATCTTCTTGCCATTAAAGGATTTTGTACTCATTTTACCACGGGATAGTTTTTTACCTGTCGCTGCATCAAAACCGCTTTCCAGTTCATCAGGTTCACCATAGATGAATTCACGTACCAAGTCATCGAGCGGATCGCCTTCATCTGGCATATTGGCAATCACGGTACTGGCAGCTGCTTCAATTGCTGCATCAGCCGCGTCAATATTGTCACCCATCATTTCCTCAATCACTGAGTCATCCACGCCAAATGTGGCCAACGCATCGGCAATCGATTCTAAAACAGCATTTTCTAAAGTGTTTTCTTCATCATCTGCGCCATCAGTGGCTTCTAAAATCAGAAAGTCTAGACGATCTGAAGGCAACTCACCTTCTTCAAGCTTGCCATCTGTTACGGCATCGGCAAGATCCGCAACAATATTCAGGGCCTGTTCACGGACATGCTCAATAAAAGACAGTTCTTCACGAACAGAACTGGTTAATGCTGTAACAGAGGTTTTAATTTCTACAGCAGCTGAATCAAAATCGCGTAGGACCAGAGTCTGAGATTTTGCATTTAATGGATTCTTTGAACCAAACATAATTGTTCACCTGTTTAAAATTATTTAACTAAAACATCTTCATCAAAAATTGCAGCACGGGTTGCGCCTTCAGGACGTCGCGCCAAATACAGGCGAACACGCTCAAACGGAAAATCCTTATCCGGGGTTAAACGGAATGCATAAGGCTTTCCACCCAAATCCTCCGCTGGCTTTAGCCAACCTGCAGTCACAGCACCAGAAAGATATTTATCAATGTCGTCACTGGCATCCTTTAAATAGTTATCAGTCGGCTTCAGCATATGTTCCTTCAGGATTGAAACCACTTCGTTCGAGGTGCGCATGGCAATTTCAGCAGCCGGCACCAGACGCAATGCGCTGTTTTTGCTTTGATACTGAGTCAATAAATCACTGAGCACATAGCGAATACCCTGCTTAAACTTAATTGGACGCACGACATTTACTTTAGCTTTGGCCAGCATTTCTAAAGTCGGTTCATCAAGGACAACATCTGGACGTATTTTTAGAACTTTCTTGCGGAATGGAAAATCTTTCCATGCCACACCAACATGAAGCGGTGCATAGCCTTTAGCATCAGTACGTGCATTGCGTAAAAGCTTGTCACCGATATATTGCCCGATGTACGGCGCTGAAATTTTACGACCGCTTAAAGAAACTGCATCACGGGAACGGCAGAGATTCGGCGACCAGATAAACTGAACACGGTACGATTGCGCATCCATAGATAAAGCAAACTCAGCTGCCTGCTCTGCCGTAATGGTTGGATCAATCTCGGCATCCAGCGGAATATTCAACTTTTCCGCTGCACGCAGCGCTGCAACATACAGCGGTAGATCATTGGTCTGCGGTAGCGCAATATAGGCGGGTACATCAACAAGATTGGTTAGAATGCTGTAAACCTCATCGCCGTCAAATGGCGGTGTCTGTTCGTCTGGCAATTCAATAACCGTTTTGCTTCGCCCTAAGCTATTAGAAGCATTAAAGGCTTGTGAAAGCTTAATAGCATCTAAAACATCACCAGCAAGTTCATGCAAAGTTAATTCAAATACTTCAAATGCATTCGTGGCATCCGCGACTGCAACAATTGAAGCCAAGTTGTCTGGATCTTCATCTAGCGTTCCCTGAATCTTCAGAACCTCATCACCATTCACTGAGTCAACAATACGCAGGCGCATGACAATATCTAACAGTTGAGGATTGGCAACTTTACTGATAAATGCTGCTTCCAGCTGTGTATCCGCTAGATAACTGTGTGTTTCAAATTCAAGGTCAAAAACCGCATCTTCCTCATTTGGTGAAGATGAAACGGCCAACATGCCTTGCTGATCTAAACTTAAAATCATTGTGGCTGCCTATGGCAAAATTCTTATGTTTATTTTTGCAGGACGGGCCAGATAGACTTCTTATCAGTTCCAATAAAAAAAACCCTGCTATTGCAGGGCTTTTTCATGATGCTGTATCGTTCAAACGACGATTAATCAGGACGGGCTTGGGCAAGTTCCCCACACTGGTAAATGTTCTAAAACCAACAATGAGTTACTATCAAACATGACTGGTTTCTGTGTTTGTAAGCTCACACACCATCCAGACAGATCTTGATTAAACATATATGCGTTAGCGAACATCATGCTCATATACTCAATACGCGCTACATTCCAGTTGTTTAAAGGTTGATTAAATGCACTAGCATTACTAAACATACTTGTAGCATCTACGACATTTGACATATTCCAAGTATTAATTGGTTTGTTATATGCCCAAGCATTTCTAAACATACCTGATGTATTCGTAATATTAGAAATATCCCAATCAACAATAGATTGATTGAATTTTCGAGCATTGGCGAACAGATTACTTAAATCAGTTACCAGAGGCATAAACCAAGAGTTTAAAGACTGATTGAACTCTAAACACATTTCAAAACACCCTGCAACGTCAGTCACGTGACTAACATCCCAACTCGATATATCTTGATTGAATGCGCTTTGACCTGAGAATTTCAATTTAGTTATATGTGGGGGTAGTAATTCAGGCACTTTAATTAGTGAACCCGTTTGTACACTATTACCATTTTGATTGAAATACGGGTTGTTGCTCCCCCAACTCACCAATTCTTCAACAGCACCTTGTACAGCAAACACTGATGCACCCACCGATGTAGCGGTGATCGTGTATTTATTAGTGTCCTGATATCTGTGCTGTGCTGATGGTCTATAGTTGTTTACACGCTCGATTACTGTAGGCTCACTTCCATCACCCCAATCGATTGTTACTGCAGGGCCACTATCATGAGTGATGTAAACTGAATCATTAGCCACCCCGTTGGTTTTGAATATTGATGGTTCAGGTTCAGGTTCAGGTTCAGGTTCAGGTTCAGGTTCAGAAGTTTCAATCAAAATCACATCAGATTTCAATGCATTCAATTGATTAATATTAGCCATAATATGCTCATATGCAGCATTTCCTATCACCTGAATTACTGTCTTTTCAAAAGGCTGCAAACGCACTTGGGTTAAGGGTTCAACAATGATGAATGCCGATGAGTTCGTTAAAGTGATTTCTTTAATTTCTGGTTCATCCCCCAGTGCTTCAAGTAGCGGATTTGTACCATCAAAATTATGCATTTTGGATCTCCAAATTTTTACCCAAGCCAATAAACTGCTTCAGGTTATTTAGGACATCGTGCTTAAACTGGCCATTACTACAGCGGATTTCTACCGTTTCACCAGACTTGATTGAAGTCTTGGACAGCGGTTCAAATACGGTTTGTACACCTGTATTTTTAACAACCACGAATAAGCCACTTTTTACTGCTGTACTCTGCTTTACAGGTGACGGGCTTTGAACCTCAGTAAGTACTGCATTAATCAGCTCTACACCACTGGCTTCACCGTTCCGTACCCCATCATTTTTTTTATCAGGTTGGACGGCGACAGCTGCAGACGGTACTGATTGATCCCAAAAGGCCACCTGCTCAGTTTCAACTGACCCATTTACTGGGTTTTCCTGATTGCTATTTTCAGGTTCAGAATCAGATTGAATAGCATCTACTTCTTTGGCGGTTGCTTGTTCTGGTTCAATATCTGTTACTAGGTTCTGGCCTGCGGTATCGCTCTGTATTCCCTGTAATTCAGCCTGTGATGAGGTCTTCTCTTGATTGACTGCTGCATCAAGTGATGGAGTTTGTTCCGTTTCAACTGGGGCAAGTACTTTAGTATCTGCCGCAGCTTTAGCGGTAGTTGTTTTTGCTTTTGTTGTGCGTTTGCTGGTTGTAGCAGTCGCAGGAGTATTTTGATCTGTTTGAGTCATCGTGTGTCACCCTTTATCAAATTAGAAATGAATTAAGGCGCATTTTCCATGCGCCTTAATTTGCAGAATTTTAGTTTTTAAGTTTTGGCATGTTGACTGCGGTGATCAATGCAAACTGATCTGCATAACGATCGAGCGGATTAAGCTCTGCTGCCTGTGATCCAATTAATGCAATTAGCTGTTCACGCGGATCTGGAGTCGCTTCACTTACAGTCAATGGCATTTCAGTGAAACCAATAAATGGATTACGCACTGGCTCATTGCCACGGCCAATCACCAACATTTCAAAGGCTTGACCTGCTTCAGCTAATACACCCGCAGAGCTAGGGACATGATAAACATTAGTGCCATCTGCTAGTGTGCCGATACGCACAATCTGCCCATGACCTGCGGTTGCACCAGTTTTAACTGGCATTTTGTCTGATGAAAGCTGAGCAAAGAAGATTTTAGCCGTATCACCGACATACAAATCAAAACCAACGGTCGCAGCGCCAGAGTCCTGAATAATGCCTAACTTGGCTGCTTCAAGATACTTCATGAATTCGCCAAACAAATCGCCTGAAGTGTTGTAAGCAGCGGCCAAATTTCCAGTTACACCGCGAGAAGCATCAAAGGTAAACTCGCGTACATTATAGATGGCGCGGTCTTTACCTTCACCCAACAGGCGGATGGTTTGTTCAAGATAGATTTTACCTTGCATCAACCCTAAAGCAGTCCCAACAAAGCCCACATTCAGTTCACTTGAAATCTGATTGACTAACAGTTTAGATGCACGGATTTGCGTCATAATCGGCGCACTGACCAGTGTTTCGTACTCAGGTTCCATACTGACGCCGACAGGTTCCATCTTGAACTTATTGGAGGTATCACGGGCATCAAAATCAGCAATCAGGCAGACTTCAAGTTTCACACCTGCTGGCAATTCCTGATTCAACGTAACTGAAATATTACTGGTATCCAGATTAATGCTGCTTCCAGTCACCGTATATTCTTCACCCGCAATTTTTGCTGATTTTTCAGCAATTGCAGAAATCACACCTGATAATTTGGATTTACTGCGGTTACGGGTGTGTGCCACTTCTTTTCCACCAATACGGATAGAAATATTCCCGCTGATGAATGGCAGCAATGGTGCATTGGTATTTGGTGTTTTGGCAGCATAGTCAGCATAATGCGTATGGGCTACCACCGTATAAATGGCACCTGCACCATTATTGTTGAGCGCAAAGCGGAAACGACCTTCGGCATAAGGTTTCGCAGCCTGAACACCATCCAGATAATCATTTTTATTCATCGCACCAAATGCACGATCAGTCACAAAACGCGCTGCAACGATCGGCACTTCATTTGAACCGTTGCTGTTCGGGATATAAGCCACAATCGGCGATGCATAGGCAATGGTTGTTGCAATCGTGGTCACTGACAGCGCTGGGACAATACTCACCGATTCCTGATGCGTATTGCTGATGTCATCAAAGCCTTTTTCTAAATCAGAGTAACCTTGAGAAATTGAAGCACTGTAGCCATGTACTTTCTTTGCAATGGCCACACCATTGTTTAAGGCAGATGCGATTACAGAAGGATGAGGCAAATCACCGCCATGGCAATATTGATATTGACTGATACCTAGCTTAATTGCACCATCGATATCAACCGCGCTGTCAAAGCCTATGATATCAAGCAAATCATTCAGCGCCTGTGGACGAGTTTCCGGCATACCCACAGCGCTATCAAAGCCTTTTTCTTCACCGTCTTTATAGAAATAGTTCTGACATTGCTGTGTTGCAAGCTGCTGCGCTTGGAATTGTTGCTTTAGTACATCAGATAGAGACATATTTTTTACCTGTCATGGGTCTAAAATCTTGGATAGAAATAGATTCGCACGAAGGGAAAAATGCCAAAATGGGCAGTTCCAAAACCATTTTTCAAATAAAAAAACCTGCTATTAAGCAGGTTCGTTTTAAAGCTGAAGACATTACTATCCGCTAACACCACTAGATACATAAATTTCAACACCACTACCCGCAGTGACCTTGTAGCGGATCTTATCCCATGCATGCTGCCGAAATGGCTCTGAATCAGGTGTACCCGCTTCAATCGTGACAATCGGTTCCCAATGTTGGTCCATTAATACTTCACAATCAGGTTTATTGCTGCCTGAAAACTCAACGACAGCACCAGCGCCTATTACCTGGTAATTAAAAATAGCTGAAGTGCATTGCCCTACCATTCCTATATCACCGACTTGTTTATCTTTTTTATTGAAAACTAAAAATGACATGACTTTTACTCACTTAAAAAATTACTGTGTACGTGATTCAACTTCACTTTTCACTGGATCAAGTCCAATCTCATCACGGCGGTTCAATACATACTTCTTACCAAAGTCAGACATCAGGGTCTGGCCGCTAATTCCAACAATTTCAAACCACAAAATAAAACCTTCGTAGATCATTAGGCCCAGTAAATCCCCCTCATTTAATTGGGTATCAGGAATCTGCAAAAGCTGTTCTGCTAAGGTTGGTAGATCTGCATCATAGACTTCGATCTGAGCCAGTATTGCCAGATCTGAAGGGTTATTCATTGAGTTGTTCTTATGGATATAACCACCGTTAAATTTGTCCGCCAGCACAAAAGCATGCCCGATAGGATCATATTCATAGTTCGGCTCATCCTGCATAGACAACGCATTGGCTTCAAATGACAGCGGATCTGCTGGCTTGCCTGCATTCACTGGATTACTGTACACAACACGCTTGCGCCACACCTGCGCTGGAATGCTGGACACTGTATTCATTACAATACGACGCGCGGCCATATGCCGACCATTGGCCACACGGTTGACTGCTCTATTTAGCATTATTTAAATCTCCGCATGAGTTCCTGATAAACCTCATCTGTCACAATTCCACTATTACGCCATTCTGTATATTTCGTTCTATCCTGTGCATCCTGAACTTGTTTTGTCTGTTTTCCTTGAGTCGCAAAATACTCCTTCGCCACCTTTGCAGCACGGCGGATCATTTCCTTTTCGGCCTTCTGAATATTTGGCTGAATTTTGCCTTTGGTTTCCTTGTTTAAACCACTTATTTGCTGATCCAGTTCTGCCAAAATCTGTTTGTCAGTTTGCTTCTTCCGTACACTAAGTTGCTTGGTCCGGTCTTTTTTGACTTCTTTTTTTAGGTACTCGACGCCTGAAGGTGATTGAATCCAGTAAACAGCTCTAAGCACATGCTTGCATGCAACACCTGATAGCAACGGGTTTCTGAGTTTGGGATAGCCATTCTCTTTACGGCCTAAGCCATAGCCGCCAATTGTGGCCATATAGCGGTGCCAATACGTATGCCGCTCACAGTCGCATTCAAATTTGATCTTCCCGCCCGCTAGCCAGCGCCTGACTTGATTGACCGCATTCTGGCCTGTGCTTGAGATTAAGGCGCTAAAACTGCTGAACTCAATTTCAACATTATGGTACGTGACCTTACTGTTTGGTCCAGCATTCGTTATTAGATGCACAAGACTATCTTTTCTGCTTAGCGCTGATACAAGATGAATTTGCTTATTGGCACGGTCTATATCATCAGCATGGCTGAGATTGATAATATTTTGAATGGTGATGCCCGTAGAGTACTGTTCCCGCAAAAGATCAATATTGTCCTTAAAGGCCATAATATCCTCACGGGTGATCTTACGAGGTGGCTCACCTTTCTGCTGGCCAAGCGTGGTATAGAGCACCCGCTCTACATCATAGTTCTCACCTTTTGCGATATTCTCAGGGCGCAAAAATGTCGGCTTAGGAATTTTTCTGCCGAATTCATCATAATTAAATTCTTTATCAGCTTCCCCACGCTGCTTGCTGTCGGCGCTTCTATGGCCTTGCAGATCACGGCGCAACCCGCCTTTTCGCAGCGCTTCCTGCATTTGCTTATGCGCTTGCTGCAATTGATCAGGAGTTGGATTAGCCATAATCATATTTCCTTACAGATATTCACGGCGAAATCGAAGTACATCAGCAATCAGCGGAACTGCAATTCGATTCACAGGAAACTGTTCCCATATACCACTGGTGCCGCATGCAACTTGAATAACGTCTGTATATTGTCTTGAGCCATAAATTCTCAAACTCAATAAAGTCGGGTCTTTAGCTTCGTCATACTGAATGTCCCAAACAATCAGCTGATTCAGTTTCCCCTGATCAATAAAGCGGTTGATATGATCGCGGATGGCATTACGGTATTCGTTAATCATGCTAAGTAAACATCAGGCCTTTAATATGTATGTTAAAGCGAGTTCTCGACTCAGCTGATTTACGATTCCAAACTAAAAAGCCCCACATGACTGTGAGGCTTAAATTGAAATTACTCAGTTCCAGTGCCACTTTCTGGCTCGGGTTCCGGCGTAATCGTCACTGCTAGAGTTTTCTGAACGGCGTTACTGAATTCACTGATTAAGTCGGGATAGATTAAGTGCTTTGCATTACCTTGTGCTTTTACCAACGTATTTTGGGTTAAACCTCCAACACTAATGACAGCTGACCAGTTGTAACTGTTGTCTGAGTTCTGTTCTGTACCAATTACAGCACTAATTTCTGCTGCACTGCCGACTTTCACCTTAACTTCATAAGGCATCGCAATGCCATTGGTTAAGATGGTGCCGCTCACAGTAACCTTATCTTCTGGTGCTGGATCAGTAATCGGTGCAATGTTCTTCATGGTAAGTACGGGTACTGGAGGTGCAAGCTCTTCAATGTTGTCATTGTAGGTTTCTACGATCGCAAATCCGATCCCGCCGTCTGTACCTGCATTGCCCCAGCTTTTCCAACCTTCACCGAATTTGCCCACGGCAATTTTTGCTGTCACACGCTGAGTGCTAAGGTTAGTAAAGATCGCTCGTACTCGTGCGCCAGAACCTGCTGCACCACCATATGACCAGCGTTCATCACCAATACCAGCTGCACCGTCACCGCCCCCCGGCATTTGACCTAAAATAGACGGCAGCGCATTTGCACCTTTCTGAGTACTCCAGCGATCATAAGTGATTGCATCTATACCGGCTGTTTCTTCGATATTCTCAAAAAGACTGTTAGCATCAATGACTGCGGGTAAACCACCTTTACCTGGCTGACCATTATGATATGAGGATCCATTGCCCCATACACCGCCTGTACCCGCTTTACCTCCACCAGCAGTTAAAATTGATGTATCAATCGTGCATGATACTTCAGCGCCATCCATACCATTTGCTGATGCGCTTGAGCCAGACCAGATAGATCCACCACCGCCACCCATCGCGCCATGCAAATGAAATTGTACGGTTTGATTCGGTAGGATCTCAATTTCATGAACACCTTCATAATAGCTAATTACCCCTTCTGGGTACTTACTGGTATCAACAATCAGTACACTGACTTGTTTGTTCGGAATGTACGTTAAAGCAAACTTCAGGAATTCGGTGCCTTCTGTTTTATTATCTTCCACAACATCTACGCTATAAGACGCTTTGCCAGTGGCATCTACAATAAATTGACCGCTTAAAGCACTTGGCGAAATATCATCTTCCTGAATACCGGTAATCGTCCAATCTACAGGTGTTCCTGCATCCAGTCCTGATGTAACCAATTTGAAGGTGATCTTGCCGCCCTCATCAACCACGGCTTTATCAGCAGTTAAGCTGTAAGCTGGTGCTGAAGTTCCGTCACGCAAGCGTTTCCAAATACGTGTCGTGAATGCTTTTATTGCTGAACCTGTAGAAATACCGGTAATTGCTCCAACTGGCTGATTAACATCCTCTACCCCATATGGAATATGCGGTAACAACATCCAGCTGGTGTCATAGCCAAATAGTGGTCTCAATGCTATCGATGGATCATATTGCGTGCTGTCTGTTCCATGCCATGAACCGACGTGCCAAATGACATTCGCCAGCTGTGTAGATAGCGGATACTGCGGATGAGGATTGGAATGTGCTAAATGCTGATTCATCAGTGCCACAGAGACAGGTGCATGCGGATCTAGCTGAAGCACTAGATTCTCTACATTGATGCCCTCAACCTTCATACCAAATGTGGCAATGCAGACAATATCAGCAACCAAACGTATTAACGGCGTATTGCCCATGGTAGACGCAAGGGCAAATAAAATACCTGCAGACGTAAATAGGCCAATTTCAAAGCAATCTGCTGTCACTGTAGGTTCAATGTTTGAAATGAAGCGCAGCGTTCTTGATACAGGCTCAACACTGCCGCCATTGAGCGGATATTGCTCCAATTCAGCAACTAGCGCCGTATTGGATGATGCATTCTGAGGGTTATATTTTGCTGTACCTACACCAATATGAGACAGTGCAATGCTTAGGCCCATACTTTCTGCATGAAGTACTGCCGCCTTGCCTGCATTCGTTAAATAAAACTGAATTGCCATAACTCACCCACGATAATCACTATGACTATTTTGGTTTTTTCAACGGTCTTCATTTCCCATCTGTTCCAAATTCTTTTTCGGCAGCCTCTTTTAACTGACTGAAACGTGATTTTTTTGCAGCCTGTTCCTGTGCCTCAGGGCTTTCATCTACGATAACAACATTTTCATAGGCTTCGGTATAGAACACATTTTCCAAGAATAAAAATGCGAACACATCACCCAAGTCCGGTGATTTGATGCCCATACGCTTCATTTCATCTTTGCTAAAAATCTTATAGCGGCTGTGCTCGTCAAAGGTGTACGGGATTTTAATAATCTGAGCTTGAGTCTTGACCTTGAACTTCACCGTTTTAATCTTGAAACGGCCCTGATCAATAGCTCGATATAAGCCGACATAAGCCAATGCACGTTTATTCACATATTCTTTGCGGTTGCTATTACTGAAGCATGCCCCCCCCCAATGCACTGGCATATACCAAATACCATTTTTCGTTAAAAGCTGACCTAGACCTTTACCCGCACCGTTATCATCAACCACCAGTGTGGCATTCGGATACTTCAGAATGCATTCATGAATTTTAGCGAACAGCTCTGTAATATCATCTCTGTTCTTGCAAAGTGGGATATCAACCACTTCAACACGCCGTGCTCGATCTCCCCACTGTGCTTCGCCCCACACTTTAGATACAGCAATAACAGAATCATCACGACCAACACCGCCACCAACATCGACCGTAATCACATAACCAAACAAATGATCTTTAAAAATTGAAGCACCGCAGTACATATTTTCTGCTTGGCGCTTGGTGATCAGGAACTCATCAGCACGATCAGGAAATTGACCTAAAACACGGATTTGATATTGAGGATCGTCACGGCTACCATACTTTTGGCGCTGTTCCGCTAAAGATTGCTTACTGACCAACGGCGACTCTTCACCATTAAACGTCAGTGCTGTCCATACCCCATCAGATCGATGACTCAGCGTATGATGGGTTTCATAAAAGAGGCCGGCATTACGTGTTGGCTGTGAAGTTAAAACAGCACGGTTATCTTCATGCGTTAATGCACCTAGAACAACATCCATAACCTCATCAGGGATACCGCTGGCTTCATCTCCCCAAAGCAGATAATTATCCGCATGGTTCCCTGCAAGGTTGGTCGGCTGATGCTTTGGCGCAGTCTTAGCAAAGACATACCACTTTTCTTTCGATCCTTTGATATAGACCAGTTCAGACTGATAGCCAACATAATCCGCCAGCCATCCCAATGGGCCACTCTTAAGCCGACCAAGGTTGATACTGATTTCTTTCCAGACCTGTTTCTTCAACTGCCCAATTTGCGGGGCAGTAAACATCGTGATGGATTCATCAAAGAACAGGAGGTGCCAGAGCGCCACAATGCCTGCTGAAGCGGTTTTACCTGTGTTGTGGTGAACCATTCCATCGGCAGTGAGGAAGGTTGAGTCACCGTCAAGAACAAAGCCGAAATACTCACCTTCGCCCAGTGATACAGCGCGTTCAATGCGTATAGGACTGTATTTCTTATGTTTCAGCTCATAGGCAGCGAATTGACGCTTGGTTTCTTCTGGCCATTCTAGCCATTTTGAAACTAAGACCTCCATAGTATCGCCAGCTTTCCAGCCGTTTTTTGTTTCAAGCGCAATTAAACAGAGGATATGAGACTTGTTGTAAACATGGCTTTTGCCATTTTCATATTCGAAACGGTATAAATCCTGCCAGCCAGTAACCGTACTGATCACTTCTCGCGGTGTAATGCCGTCACTGCCTAATACGGCGTCATGAATTGTTATTTTTTCAACACGCTTCCACTTGCCATTCGGTAAGCGGATCTTTGTGCCTTTACCAAAACAGCCGTGTCCTGAAGCTACAGATGTACGACTCCCGTCAAATGCAATTGACTCGAATAAAAGTTCCTGCTGCCATGTTGGTGTAATACCCAGTGCTTCAACTGCAAATGCATAAATGTCATAGCGATATCGAACGCAAAGTTCCCACCATTCAGGGATTTCTTTAAGAGGTTGGAGAGCCATTATAAAAAGGACGAGGGATTGTATTTTTTATTTTAAGTTTTTCAATTTGTTGTAATTTTAAGCTGTTCCAATTCGGGATGATTTAGTAGCCTAGTATTAGCAAAGAAACCGCCCTAAGGCGGTATAAGAGCAATATTTCTACTATCTTTAAACTTTAGTTAATTCACTATCTGTAATACTTTTAATGGCTATACTTTCCATACTGTCCAAGATAGGATTCTTAATTCCAAGCTCCATTAATGCACGCTTCTTAGCAACATGATCATCTTCACCATAGTAACTACAATACCAAATAGTATTTTCCATAATATTTTTCTTTATTTCTTTGAAATATGGGATATCAATAGAACCTAATGAATGCCCTAAAATTACTATCTTATTTACTTCCGCTAATTCTTGAAAGAACATTTTATTTTCATCAATAATTTTTGAACAATTTTTGAAAGTTCTACCAAAATAAGTATTTAGTATATCAATACCCTGATTTATGCGGATATCATCTTCATCATTAATATGGATTTGTTTTTTATTTGACCAAGCATGACCTAGTGCTAATTCACAATCACCTACTACTCCATGAATATGATTAACATTACTAAAGCTATATACCTTTTCTAAAGTTTGTGTGTAATTAAAACTAAGAAACACAGAGTTTTTATTAATTTTTAGTTTTCTAATCTTCTTAATATCAATATTCTCATCAACGATATTGATCCATGAAATAAAAAATTCATAAAGCTCTTCAGAAAGACTCTTAACTGTTTCATCCATAAACCATTGGTATGAGTGATGATTTGCGTCTGACCAATCATCTGCTCCATAACCAACATAATAATTAGCTGCATCATCAAATATAGAATCTATATCTAGATATTCAAGAGCTTCCTCAAAATCGATCCATTTTTCACTAATATTCAGATAATTTGAGACATTTCTGTAAACATCTGGTTTATTTACTTTTGTATACTCACAAAAATCAGTGTATCTGGAATTCAATCCATGATGAATATCGAACCCATTTCCAATTATATAAAGTGTTGTCATAATAAATTATTCAAATATTAGAAATTTATATAAAACAATAACTTTATTTCATTTTATATGCAAAATTCAAAATACCATGACCTAATTAAAGATCACGGTATCTTATGATTTTCTTTGAAATATCAGACGGTTTTGAATTAAATACTAAAAGGCAACATCGGTCGATCTATATCATCCTCTTTCTGCACCTGATTCGATATTACTCCATATCCTGTAGCAATTTTATGACTTGCCCATATTGCGAGTAGTGCTGCAATGCGCCTTATATAAAAACCACCTTTCGATGGTTTCTTTGTCTTAATAAATCGATCTGTTTTCAACATGTTCCAAAGTTGTCACGCCTTGCTCTTTGGCTCTTCTATTGAGCGTATTCACATGCGCTATCATTTCTTGTGTATAGGAGAACAAGCTACCAACTTTACAAGAATCCAAAGCCCTAAGCGCAGGAACAATGTCATTAAAAATGAGTCGAGCTAACATTGGTGCATACCACATGATGTACTGGACATCTTTGTCTTCATAAGCGTTCATAGTAATTTTTTGTTTTTCAGGCTGTGACTTCAATTGGATGGTTTCAAGGTAATCTACAGCATCTTGGAAATGTATGGCCAATAGTTCGCTATAACGTGGGATGCGAAAGTGTTGGTTGTGTCTGCTCCAAAGTTCGGTGCGTTTCTTTACACTGCCCTCACAACGGCGATCAACGATTTCTTTGATTTCGGCTTGTTGTTCTGCATTAATTTTTACTCTAGTGTCGATTTGCTGTTGCAGAACTTCTTTTTCGAGTACGTCGAGTACCCATTTTCGAAATTCTTTGGCTACTGGTGTGCGGGAAAACATAGCGATTAGGTGACAACCACGCAAAGAAAAAACTCTTATTTCACGTGATTGCCCCTTCTCGGTCAACTTGACCGAACAGCTCATTGCTTGAGTAAACTCATCCTCATTCCTCGCATAAATACGATTCACGCTACTTTGATCCACATAACCCAAAGCTTCTGCTAACTCACTTGCTTTTAACCAGAAACTACCATTTTGACAAATTGGCTCAAAATTTACTTCATTAAAACTTAATGCTAAACTATACATAGTTCATATCTCACTGATTTGACTACATCAAAGCCCTCACCGTCCAAAGTCTGGGCTTTTTTGTTGTCTGTTAATTTCATGCTTTCGCGTTCTCTTGTTGTTTCAAAAATTGCTCAACAGCCTTATTAATAAGATAGTTCATTGAGCGTCTATCTTCTTTGCCGTAAGTTTTAAGCTTTTCATGCAAATCGCTTTGTAAGCGGGTCTTTACGTACACAATTTTTTCTTCCATATTAATCCTCATAAATGCCTCACTTTGTGGCATTTAAATAACTATAGCCACACTTTGTGGTAATGTAAATACTTAACACAAAATATTTGCCACACTTTGTGGTACTGAGGTTTTAATGAGTAATCAAACTGATCACACCATAGTTAGATTGCGTGTACCACCTGAATTAAAAAAGCAAATAGAAGAATCAGCTGAAAATAATAATCGCTCACAAAGTGCGGAAATGGTTGCTCGTCTAGAGGATAGTTTTGTAGCATCAGTCAGTGCAGGCAATTCACAAGCTGATATAAAAATTATTCCATTACGTGATGGAAAAAAGCGAGTAATTTATGGGAAGTTACTGAATACGCTAGATCTGGACTACACCCAATCGCTAAGTGATCTGAAGGTTGATATAGAGTTGGCACTTGAGACTTTAAGCCGTTCATCTATTTGGAAAGCACTTCAATTTCTAACTAAAGATGTAATTGTCGCTCAAGGCAATAATCATCTAAATATCGTTGAAAATGGAAAGAAAGGTTTAGGTTGGTTAGTTGTGGAAGATCATTATGTCAGCACATCAAAAAAAAGTGATGAAAGTAAACTTTTATAATAATGCAAAGCTAGTTTATAGAACAAATAATTCTCAAATAACATAGGTATAGTACATATGGAGTTTTACCGTTTTAGATCTTTAAAAAATTTATTTAACCAATACGATGATAATAATATCGCAGAAAAAAAGATTAAAAGATTAGGGGAGCTCGAAGAGCAATGTATTTTTTTCCCAACAGTACAACAACTCAATGATCCAATGGAAGGTTATAGAAATCTTATTTGGAAGGGAGATAAAATTGTATGGATTAATTTCATACGAAACTTTATGTTCCTATATACAGATATTCTTACAGAACTGGATACAAAAATTGATATAGACACATTAGATATAAATAAAATCAAATATAATTACACAATGAAGTTCAGAGAATGGAATATTCCTAGGTGCACAAAAACAGGAAAGTTATATTCAGTTTCTGAAATAAATAATATTACTGAAGAAGTCTTTAAGTCTCTAGAATTTATTAAGCAAATCGATTTATTTAATGAAGCATTTAACCCTTTACTTGAAAATAAAAATTTCAACACATTAATTAATTATTTGGAAGAAAATAAAATACCAAATTTTAAAATTGAAATTATTCTAGGGGTAATTCTTCTAAACCTCCATAATTTTATTTTTGATAATAATTCAAGAATTTTTGATGACAAAACACTCTTGGATATTAAAAACATTATCAACTCTAACGAACCTAACTTCTTAAAAAAGGATGAAAGATATTTTTCAATAAAAGAATCATCAATAGGAACAAAAGTATATTTTAAGACGATAAAATTATACCTCGAAATATTAAATGAATCTATGTTCGATAATTGGTATGTGACTTGTTTTATGAAAGAAATGGATAATCCTATTGTATGGTCACATTATGCTGACAACCACAAATCTATATGCTTCATATATGAAATGATAGAAGAAAATAATGTCAACTACTTAAATTTAAAAAATAATAAGAACGAAGTTATAAAGTTTGAACTAAGTGAAGTTAAGTATGATGAAAATGAAAGAAAAAAAATAAACCCTTTTGAAAATTTTGGAATGCTGATGGGAATAGAAGTAGTAAACCAATGGATTAAATTTAATGATCAAGAAAGTAAATTTCTATCTAGTTGTTATAACGATGATTTCCAAAGTAAATATGCTTCCACACAAATAAATGACTTATCAATAAAATCGGATCATTGGAAATATGAAAATGAATACAGAATCATACTAAGTGATATTTGGAAGTATTATGAAAAAGATGAAGATCGTAAATTTCAATATGATTACAATCAACTCAAAGGAATAATTATAGGGATTAACACAGATAAAGAAAATTTAATTAAAATAATAGAGGTTGTTGAAAAATTACAAAAAAAATATGGTAGAAAAAATGACTTTACTGTTAAACAATCTTATTACTGTACAACCAATAAAAAAATTAAGACCTACGATATTATAACGTTATGAGAAAACTATTCTTAAATACATTTTCTTAGAAATTTAGGTTTTCTTGAATTCTTTTTTCATACAAAATTTTCAAGAAAACCGTTTTTAGCTAATAATCTAAGCCGGAGCTACTTCACTGTCATTTTTTTCTTCAGTGCCCTTCATCTTAAAAGCAACTTTATAAAAGTCATGTAGAAAGATGCCACAATCAGCACATTTCTCAACATACTTCAGACATAAAAATCCAGCAACCAAACAAATAACATATAAAGCTACAATTATGAAAATACTTAAAAACATTCCTTTCTCATAATAGCTAATTACTAAATCAACATATTTATAAAACTTATAAAAAGGAGTTAAACCAATAAATGCAAAAATCACGTACCCAATCAGAGCAAAAGTTACTTTGATTTCGGCTTGTTGTTCTGAATTGATTTTTACTCGTGTGTCGATTTGCTGTTGCAGAACTTCTTTTTCGAGTACGTCGAGCACCCACTTTCGGAATTCTTTGGCTACAGGTGTACGGGCAAAGATTGCGATCAAATGGCAACCGCGCAAAGAAAATACCCGTAACACCAAATTGGGGTTCTGAGGATTATCTATAATTTTTGTCATATCATGAGCAAATTCATCATTATTTCGATCATAAATTTTGGTTACGGCATCAGCTCGTGAATAACCTAAAGCACGTGATAGTTCTGTTGATGGAATCCAAATTTGCTGATCATTGCTTTGTATTGGATGAAATTGCATTGCATTAAATGTTAGACTGTTCATATCAATTGTTCTCGAAAATAATTGGTAACTCGCCCCGTGATCCGCCAAGATTATTCGGGGCGTTTTTGCATCCCTGCTAGGGATGTATTTAAATTTATTCTTATCACACCCTCTTGTCAATCCCTGCTGGGGATATTATTATTTAAAAAATCATTCAACTTCAGAGTTTGCAATATGGGAAGAAATCTTGGTGTGGAATACAAAATGCGTATGTCCCAAGAACTAAAAGATAAAATTGCAGAGTCTGCTAAAGAACTGAATCGCTCTATGAATGCGGATATTGTTGCTCGGCTGGAACAAAGTTTTGAAAAACCTATGACTAGTGAACACGAAGTAAATGATCTTAGGGAATTGTTGAAACAGAGCATTGAAAATAACAAAAAATATTTTCAAGTGATTGAAGAGCTTTTAAAAAAGAGTGAAGAAAACTAACTTTAGTTTTATTTATTTTAAACCCAAGCTAATTTAATAAATTTTTATATATCTAAATGTGTGAATACAATGATTGAAAATATACCACCCCCTGAAACTTTCTTATCAAATAGCGCTGAATTTCTCTATGAATCTTTTAATATCTTAATAACATTAAATAATGAACTCGACCCATTCATATTTTTCAATGAAGAGCATGGATTTGATTCAGAAGAGTTTTCTAGTGAAAATAAAATTAGAATTGGAAATATTTCATTACTTATTTTTACATCTATAGAGAATTATTTAAAATATAAAATATCATTAGAATCCCCTTTGCTATTAATTTCTAGGTTATCCAATTTACAGTGGAAAAAAATGAATTTTAATGATTTTTATATGCATAGTTTTGAGGATCTACTCAAACTATATAGTGTGATTTATTCAACTACTGAAAACAACAAATTAAAAATTGGTTTTGAGAAATTAAGAAAAACAAGAAATCTCTTTGTACATGGTTCTGGTGATGACAGTACTGTTCTAAAGGAGTTGATTGAAGTTGTAAGTTTTTTTATTGAAGAAATTTGGAATAAAAATTTACAAGATAAACGTAGCCCTATTTTTAAGTTTTTCTCAGAATTTAGCGGTGCCTTAGATGATTATCATGATACCTTAAGTTTCATACCTGAACTTGAAGATGAAAATGAAGCACATTTAAAGTTATTGAAAATCTATAGATTACTCCAATGCTTTTTAAGTGAAAGTGAACTTTTAGCATTTATTGGTCTTAATAGAGATGATATAAAAGTCGATTGTCCTGCATGTTCAATATATTCGTACCAATTTGATAACTTCAATATTAAGACTGCGATAAACATTAAAGATGAAGATGGCGAAGATAAATTAAAGTGTTATTTATGCTACCTTGAAACAACAACTGAAGATTGAACATAAAAGAGCACGTTTATAGTGCTCTTTCACTAATGATTTAATCTGAAATACTTGCTATTTTTCTAGATAAATTACAAAAATTCGTAATATTCACTTCTACTATAGATTGAGGCTGATTTTTATAACCATCAACGCCAAAAACAAGAATATGATTTTGATCATCAAACCTAAAATCTACCTGATTTTCATTTCTATGTTTTATTTTATTTAATAATTTTTCATATTCTAATTCATCTATTACAATAGATCGGATTGGGGCTGGGAGCGCAGCATTTCCCTTTGTAATTAAAGATAATTTTTCCATTTCGGCTCTGCTTGCATTTAAAAATATATAACCTGATTTTTCTTGTATACACTTTTTAAATGATGAGTTTTCATAACTTTGACTACGCTTTAAATCATCACGTCGTCTCATTACTTCATTAACAATAAAATCTATTTTTTGAAATGCTATATTACTTTGTTTATAACAATCATCTAAATTTTCTTCTTGCCAAAATGAATGAAAACTAACTGATGCAACTTCAAGCTCTTTTATCGCCTCTTCAATTGTATTTAAATTTTTACTCTCTTTAATTAAAAAACCAATATTTTTCTGCATCTTCTTAAAATCCTATAATTTCACATAGCGCCAAGTTTTCAAGCCAAGTGCTTTTGCTGCAACTTTCGCAGTCTCCTTGTCTCCAAGTAACGGTACTTGCCGCAAATCTAAAATTTCTAATAACTCAAAACCACCTACTTTGAGATTTTGATCAAACTTGTATTTATACCAACGAACTTTATCTTCTGTAGTTGCTAACACGTAAGACATAATTACCACCAATTAATTACTTTTGCATATTCACAAATACTAATAATAAAAGCCATCCAAAACTAATAAACCTTACTGGCTTTGAATAGCCTTTACGTAAAGTAAACCATGCAAAAATATACGGCATCAGAAAGATTCCAATGCCTAAAATAATCGAAACCTTCCGCTCAAACTTTGGCATAAATGGTAAGGGTGGCACCTGTTGCTGTACCTGAGACATATTCATTTGCATGGTTGACCTTACAGGCTCACTTCTAGCAGCTTCCTTCTTTGCCTGTTTAGGGCTAAAGCTGATATATGAAAGCCCAGTACCTAGCATTCCCACAGTTGTTCTTGTTCCCTTTTTGCCAAGATTTACACGTGCGCCCTTACCACCTAGTGAAACACTCGAAATACCCTTTTTCGTAATATTTAGGCGTACACCCGGTGCTATCTTTAGACTTTTTCTAAAATTAAAACCCATGATTAACCCCCTATATTAAAGCTGGAATTTCTTCCTCAAGCTTTTTCTCTGCCTGAGTTTTTTCATGTCTAATTGTTTGACTTTGTCTATATTGTTCAGCTTCAGCTGTAATAGTAAATTCAGCATCGCTTGAAATTTTATGAACTTCACTTTGGATTTCATCTAAAGTTACATGGAAAAATTCTTTTCTTAAATTCACCAAATTTAAACGACGTTCAGCAAATGACTTGTGGAGCGCATTTTCCATAGCTGGAGCATTGTCGCTATAAATCATTGCATGCACATCAAAATAGAACGGTACACTAGCATCACCTAATTCGTGAACACGATCCATTGGTTCCAAACGGCGCGTCATACCAATCTTGTAAATATCCTCACCAAATGAACCAATGTTAGAAATAATATAAACATGTCCCGCTTTGGTCTGCTGTGCCATTGATAGTGCGCGCTCATTTTTCTGATGAGCTTCTTCCAACTTCGTCGATAACTCAGCAATTTCTGCATTCAATTTATCTAAGTTACCGCCGACAGCTTTTGCTGCTTCAGCTTGCGCTTTCAATAATAATTTTTGGAATTTTTCCTCTTCCTTCTGGGCTGCTGCCATTTCCTGTTCAAGCTTCGTCTCTTCACGCATTTGACGGCGAATTTCAGCTTGCTCTTCTTTCTCTTCTTTTACTTTTTCTTGATATTCATAAGCCAGCCATAACTCCTGCATCTTCATATCTACATATTTTCGATCAATATAGACATGGTTTGACTCGTTCATTTTATTTATATCTTCGGTAGCTTTGCGAATACGCTCCTGCATTTTTTCTATATTATTCCAACGGACATTTGCTATAGCTGCTTCACATTCATTATTGAATGCTCGCGTTGTCAGCTTGATTGCACGTGTGACCATTTTTTTACCTTCAGCTTTACTTTCTCCCACAGTCCACTCTGTAGAACATGTGACTGCAGTTTTTGCTTTTAGCATCGATTTCTGTTTTTCTCTGATCAGCGCAATTCTTTGTTTATATTCCTCAGACGTTCCAAAATCAAAATGCGGCTTATAAAAACCAGTTTCAGCTAGCTCTAAATCTTCATCATATACAGCAATCTTTCGGGTTAAAATTTGAAAAAGACCATATTTTTTTTGGTAATCTAATTGCAATGCCTGAATATCATTATTCAGTTGATTCTTGCGTTTTAAAGATTGTTCAACTTCATTATCAACATCAATAATTCTTGAATATTTAGCTTCATACTTTCTTAATTTATTTTCATTTTCTACATTTTCTGCATCTTTTGCTTTGAATTTTCCATATATAAAATAAAAAGCGCCCCCCAAAAGTGCTACACATATAAGCAAAAAAATTGTAATACCGTTCACTTTATGCCCCTAGAATGTTATATTTTTACTTAATTTAACAAAATGTGTACTTTTTGTCACATGGTAAATTTATTGATAAGATTTACATAACTTTTTTGCTTTTAAAATAATTCATGAAATTTCTACTCATTTTAGTTTTGGGGTTCACTTCCATCCAAGTTTATGCAAAAAATGCGCTGATTTTGCTACGCAGCAGCAGGCACAGAAGTGGTATGAACAAAGGAAAAAATCAGGACAAACAGGCTGGAAAAGTTTAGACCGCGACGGCGATGGTAAAGCATGTGATTGCTTGCCGGGTGGAAATGGTAAGAATTTTCCGAAGAAGAAAAAATAAACATACAGACTTTAATTATCACTTTAAAAAATTAACCAACTTAATCACTAATGAGAACTCCATGAGTAGCTATCAAAATATTTTAAATGATTTTCTTGAGCAATGGCCTTTAGAAAAAGTAAAAGCAATGTCACTTGATCAATATGTTTCAACAGGTGATCGTAATACATTTACTCAATGGGTAGAAAATAGAACTATTGAATTAGGATCTATTAGTGGCCAGTTTGGGTCAAGGATGTTTGGAATCTACAGAAGAGGAAATTCAAGTCCACTTGATCATTATGAAAATGATGAGTTTTACACATGGAGTAAAAAATATGGAAAGGACAGCGATTTAGCGTTCTTAGCGATCAAAAAACATCTAATTAATATCATAAATTATTCTTTAACTGGAAATTTTTCAAAAATTGATGCTATCCCTATTCCTGATATTTTTAAGTGGAAAGTTGCATACCTCTATTCCAATGAAAGGCTCATTCCTATTTTCCAACGAGAAGTTTTAAAAGAAATTGCCACCTACTATGGCTTGCCTGTGAATAGTAAAACTACTGTATCCGCAATTCAAAAAGTACTCATCGACAATAAACCGCTAGAGTTGAACACTCACGAATTTATGGTTGAACTTTGGAGTAAGTTTCGCCCGCAAAAGAAAAAACCGAAAGGTATAAGCACGACCCAACAAGACCAAGGGGAAAAAAGTACAAATGACCAAGAACGTTCAGGAACATCGTCTTATATTGCTAAGCAAACTCACAATAAAATACAGAACAAATTGCGTGATAAGCTCATAGCCAAATATGGAGAAAGTTGTGTTGCTTGTGAAAAAAATTATGTAGATTTGACGCTAACTTATGATGATACCATCACCCTTTATGAGGTTAAATCCGATGCCTATGCTGCTACATGTATACGTCAAGCATTAGGCCAAATTATTCAATATGCACATCGACTAGATACTACTAAAAAATTAAAACTTTATGTAGTTGGTCAATACTCTTTAAAAGCAAATGAAAAGCCTTATTTAGACTATATTCAGAAGAACCTTAAAATTGATATTGATTATATGAGTATCGATCTTAAGTGATAGTTTTAAATCTCGCACAATAAAGTGCCTCAAGGCACTTTATTTTTAAAAATCATACTGTTAATGAAATACCTTAGATATTTTACCTACAACCTCATCTATATTCATTTTACTAGTTTCACTTAAATCTTGTTCATATAAATTTATATTTTCTGAACCATATATTTCTTGTCTTAACTTAACCTTTAATCTATTAATTTTTGGCTGAAGATCATTAATAATAGACATTATTTTTTTTGCCAATATTTCTCTTAAATTAGAAGCATCATCATATAACTCCCTATTTTTATAAATTAATTCATTTTGCTTATTAATAGATCTTTCTAAAATATTAGCTATTTTCTCTGAATAATTTTCTTGGAGAATTTTTAACAAGAGTTTCACTTCCTGCTGTTCTTCAGTTATAAACCCTTGATTAATTTCTATATCACTATCTAATCCAACTATCTTTTTCAACTCAAGCATTAAATCAATAAATATAAGAGCATATGCTTGGGATAATTGCCTAGCTAAAGATGATAACTCTAAGTCCGAAATAACCTGTAGCGACTCCATTGTAGATGCAAAGGATTTCATAGTTAATTCAACTTCATTGGCATCTAGTTTTTTGCTTACAAAACTACCAATACTGATATTAATATTAGAAAGCTCAGTAATAGCATTCATATAAATATCCTTTTGTATTTGATGAATTCTGTCTCTTTTCTTCTCTTCTGCCTCAAAGATCATTCTCTTAACTTGAATACTATTGTTAGAACGTAATGTGAGATATACCCCAACTAAAGTAAGTGACGAAGCTAAAATTGCAGCAAAAATAGGTATAAAATTATTAGATGTATGCATATAGGTTACCTAGAAAGATGTCTTTAAAAACTAGAACTTATAACCATTTATATATCATTTAATTTTCACATTACACAATTACAATTTTTTGTAATTTATCAATTATATTATAAGGCTAAAAATATTATTAGAAACCAATAAACCCATATCTACTATGCAAAGCTGCTAATCCACGCCTTACACTTGCACGTTCATCTGTCACCATTTCAAACCATGATGTTAAATATAGACGGTTTTGAATCAAATACTAAAAGGCAACATTGTCCGATCAACATCGTACTCGTTTTGCACCTGATTCGAAATTACTCCATATGCAGTGGAAATTTTATGACTTGCCCAGATCGCCAGTAATGCTGCAATATGGCCATTGTCTAACGAACTACTGTCAAACTCCTGCTGCATGCCCTTCTTATCAATTTTCCGCACTTGCAGAATGTTCATTGGGTTATAGCGGGTAATTGAATTTTCGAATTCAACCAGTCCACCACGATAGCTTGCCTGATAAATACGGATCACTTCTTCAAGATGCTGCTGTGCATCAAATTTCAACTGCCAGTTCTTAATCAAGTTAGGCGAATCGGTAACAACGACCGTATTTTTACGCAGATCTGGCGGTACGGCCAAGGCGGTAAAAATCTCTGTCTTTTGCAGCAGAATTTCACCTGTGTCCTGATAACACATCGCCATTAAGCGTACAGGTTGATCAGAGAAACCCGTCACACGGCTATCAATACGGATCATTTCAGTCATGAATGTTCTCCACTGTAATATCTTCAGTACCTCTATCTGCTTTAATACGAACATGACCATCTTCAGCAAATTTATCGGCTTGGATCACCACTAAATTTTGCAATGGTTTTTCTACTGCAGATCCATCTGGGTTATAGCCATTGTCAGTGTTGTTATCATGCTGACCACCTAGCCCTAAAATTTGCGGAACATAGCCGATCAGCTGCACATCAATCGTGAAAATAGACAGGTTGATTGCTTCACTGGGTACTGGTGATGGAAACAACTGATTTTCTAAAACTGTAAATGTACTGTGCTCAATATGATTGCCCGCCATCTCAAAAGGCACTGCAACACGGCGTTTATCTTCATCCAACATATAGGCACAGAATTGATCACATACAGAGCGCGCATCATGTGAGTTAGTCGCATAAAAAGCAATTTGCGCACGTACAGTCTTAGCAATTAAGCGAATTTTCACTAATTGATCGTTGATTACCACAGGTACAAAGTATGGCACTGGCAGAAGCTGACTAACATCGGGCGGCTGATCAATCAATGCAGTAGCGGTCAGCATAATCGGCATAAACGCCGTAGCACCACCTGAAACATCAGCATTTTGGCTTTTACGGTATTCAGACAGCATTGATTCTGAATCATCCATGAGACGGCTTGGACAGGACTTAATCGCTGTGCTGATATTGCGCTGTTTCCATTCATCAGTCTGAACGGTTTCGGGCATATACCATGCACGAAAATCGACCAGCATTTTATACCAAGCATCTTGAACGCATTTAAGCGAATCTTTAGGCATGTTCATAATCAGCCCCAGCCAAAGAGTTTAAAGCCTTTCGCTTTTACAGGTTTCATCTTCGGTTTTTCACCGTCGATCTGCATACGCGCAATTTCACTTTCCGTCAGCAGTTGCTCCGCTTCATCGCAAACTGAATCAAAAGAGCGGATTTCTCCGACCATGCCCGTATAGAAGTCCTGTGTACGCTGCGCCTGCAAGACTGCTCGTTGATCGCGTTTAGCCAGCTGATTTGCCAACATATCCACTTGATCTAAAGCCTGTTCATTGAATTGATGGAGCTGTAGCTGAGCATGGATGTTGTCAAAATCACGCACAATCTGCTGTTCAAGCATATTGGCAATCATGGCTTCAGAAGGTGATAACAAGGAAACGTCTGTCGCGCTGTCAAAACAGGAAATCAGACCGTCTTGATGTTCGGGTACTGCTAGGCCATCAAACAGCTGGCCATCACCTACGTTAGTGACATAGTTCGGCTGCGTGACATAATCATAACCATAGAAATTAACGGGTACTAAACCCAGTCCAGAACGGCGGTAATCCTGAGCTGAACTGAAACCGCCTACACGGGCTAGATACTGCTTGCGGGCATGTTCCCCTGCTGCATTATCGAGAAACTCTGCTACATGGGTTACATCACCATTTTTATCGGCATAAGATTCAAGTGTTCTGAATGCTGACTCTAAATACACCACTTTGCCATCAATGATCACTGATTCAGGCGGAAACATCCCATAACGGCGACGGATCTCATGCCCGTTATAGCCGTACATGGTCCCCGACTTAATCATTTCCTGAACTCTCGGATGGTTAATCTGATTGATCATTTCTTTCATATCAACATTGGCGCGGTTTTTACCTGAATGCTGGCGGCCACGCTCAAATAAGTTGTATTTAATTTTCTTGGTTTTTCGAGCTGTATCAGCCATAAAAAAGCCCCAATAATTGGAATATTGAGGCTATTTTGGCAATACAGCGCAGTGTAGGTTTTGCAGTGTTCCAATCAAAACCGCGCAACCACTTTTTACCTTTTGTTAAAAATATTTGAAGGAAAAACTTCTAAATTGATATAGAATCCCTTCAATTTTTTAGAATAGCATTTGCTAAATTCTTATTATTTTTAAATACATAATTTATATTAATTTAATATTCGGGTAATTCAATAATGAAATTATTAACTTCAAAATTTTCAAAACTAAGTTTGATTTCCCTAATGGGCTTAACTATCTCTGCATGTGGTGGAGGTGGCACAGGTGACAGCTACAATAGTAGTGCAACTAATACTTCAATTAAGTTTCCAATGCATACTTACGAATTAATAGGTGAAAGAAATGATTTTATGGGAAGGGAGTTATATAAAATATTTAGTGAATCACTAATATTACGTGATAATAATGTTTCAATAACGACTAGAACACAAGTTGATTTTGAACAGCAATACGCTACGGCTGAAAATCCTTATACAGAATATGATTTTACTCTTACTAAAGATAAGTTATATGAATCTAACGGTTATAGCCTGCCTCTATATTTAGAAAAAAATGATAAAGGTACTGTAATAACTTCGTATGACCAGCACAAAGGTGGTCTAACTCAAACCATTACATTTAAGACACTTAGTCTTTCTAAAAAGAAAATTAACTCTTCGGAAGTAATAAACTCTATTTTCGCTTCTGAAAATCTCAATTCAGAACCAACTGAATTTTTAAAGCTTAGACTTGCCTTTTTCAAATCTACTCAAACTTTTCCGGAGGGAGCTGAGTGTTACCAGTTCTTAAGTACTCAACTTTCACACTCTACTATTGAATTTGACAAGAATAACTTAATCAATAAAACATATTCAGCTTGGGTAAATGAGAAAAAAACTCAGGGTTTAAATGTTATGACAGAACAGTGGGCAAATAAGAATGTTGCATATGTAAAAGAAGCTGATGGGAATGTTTCTGATGCATACCAAATGGTAGTCGTGGAATTAAATGGAAAATTATATTTTGGCGATTACACATCAAACGAAAAAGTCGATCTAAGTAAAAATATTGATCCTTCACTTAAATCTGGTTTGTGTTCAGCTTTTGATCAAAAAGCTGCTTATGGGCTATATCTAGGCTTTAGAGATTTACCAACTAGCCCCTACTAATAAACTATAAAAAGGCGGGTTTTCCCGCCTTTTATATCCCCCATAATTTGCAACTTTCAATCTTAATCACTAAAGTCAATTACCTGATAAACCCTGCCATACACACCCACACCAATTGAGCTATCCCCCAGTTCGACATCTAAAGCCTTTGAATGCACCTTGAGCACGACATTGGCAGGCACCAAACGCCGTAAAATGGGCGACAGTTCAATAATCTCGGAAGTATCAACGGTATCCTCAATTGAAATGCGCAAACGGCTTGTGAGGAAGTGCTCGGGCTTTTCTTCATCGGTAATATGGGCGGGATAATTCAAATATGAGCTGATCGGATGCCAGAGGCGTTTAATCTGCCACTGATCCGTCCAGATCATGCGTAGTACAAACTCTAAAAAACCTAAACCACGCTCACTGGCCAGACTTGACCAGTTTGCATAGATTACTCGCATCAGCGTATCGGAAGTTAAGGGACGGCGTAGTACGACCAAACCATCCTGCTTAGAAAAGCGTTCAATGACTGTACGGCTACCTAAATGCGGACAGCCATAGTCCAGCATGTCCTGCACCTGCTGTTCAAAAACCTTGGCAAAGACTTGTTTAAATGCCTTGGCCAATGCCGTTTCCAAGCCTTGATGATTATTAACCTGCTGATCAATGGGCCGGGTAAAACTTACAGTACCCATGCTGCCCCCATTTCCGCAGTACGTTCTAAATTCAATGTGATGCTGGAGTCAGAAACATAGACCCATTCATGTGGTTTATTGAGCAAGGAAGGTACGCTGAGTGAAAAGTCACTAATATTGTCCTGAAAGGCTGTAATACTTTTACGCAGTTGTGTTGATATTTCTTGTGTATTGAAGCCATTTACCAGCCAACGGCTTGAACTCAATTTCGTTTGGCCATAACGGTCTACCAGCAAGCCTTTGATCTGCACCTTTACACCGTCCAAATCATGCACGGCGGCCAAGCGGCCGTTTAAGGCTACTGCGAATGGCTTTTCTAAAACGGCATGCACACGAACACGGTCTTTATATAGGCTGTCCAGCTGGCCAATGTACTGAATGATTTCCTGTTCTAGCGTTTCCTGCTCCACGCTGTTTTTGGCGACTACTGCTATATGTAGATGATTGATATCTTGATAGGTTGCACCATAGTAACGATCATGCTCATTTTCGTTCCATACCGCCAGATAGTAAGCGCGGGGCATAAACTTAGCCCGAACTGAATAATCAAAATTACCCAGAAATACAGCGTTTTCATCATAAAGTGAAGGATAGCTGGACAGTACACGTAATTCAGACACATTCAGTGGATCTGCGCCCTGACGTACCGCACCGCTCTGTTTAAAGCGCACTGAGATACGCTGTTCATCCGCATTGAATACATCGACCAGTGAAGCATCTTTTAAACGCGAAATATCGACATCGCCGTATGTTTCTAAAATACCAAAGGTAAATATCTGATTGGCTTTTGCTGTACATCCTGCACGCTCATCATCACCAAATTCTATAAAGATACGGCGTAGACTATCCGTTGTCAGGTTGAATGCTTTTTCTAAAGGCGCAACATTCATCCAGCGTTTCTTGAGCAGATAATTATTGTTTTGGTCATCACGTGCAGTAATGCCAGCTAATGACAAATCATCTTGTAATTTAATCTGTGTACGATGAAAGTTCTCCGTATTTTGTACAAGATATTGAACTTCACGATATTCACTTTGCTCTGCCAGTACTTCCCCTGTTTCACCCGGCAATACAGTCACAGACTGCAATAACCGCCATGGACGACCGCTGTTATCTTCAATTTGACGGCCTTGGCTTAAAGTAATGCTGTTCCCTGAACGGTTGATCACTTCAATAATATGCTGTGCCGGCATTCCAATCGGTAAAATCCCCTTATTGGTGGCATCGGCAATAATTGAGCGGTCGCGGGTTTTAATGAACGGTTCCAGTTCCGCAATATCTATTTCCTGACTGAACAACGCCAAAAATGCTGCAATAGAACGGATTTGCTGAATGACCAAAGGATCTTGCGCGTTGTAGCGCTCTTGAATTTCATAGTCATCTAATGAGGCAACAATACGTGCCTCAAAATTAGCTTGCGTCAGCATCGTATGTCTCCCCTTGCATTGACTGCGACATCTGACTGTCACGGATCTGATTCAGATTGATAGCGACATCACCGACTTTGAGATAAATAATCTTTGTTTCAAATCCCTCATTCTGACTGTAAAGTGCAAGCTGATCCGCACTGAGCTGCTGAAGGATAGGAATGTCCTGCTTCATCTTGTTGATGAATTCATTGGCCACTGGAGAATCTAAAGGCCCCATCAGCAGGCTATTTAAATCCGGTCCATAGGAGGATCCAAAATAGCCGTTAATTTCAGCTTCAAACCAATGATCCAGCATGGCAAGTATTTTATTTCGATCAATCATAGCCCCGCCTTATACGCAGCCAATTGAATGACTTTACAAAACAGGAATGCGGCAAGCACCGTCATGGAATACAGGGCAAACGCGCCCAAAGTGATATAAAGGATGAATGCTGAAGCACCGCAGTAAGTCAGCACATTATAAAATGACCATGTCGCAATGCTGGTGATCAAAACCGCAGGGATCAAAAGCAAATACAGCGTCTTTTTTGACTGCCTAAATACGTTATCAACAACGCCCTGACGCAAAAGATGCATGAGCTGTACTTTACTGTCACGAAAACCTTTAAAGGCAAAAAACACATGCACCGAAAAGAGCAAGACTAGCAGTACATTCAAACCAAAATTCAGCATTACCTACCCCTTAAGCTATTTATGCCTAGGGTAAGATTTCTATGACTGCAGTAAACGTACCTGTTCCAATAAAAAAGACCGCATAAGCAGTCTTTTGGTTTCTAATTAGAGTCTAGTTAACTATATGGAATAACATATGGCTAAGATAATCTCTAGGTGAATATCCTAAAAGCGGACACTTTAAATGGGTTCTAACAAGTAAAATTCGTATAAGCACTATTATGTTAAATAGGATGATTTGAATTTTTTATTTAGTAACTTATCTACTACGATTTTTAGTACAATACCGTACTTTAAAGTTATTTTATTAAATGGTTATATAAATGTGGAAAAATATAGCTAAAGAATTAGCTACTGAGCTTAAAGAAGTAACTGAAAGATTTGTTATTGCACTACAACAAAATGATTTGGAAGTTTGTAGAAGTTTATCATTTCAAGCACAAACTAAATTAACGGAAATGTTTAGAGAGCTTAGAAACTCTCAGGATCATAACGAAATTCCAAATAAATTAGGGAAAAATTCTAGTTTAGGATACTTTCAAGAAGCGGATAGTAATTGCGATGAATTTAGTATATTTAAAACTCAAAGAAGTTTTTTTAATCGAAACGAAGAACTAACTTTAAGAGATTGTGCAAATGCTGTATTTCACTGCAAACAACGAGACTATTATGTTGATCCAGATGGCACGCACTGGCTGATGTACATAACAGACAGAAAGCAATTAGTTATAATAGATATTAAAAAAGTTTGTGATGTAATTATAGCTAACATATAAAGTTGAGAGCTGAATAGCCACGAATTTTGTAGCTCTTTTTATTTTGATATAAATCATTTATTTAATTGTTTTATCAAAGCCCAATCACCTCGGATTGGGCTTTTTTTATGATTTTTCACGTTCCACGCCTATTCTTTGACCAATGTTCCACAAATTTGATTAGTACTGCTAAATAGGTAGTTTAACCATTCGGCAAGAAAAACCAGCTCAAAAAGCCCTTCATTGAACTCGCCCGAAAATTAGACGCTTATTTTCTATGGAGTAATCAATCTACACGAAATGATTTACCAATACGCTTTCCCATACTTGGATGAATCCATATGAGATATTTCAACCTTAAATCATCTTTCTTCAAGTTGCTTTAAATAAGTAACCGTTTCTGATTGTCAGTCAATCCTTAAGCTAAAACTATATTTAAATCAGCTAACTGCTTATTAATATTCGCATTCATTTGATCAGCTTCTTTTTGCTTTTCAGCATCACGCCATAACGTATTTCGCTCTATTTCAAAGTTTGGAGCTTTTTTATCAAAAGATTTCCCATCTTTACGACAATGCCAAACGCATTTACCGTTGGGGAATCGTTCCCAATGAAATGCTTCGGATGGTGCTTTAGTCCAAATTTTTTGCACATTCAGCATGCTTTGTAAATCATCTAAAGTTACTTCTTGATTTGTATGATTATTAAAATATTGCAATGCACCATCAGAACCTTCAACATCAAAGAAATCATAAGTTAAAGTCCCATCCTTATCAGTAAAAATATAAGGACATGTATGTGGTTTATTGTCACAGTGGTAGCCTAATTTAATGAGCAACTTCCATGCTTGTTGGAATTGAGAATGGTTTGCCAATTTGATTTTTAGTACTTGTTTCATAATATTACCTTTTAAATTAAACCGACTGTGTTTTTGTCTGCTCTAACTTCTGCAGTAGCTGATCACGCTGGATTGTCTTATCCACTATCTCTTGATCAAGTTGCTTTTCCTGCTCCAGCTTTTCTGACAGCTGTTTAGGAATGCTATTGGACTTGCGCCGTGGGATATTTACCTTTTCATCTTTATTCTGTTTTTCAAGCTTCGGCTGTGCAGTGCGGATCAGCTGAGCAACACCTGATACGGCGTTATCAAACGTCTGCTTATAATCATCACTAAAGTCACCAGACAGTACGATTTCTTTGCCGTTCAGCGCAGCTTTGAAAACATCAGCACTAGCACGGGCAAATAAAGTTAATTCCTGACCACCAGCAAATAAAAATACAATCGGTGCAACACTGATGCCGCCTTTACGTTGCACCTTCTTTACTTCTATCAGTGGAATAGATTGTCCCGATGCCTTCTCTAAAGCGCCTTTAATCTTTTGAACATACGGCGTTTGATCTGTAATAGCAGTAAGGTTGAGATTGCCCATAAAAAAAGCCCTATCGTTGAATAGGGCAATTTTGGCATTCGTTCGTATGTTGATTCTTAGGAGTTCCAATAAACATTACAGCAGCTGTGGTTGCAGGTTGTCATCATGTTCATTTTAAAATACTCCCACACTCTTAAAAAATTTGAGTGCAGGTAAAATGATTTGCACGAGTGTGAATGCTTACATTTCTTTCGATGTACGGTCTAGCCTGCACATCAATTTTAGAAAGATGAGAAATAGTGAAATGTGGGGAGTTCCAAAGAAAAAATCTCAATTAACTTTTTAAATTGTCATATTTTTCTGTTATATAGAAAAACAATGTTTATCGGTAGTAATTTAAAATGAATATTAGTGTTAAAGAAATTAATAAACATATTGAAGAATTCAAGAAAACTAAAAAGGGTCCAAACTTACTCGTTATTGGGTATATGACCTACTCCAAGCTAATGAAAGATGCAAAGTTTCATGAGCACGTCACTAAAGACATAAAAGACCCAATGATCAGATATTATCGGGGTATAGAAATAAAAATGGTGACTAAAAAGCACCATTTTGAAATTCAGTGAGACATGAAAAAGCCCTGCTTTCGCAGGGCTACATACTTACTTAATTATTCAAAATCAATGTAGAGCCATCTCTGCACTTTTTGCTAAAAATGCTGAACGGCTTAAATGCTGTTTTTTCGCAACAGCATCGATACGTTTAACCAGTGCTTCTGGCATGCTGATATTAATACGCACAGACTTGCTATTCACCTTAGAAGTATCAATATCAACTAATAGCCAATAACCACCCTCAAAGCGTTCATCACCCATCCATTGTTCAGGGCTTGACGGTTCAGGTAATAGGGCATCTTCTCCATCAAAATATACTTCTACGGCTTCTTGCGCCATGCGCTGTATATCTTGCATATCGTCAGCTGCACTAAAGCATCCTTCAAAATCAGGAAAAGTTAAACCATAAGCAGAATCTTGGTCTTTATGAACATATACTGGATACAACATATTTACCTCCACTCCCAGCCAGCTTGTTTATAAATATTACGCAAAGTCCCAATAGGCATATCTTTACGCGGGTGCGGAACAACCACATGTCCTGATTTATCAGGATGCTTAAACTTCTCATGGTCACCCTTACCGCCCACTTTGATCCAGCCTTCTTGTTCCAAGCGTTTGATAATTTCTTTACTGTTCATTGTGTAATTATACACACCTTTAATATGAATTCAAAAAAATCACAGAAGATGTAATGAAAGAATACCGCCATCACGGCGGTATTCTTATTTAGTCATTATCTACAAGGAGAATTTGCTATTTTCTTTACTTGATAAGGTGATGATACAGTACCGCCTAACTGCTTATATTCAGCAAATGATTTTTTGAGTGCCTGATTTCCAGCATTTATCATTGATGAAGCTCTATATCGTTGTGTCATATTAGAGACGCTTCCAACTTTTATATTGGCATCATCTTGTTGCAGTAATTTCTGACCTGCATTTACTGAATCTACTGCATATACAATTTCATTAGATGCTTTATACATTAAATATTTTTTAGATCTATAGCACATTGCTTTTGCTTCCTCTTCTGCCTTGTACTTTTGCTCTTTTTGTTGGGTAGCAAGTAAAAGAGATTGTTGATAGCTATGCTCCTCTTCATCTTTTTGCTTAATAGCTAATTCTCTTTCATTAGCTTTTAGACGTTTTTCTTCATTTTTCTGAATTTGTTCATTTTGCAGTATTTCAGCAGTATATTTACCATAATCATCGAGATATTTATTGTATGCGGTCATAAATTTTTCACCGCAACTTTTCTCTATAAATCTGTGTCTTTGTTGGAAAGACAATATAATATTTGCCTTTTTTTCATTCTTAATCTCAGGTTCATTCAGCATAAAAACACTTAATAAATCACTATAAATATCTTTATGAAGAGATGATTCCATTAGCATTACTTGCGCATTTTCTTCACCTAATCTCTCATTTAGAGGCATTGATGAGTAAAGTAAATATGGATGAGAACGTTTAAAATTACTAAATTCAGTATCAGAATGTGATTTAGCTCTATATATCCTGCAAGAAACCGTGGATTTTAGTTCATAATTTTGAGCCAATACAGTATAAAGCTTATTAGTCCCTAAATATAAAGTTTTCCTATCGCTTGCAATAACTCTCTGTTGCTTTTGCCAATTTAAAAATGAATCCTTCGATACCCCAGATTTATAGCAAGGATTATATTGACTGCTATACAAGCAAAAAATATTTGAACTATCACTATTAGAATGGCCTGAATCTTGTTTATTTTCAATTTTGGTATTTAAAATATCACTAACAGAATATGGCTCAGAAAATGTAATGGAAGAATAAGCCAACGTACTTAATAACAAAATACTATTTTTTTTCATAATGCTCTCTTAGTACTGTGTGTTTAAATACTGAATTCGATCTAAATAAGCCTGTTCTATACATTCTTCAGTTGTGCATTTCCCTCTTCTCTTACGCCAATCAGATGCAGCTTTATAAAATTGATTTTTATTAACTGCAAAAAACTTAGCAGATGAATAGGCATGAGCTGCCTTAGTATCTAATGCCCCTAATTTAACTGTCGAGCAAATAGTCTCTTCTACATATCCCTTTGCTTTTTGGCAGTTAAATGACGGCTTTCCAACTATTTCAGCTTCACTTTCTTTGGCACAAGACTGTTGTATCGATATTTTTGCCAATTTTATTGCTTGCTTATATTCAGGTGATGACTCCATCAATCCCTGATCTTGAGAATACACTTTGAATCTTCTTTGATAGGTATTTAATTTATCTGATTCACAATTACTTGATACTGTGCCATTTTCCTGATCATTTTGGGAAAAATCTTGTGATGAATATGATTTTGTATCATCTTGAGAAAGATTGGCATCATCAGCATATGCAAATTCTTTTAAATTCGTATTTCCACTATTTTGATCTTCAAGATAGATGTTTGTAATCCGTTGTTTATCATCATTACTGATTTTTCTAACAAAACCTAAGGACTGAGAAGAACCATCATGAAATGTTAGTCTTAAAGTAAATCCAGATGAATCATCATCTAAAACTTTTTTAAATGTCCAAATTACCTGTTTACCATCACTTGTTTTATAAGCGAGTAGGTTCACAGTATTATTATCTAGATCAATATCTCCTATATTTACAAATATAGGCTTCTCATCTACTAATAATTGAAAATCTCCACCATTATAATTGAGAGTTATTAATGATCTATTGTCTGTCCATACCCCAGATATTTCATTCAACAACTCTATTTCATTTTGCCTTTCCATCTCTCCTAATGATGGCTGTTCCACTTCTTCTTGAACAGCTTCTGTTTTTGATTTATCACATCCATTTAATATCAAACAAGAACCAATAACAGACAACAACAATAGCTTTCTCAAAATATCCCCCACGCTACTTACTTTCTATTTTTCTAAAGAACCTTTTTGTTTAAACTCATTTTGATTAAACATATCAATACCCTGCTTAAAGGCTAAGCTTAGATCAGAATATGCATCTAAATTAAGCTCACAAAAGTCATGTTCACCAAATGCTAAATGACGCTTTATTGTATCTTTAGCTACGTCCTCTGCTAATTCATGAATTTTATTTGTTGAGATTAAATCAGGACAACTGTTCCTAGAGTACGCATCTTGAAAGCCACTAAATACTCCACCTTTAAATCCGCAAATATCTTCTAATAATTCATTATACATACCACTTGTTAGCATATTTTCGCATCGTTCAACTTTTGACTCAGCATTTGAGTAACTAGCAGCGAATAACAACAAACTCACTACTAAAGCTCGTTTACCCATTTTGATTATTCCCCATTCCAAGTCCACCAGTAATAGCGTGCGCTAATAGACGATCGCTTACATTTTGGTTAATGTTACCACTATTTTGATTTACAACAACGACTTGCTGAGGGCTTGGAGATGTTAAATATTCTTTGGCTGGTTCTACATGTGTATTAATTTTAGGCGGTGTAAATGACGCGCCCAGAGAACTTGTACGTGCAATCGTAGGCGTTGCAGCATTTCTAAATGCAATAGCAGATGCAGTATTATTTTTTGCACTATTTACGATTGATGTAGCTTGGTTATTAACTGGCGATTTTGAACTAGCAGACTGTTTTCTCTTATTTAAAATCTCTTCACTGGCCTTACGCATCGCATCAACGCCTCCAGCACGGGCTTTATTTAAACCATCATAGTCATAATTACCAACGCCACGTGCATTTTTAACGCCTGCCCATTGTTGAGCAGTTTTATTTGCCAAGGCAACGCCATTTTTCGTTTCAATCCATTTGTCTAGCTGTTTCTTCCCACCAGCATAGTGAATAGCCAGCCTGTCCTGATTTTCTGGTGACATTATATCGCTGTCCTTTAATCCTGCGCCTCTTACCATTTTTGAGAATGCAGTTTCTCCTGTCTTTTTGTCTTTATCACCACGAATAAATTGGTAACGACCACCAGGACTTGACCCAGAACCAGCAGCAAGCAATTGATCTTGATATTTCTTAAATTCTCCAATTGTCATTTGTGAAATCGGCTTATGCGGTTTAACCTTCGCGCCACTATAGACTGCATCATACCCAGATGTACCAAATGCCCCTTTGGTTGATTCTCCTCGTGCAATTTCATCTAACAGTGGAGCATATTCACTAGTAGAAAATGATTGTTGAGAAGCCCCACCAAACTGCGCAGGCTCATCTAATCCCTGTCCGCCGTATTGTTTACGAAATAAGAGTGACGTACCGCTACTGTTACCCGATAGCTTTTGTTTTATCCAGTCATAGCCATCTTTAATTAAACTGGTACTCTGACCCACTGGCGTTAGATTAAAAGCCTTAGTCGCTAGATCTATAAAACTATCCCAGCCAGCCTTTAAAATATTTGGTAAATCTGCTGCCTTTAAGCTATCTGTCCATTCCTTAAAATACGGCGCAACAGTACTACCCAGCTTATCACCGACCCAAGCACCAGCCATACCACCAACAAGGGTTCCTACAGGGCCAAGTAAGCTACCTACAATCGCACCAACAGTACCACCAGCAAGACCGCCTACCGTACCGCCTTTCTCCTCGGTACTCTGACTTTTCCAATCACTGAACGACAGTGCTGTAAGTAAAGCCCCAACGACTGGTAATCCTTTACCCAATTTAAGTAATTTAGTTAAACCCTTACCACCTTTGCCAAATAAGCCGCCTAATAGGCCACCTAATAGACCACCACCAGCACCCAAAAGTTTACCAATGCCGCCCAGCAATCCACCTCTTGAGGCCAAGTTGTCAGCAATACGCTGAAGCATCTTAATCTGCTTCTTATTGTGTTCGCTTTCTTCTTTGGGTAATGGCTCACTGCGTTTACGGCTCTTCATCAAACCAGATAGAGGACGCAACATAAAGCCAGCAACGCGTTTAACTGGAGACAGTACCGTTGCCACTTCATTTATTGCATCAATGGTCGGATCTACGCCTTGAGGGGTGCTATTCAAGCCATTTGTTATCGCCGTACTAAGCGTTTGAGTAATTTTACCTAAGGTTGATCCACTTTCCTTTCCAGATCCAATAAAACGCCCATTAGCATCTCGCTGGCGGTCTGATCCCAATTCACGCGCAATGCTTTCCTGTGAATCAATTGTGACGGAATCATTCTGTATAACTGAACGCTTTGGCTTCGTTTTTGAATTAGATGACCGTGCTGCTTCAGAGACTAGATCCTCTACTGTTTCCAATAATTGATTTATAGCAGTCGTGGCCTGTCTTTGTTCTCGAATGATATCTTCTGAATTAACCGGCTCACGTTGTGCATCAATCAATGCCTGTGCCAATGCGCTTAATTTCGGCTGCGGCAGCTCATTCTGAGGTTGCGGCTTTTCTCTTTCTTTTAAAGCCTGTTCAAGCAGACTGATAATCTGCTCCACATTCTTGTCAATCTTGGCAACATCACGACCAGTCTGTTTCAGACCGATCAGAAAGCCCAGCTCATCATATTGCAAACCACTTGAAGATTGAGACATAAAAAATCACCCTATTTTATATAAGGTAATTTTGAAGTATTGGCAGTTACTGATTAGCTGTCAGTTCCATGTGTAATTAATCTATCTATATCTTTTATTTCCACCTGAAGTAATACAATAAATACCCCCTCTTGGACCTACACAATTACTAACTCCTGAACATGGACAACTTCCACTAGATAATCCAGCCGAGGATTTAGCTCTATTACCAGATGTAAATGAGCTCGTCCTGTTAGTATTTAAGGGGAGTTTACTTGAATAAGATGAATGGGAGTTCTGAACTGAATTTATATAGCAACTGCTACCAGTACAAAGGAGCTTAGATGAAACCCATTTGGGAGTTTCATTCTCCTTGGATATTCTTTCCCATTCATTTTTTCTGTCATAAATAAGAACCTGCTTTCCACGCTTTAAATATCCAAAAATTCTTCCATCAACTGGAGCACTTCTAATATTAATTTTTTCTGTATTCACATACTTATGTGCTATGGGATAAAATTCATCGTTTGAAGAATCTTCTGTTTGCGAATCTTGAAGAGAGTTGAATTCGCTATATATATCTGCTGATAGCGTTTTAGTAAGTTGGTCAATTCTATCTTGGGGTATTTCTCCAAAAGTTGCAGTTGAAAGCCCTATCAACATAAAAAAACCTAAAATCATATTTTTCATGCACCTTTCCCCCTTTTTTCTAAATTATCACAACATACTAACTATTAGATTAAAAAACCACCCGCAGGTGGTTTTGACTAAAATTCCCAGATTAAATTGAATATATCTTTTTATTTTTGGGATGGTGAAAGCAACTATCTAAGGTTAATTTAATTACCTGCCCATCAATAATAACTTTATTTGATGGTTGATATATATTTCCATCAATACTTGAATCTAAATTATGATTAGTTTTTAATTCATAAATCCTATTAATTATGACAGTATCTCCATCATCATTAGATGCGGTAACTTCTTCAAGCTTGTAGTGATTAGACATAAACATCCCCTTTTCAAAATACTAAAAATATTAAATCATCAATAAATTAATTTATTATGAAACTCATCACAGCTAATTTCTAATATTTTTATCGAATATTTATTACAAGAAATATTTCAAACACTTTACTTCTTTTAATTTTCACACAATATTATGTAGAGCTTTCATAGTTTATTTTTATACAAAAAAAAAGCCCAAACACGAATGAATGGGCCGAAACTAAAACAGTTTAAAAGTATTAGAAACTACAGCTAGTTTCTGGAGGGTATTTTCAACACTAATCAAGTGACTAACAGTGGCAAAATATACCAAAATAATAATTAAGCAAAATCATTAGCTCTAATTAATATTTTATTTAAAAATATTAATTAGAGCTAATTTTTATTGCTATATTAATTTTAAAGTAGCTAATTAAAACATCACTACGGAATATCTATGTGAGTATTAATGAACATCCGTCCCATCTATAACCGTTATCCCATCATCGTCTACTTCACCCGCCTCAATGATTTCAAGCTTACGCTGGAATGCCGCACGTTTACCTTCTTTCATCTTCGCTTTGGCTTCCTCTAGTTTTCTTTCAGCATCTGAAACAACAGCTGTACGCCGTGCCTGTACTTCCGATAGATCCTTGAGGTCTTCCTGCTCAAAGCCCCAGAACAAGGCTTCAGATCTGGCAATATTAGTTAGGGTAATACTCTGCTTTACGTTCAACTCAACAATTTGACTGATCAGCCCCATCTTAAACTTTACATTCTTGATCACCCATTCAGTTTCTTCAGTTATTGGGCCGCTTATATCGATCTGTAATACTTCATCGCGGATATGGATCACACTATCAATTGTATCGCCTGCTAACTCGCCCAAACTCGCCAATCGATTGCGGTTTTTCCTGATAATTGTGGCTGATGTTAATTTGTTCTTATGAAGTTTGCTTTGATTGTCAAAATTCTCCCTATCATGACTAGCAGAAGCAGGTAAAAATGACGGATTTTTGACGTCATTTTCAGTGCTATTTTTATCTTTACTATCATCAGCTTGTGAACTTTTTTGACCAGTCTTCTGACTAGTCATTTTTTTGATCTCATTATTGAGCTCACGGGCACTCTTTTTGACTAGTGATTTAGTCCTCTTCTTCCATTTTTCGGCTAATGCTTTACGGCGTACAACCGATGCTGAAGGCATTTCACAGCCCAACTCTTCACCGACCAAATCAACCAATTGCTGCCATGTTAATTTTGGAGATGTTTCAAACACCTCCTTTAATCGATCCCAAACCTCTTGAGGATAAGATTGAACAGCCATAAATTAACCCAACCCAGAACCGTCTAAAAAATCCATCTGCTTATCTTGGCAATCACTTTTCGGCAATGTCGTTTGAGAAAAACGTGTTTTTCTTGATTTTTTAAGATCAAGTAAAATTTTCTCCTGTACATCACCTTCATCGCGCTCAAAAATATCATCTAAGCCTTTGGCCAAGTAATTGAATTGAATCGCCCGATCCTTTTCACATTCTTTAATTGTTTGGATCAGTTCAATCATAACGGGCTGTAATTTATCATTAGAGCATTGATCCAATAGGTATTGGTTCACTACGGTTTTAGCTTGCTCTAAAAGCTGAATTGTCAAAGGCTTTGGGAAACTGGCAATATGCTTTGCGCACAACATGGACATTTGTGCTGCAACGGCATTTAAGTTTTCAGAAAGAATATCTCCTACGCTGTTAAACAGAACACCAGCTACTGATTCTGTTTCATTTAGCTCTGGGTTAATTGTAAAGCCCAGTACCCAATCTACTGAAACCCGGTAAAGACTGCACATCACCTGAAGTAATTCTGCATCTGGTAGAGTTTTTCCATTTTCCATTTCACTAATACGATTCTTTTGTGCTACGCCAAATAATTCGATAGCCACTTCATGCTGAAGCATCCCGCTGCGTTCACGCGCCAGCGCAAGTTTACGACCGATCATTGCACGGGTTTCTAAATCAGATTGTTTAGCCATTAAATACTTCTCCCTGCCAACCAGTCGAAATTAACTTTCTTTTCAAGCCAATTTGTTTCTTCAATAAATATGCATGAAAGCCATACACAGCCGTCCTGAACAGGCTCTGCAAATTCAATTTTTTCACTGACAAAAATATTGTCATCTTTATAAAGTAATTCAGTTCCTTTTAAGGAATCGATTAACAGCTTTGGGTAATTATCAATATCAAAGCGTGGGTAGCTTCTGACTGTATAATTGCGTGGTTTAAGTGGTGGCTGAACCATCAAGCGCACTTCACACTCCTGATTCAAAGCCTCCCATTTCATGGCTTTAAAAATTGGTGCATAGGTATCAAAAACTTTCTTTTTAAACTTTTTTGCATTCACAGAAAGGCTGTTTCTTTGCTTTCCATTTTCGTCAATCGTTGCACGCCAAATATCATTCGCGCTAATTCCGTAAGGCAATTTCACAGTAATGAAATTGTCACCTGTGATAATTATTCCGCCAGTACTGCCTCGGTGTACTGAATCTTGATCAATCACTTCTGTTTTTAAAGAACATGGATAAACGATCTCACTTCCCAATACACGGCGTTCACGCGCTGGGCGGTTTGTTTTCTTCACTTCAAATGGATCTGAGAACCTGCCAACATTATTTTTTGACCATAAATCCCATGCACTGCGCTTTCTCATCGATCAATCACTCTAGTTAGGGGTGAAATGTGGTTACCAATGTCGGTGCAGTGGTCTTCAATATCCTTTTTGATAGACAAATCAATTTGCTTATCGTTTTGGTTTGAATTCGAGACAGTAAGATTATGATTGGCAATTGCAGTGCGGAGGTCGGCAATTAATACATATTCAAAATCACACTCAACCAATGGCTTGTATTCAAAAAACTGTTGCTCATCATCGTTATAAAAATAAACAATACCATCCACCACATTGAAGTACTGCTTTGGATTTAAGCTGAAATACTCAGGGTTATTTGCGGTAGTCAAAAGGCAAGATGCAATCATTTCTGCTTGAATAATATTTCCAATTTTTTCAATTAAATTCATGCTACAGCTCCCAAAGTTCCACTGAACCCAACCTGTTTCAAATACGATTCCCATTTTTTCGCTTGAGCTGGATCTTCAAGTTTTACGGCGATACGTGCTGCAAGTTTTTCATAAGACTCACCCGGTTCAGAGAACTTACTTGCGAATTCAGGATGCTGTGAAAGTTTTAAAGCGAAGCTGTGAATTTGTTTTTCAGAAAGTTGTTGGGATTTATTTCCAGTACCTACAGGTTTTTCAGAAGTTGAATTTTGATTATTCGAATACTTGGTTCTGTATGCGTTGATCAACCAGTCCGTGAAGTGATAAATCATCAGATCATCGCTCATAGTTTTTTCAGCGTTGTAAATTTCGAATGCGCGTTTTTCACGTTCAGCCCATTTCGAATTCATGATGGATTCAAAGTCGATACTGTCATCGGCAAGATAAATTTCTTCACGAAGTTTTTTAAAGCAAAACCAGTCTTTTTTATTTTTAGATTCTAATGAGAGGTTCTTTGAAAGATTCCGTGTCCCAACGTTGGGACTCTTTAACGGAATTGTTGGGACTCTTTCATGGAATTGTTGGAACTGTTCCGTTGTTGGAACTGTTCCACTGTTGGGACTGTTTAAATCATCATTTCCAGCATCAAAGAGTACCGTTGTTGGGACTGTTTCCCGACCATTCACACCAACTAATTGATAAACTTTAACCTGTTTTGTACGTCCTTTTCTCTCACCAGTGTCTACAATTAAGCCATCTTCAATAAGCTCATCGATGATTTTTAAAACAGTTTTACGGTCCATTTCTGTGTCTTCAACCAGTCGAGCAACACTTGGATAGGCGCAATGATCTTCACCTGCACGGTCAGAAAGTGAGAGTAAAACCAATTTTTTAAGCGGTTTTATGCTCCCACCTTTCTTTTGTTTTTGGCGAACTTTCCAAGCCCAAATAGTTGCATCTAAGCTCATACTAACTCCTCCGCCTTAACCAGTTTTAATTCACCATCAAGAATGGCTTGCATCAGGTCGCACAACTGAGGAGAGCGCCAGAGCGATTCAACATACACACGTAATTCTTTGTAGTTATGTCCTTGGCGTTTAATAAAACGGTCTGCATCATGGCGGGTAGCAAAAGTTTGAACACTTACCCATTCTTCGACGTAATAAACCTTTTCCCAATTGAATCCTTTACTACGTGTATAACTTTCAAGCAGATCATCTTGAGAAGATTCATCACCATCTAAGTCATCAAATAATATGTCTGACTCTTTTAAAACGAATGCATTGATATCATGACGTTCTTCGGCATCAAGACTCTCAAACAACGCTTGAGCGTTTTTATAATAGCCTTCCCCATCTACTAACCAAGTTGAATCATCAACATATTCAGAATCCATACCATATGTTTTTTGAAGCTCTTGAACCATCCAAATTGGGTCACGTGTAGAGCAGTTGTGCTTGTCATGACTTTCTTTCAGTTCTGCAACAAACACTTGCAAAGTGGCATATGTAAAATTACTCATATAAATTCCCCACCCTTGACCAAAACAGCCCCAAATAACATGAAAATAAAAAGAAGAACTTTGTCTATTTCTTTCACTTACTACCGCCTTGGATCACCTTATAAGACTTGCCATAAAGCACCGATTCAATGGTGCTAGTGCTTACAGAAAATTGTTTAGCTAAATCTTTAACTTTTGTTCCTGATGAGCGCTTAATTGGTTCATACAATGCTTTTCTCCTTTTTAGATTTATTTACAAGACCGGTAATACGGGTTAAACCAAATGCCGTTACGCGCATTTGAAGAAATACACGCTCTTTGCCGTCATACTGATTTTTAATCACTGGTGATGTTCTATTCATGAATACGCCATTAATCGTGTACTGGGCATGTGGCTGCAATTTTCTGTCTGCATCTCGGTAAATCCATTTTTTATTAATCAGTAGCTGGATCAGCTCAGATTCTTTTATGCCAATGGTTTTTGCGCATTCACGTATGCAATAAGTGTTTGACGTATCCGCAATGGTTTCTAATGCTTCTGCCTTAGGTGCCAATATCGTAATTTGCTGTTCTGCTATTTTTTTTGCTTCGAATTGCTCTGCCCATGCACGGGCTGCTTCAGCAGGATTGGTGAAATTGGGTAATGCAACAGATGGAATATTTGATTGAGAATCAAATGTGCGAATTACTTTCAAATTGAATGCAGCGCTAATCCACATTGCATATGAGTAAACTAATTCTTTGACAACGTATGTACCCTGATCTAATCCACCACGAATCACACTAACTGGTGCTAAGTTATTGAATTTTTCAGATACAGGAATTCCTGTAACGGTTAATTCCCGAACAAGTTCCATAGTTTGCTTATTTGCCAAAAAGAACCCAGGCTCATTCTTGCGATCATTGCCAGAAGCTTTATGCAAATCATTCAAACAGAAGCGGCCATCCGTATCTGTCCGAATTTCAATACCCCCAATGGCAATAGCTGTTTTCACCAAAGCATTCATGGATTATCCCCCTTGTAATTCTTAGTGTTCGCTCCGTTCGATTAGATCGAACTGTTCTCTTGGAATGCATACACCTGTGACATAAGCTAAGAATCATCATCACAGCACTTCTTACCCAATGCTTGGCGGTTTAATGGATCAAGACGACATTTGGCTTTGAGTTCCGCTGGTGATACTGAACGAATGACCTCTTCAGAGACTCGACCAATGCGATGATCTGTTTCCCAAAACTCACCATCAAAGCGATTGAGCGTGATCAGATCCTTTACACATAAAAGATCTAATTCTTTTAAAACCACGACATCACCCGATAAAAAATCTGAATTGTCATTGCTTTTCTGTTGTGCTAAATTCAACATCGGTTCCATACCTCGTTTACTTTTCGGAGTGAACGGCAGAAAGGCTCAGTTGTTCATGCAACTGAGCCTTTTTTGTGCCTGTATATTTTGGGGTTACATCACGCATCGGAGGTGGCGCAAGTTCAAGGCGGAACGTATCTACGGTATCTGTGGTAAGACCCATTACTGGAATGAGAGTATTTAAATACACCTCAACTTCAGAAATATCCTTAATGACTAAAGCTCTTATATATTCAGAAAAATTCTGTCCACGCGTTTTACCAATTGCGATAGCTTTTAATTTTTCAGATTCAGCACACTTAAAAGTCCCACTCTCTATTAATTTTTCGGACATTTATAGTTCCTATAAGCTTAAAGCTTTTAAATCAGCCTTAACTTTTCCTTCAGTTCTAAGCTCAATTACTGCCTGAGTCTCAAGGCAAATACCTTTGTGGCGCCACTTACTGATGGCTCCTTTTGTATAACCAAGAATCTGAGCAATCTCAGTATCGGTTTTTACTCCGTAATGGAGTCTTAAATCATCCACAGTCATGTTTACCCTGATAAACCGTTATGTTTCCAATAGTAAACCATAAGTTTATTCTAGGGTCAATTTGTTTGTTTACCATAGGAAACATAATGCTGGAGAGCATGGAGTACTTTATGAATGATGTTAGGGGTAGGTTAATTCAGAGGATGTCTGAATTAAATTTAAAGCAAACAGATATCATCCGAGCTTTGGGCTTGAGCAAAGGCACTGTCTCTAAATGGGTTTCAGGAATTAATGTCCCGAGTGCCTCAGTGTTACCTGATTTAGCAAAGCTATTAAACACAACACCAGATTGGCTAATTAATGGTGTTGAAAACAATATTCAAAGTGCTGATTTCAAAAAAATTGAACCATGGGACGAGAACACCCCTCTTGATGAGGATGAAGTTGAAATTCCATTCTTTAAAGATTTTTCATTTGCTTGTGGTATAGGCTCAATTAATGAACAAATTTCTAAAGAAAAACGAAAATTACGGATGTCCAAAGCGACTCTAAGAAATCTTTCTATAAGCAAAGATAATGCTGTAGCTGCAACTGCTTCTGGTGATTCAATGTCACCAACAATTCAAGATGGCGATACGATTCATATCGATTTAGGCCGTAAAGAAATTAAAGATGGTCGTATTTTCGTTATTTGTATTGGTGGTCTTCATTATGCCAAACGCTTATACAACATGCCTTTTGGTGGAGTTCGCATCGTATCTGACAATGCTATTGAATATCCTGAAATTATTTTGACTGCTGAGGAACGTGTAGAACAAGACTTTCAAATATTTGGTTGGATTTGGCAAATAGCAAGAATAGAAAAATGGTAAAAAGCTATACCCGAAACAGCTAATTAATCAGATGATTATGGATAGTCCAGTGATATGAATGCAAATAATTGAAATGAATTCACATAAAATCAGCCGTGTGCTCTATCAATGGCTCTTATTAACGGTTGAACTTAAGACTGGTGAAAAGTTTATATACAGGCTTCTAGAGGCTAGCACATTTGCTGAATTTATTGATTCAGCAGATAAAGATAAGTTTTATAGAAGTCATATTGAGGCAAATAAAAAATTTAAGCGGATTCAGATTTTTGGGTGATTTAAAACAAACTGCGAAACCGATGCAGTTCTTTGGATCAAGTGGGTGAATTAATGATTGATAAATATATATGTAAGTCATAATTCAAAAAATAGAAAAATTAATGCAGTGAACTAGGCACATGAATATTTTGGTTTATAAAATTGAAGGGGGTATATATGGAAGTAGAGCAATTTATCAATGAAAACTTACTTTTTGGTCGTGCACTAATTGACCTCGATGTAAGCAATAAGGGGTCTAACCCGTTGTGGACTGGATTTGTGGCTACCAATGTAGGTGAAATGCCAGCCTATATTAAACAATGCAGAAATCCAGAGGGGTTATGCATTGAAGTGATTAGTTCACTGTTAGGTTTATGGTTTAATATTCCCATTCCAAAACCTATCATTGTCTTAGTTGAACCAAATCATCCTCAAATAAACGTTACACAAACATCCTATCTATTTGGCTCTCAAATGTATGAGATGCCATCATTTGAAAGGTTCTTAAGAGATAGTGACTTAAGTGAGGATTGCATTCTTGAATACCCCAATCTTTCATCAATTATCACGTTTGATGAGCTTATAGGTAATCCTGATCGAAACAATAGTAATATTTTGTATGATGGCGAGTCTTTTCGGTTTATCGATCATGAAAAAGCCTTTCATCCACAACAAAACCCTCGACTCCCAATAAATGAAATACATAAAATCGGGAATATTTCAGATATTGTTAAACACTATAAAGGTGAAAATAATATATATATTCATAAGCTAATGGCTAAAATTAAAAATCTACTTCAGGATGAAATTACTGCGACAGATTGCGACCATCTTCTTTTTAAATCTCAAAAAAATACATTACTTACTGATTATAATATTCTTCTAGATCGAATTCGAAGCTTTCTATCGGCACGTTTGGGGTCATTGGCATTACTAATTGAAAATGCTATAACCCATCTAGATGACTCACCACAACTAGACTTTTTAGGGGATTAATATGTTTAGCAAAATTGATTTCCCCTCTAGCCCCACCTTCCAAGCAGAATGGAAAACGATATACTTTGAACCCATTCCAAATAGTGGTGAGAAAATTGCAATTCTTATCGTAACTCGTAGTGCTGATCTTAAAATTACTATTTATGATGCTTTACATCCAACAGTTATCGATAGCTTATACGGCTCAAAGGCACCATCATTTCAAGGCTACATTAAGCTTATTAAAAATAATATAATCAAAAATAATGGAATTTCAAATGTAGATGGTGTGAGTGAGGGTCCATGGCGATTATCTCAATCAATTGATATTAAAGGAATTGTAAGGCAGGCCTTATATAGAACGGCTAGCTTAGGATCTGTCGCTTTGAAAGGTTTATTTGACCAAGATGAAACTCTGATTGAAAATGAGCAAATTGATTCTAGGTGGTCAAAGCGAATCAAGAATGCGGTAATTAAAATTGACCCATCATATGAAAAATGTTTTGACTTAAAAATTCCAGTTGGAAAAGATGTCCGTATTGCCTGTGGATTTCATACACCTAGTTATTCTGCAAAGTTTAATGTATGCACATCACAAACCATTACCAGAATGAAATCAAATTTATTTGATTTGCAAATACTTGATTCCAACCACGTATCAAATAATTATGACTTGATACTTTATATGCCTACAGCGGACGATCTCCAAGTTCCCACAAAAACCTTAGCTCGGATGGAGGAAAATGTTCATTTACTTAGAAAAGAAATCTCCTCCAAATCTAATATTAAAATTTATGCTTGTCATTCTGAGGATGAAGGTGCGTCAAGAATATTTGAAATGTTAAAGGCGAGTTAGCACTCTCTTTTTTAACAACCCATCCCTGTGATGGGTTTTCTTTTGTCTATTAAAACATAAAGTTTCTTTATGTAGAATTAATTGTTTCCATTAGTCAACTTTATATTGACTTAATTGTTTCCCTTGATAAACTAAATCTCGTACCCAATAAAAAAGCTCCGATAAATCTTGGCAGACACGGAGCTTAATTACTGTAACGAGGCAATTATGAATCAAAACCCATCACACAGTCAAATGCCTGAGTTTGACGCTGACAAAAGTCAAACGACTTCTGTTCTGTTTCAACATCCACCATCAAGCGAGCAGCTTGCAAAATCAAGTAAGCGTGCTCAAGTTAAAGTAGTTCTGAAAGAAGTCGCTGCAATCTCTCTAATCTGTATCACTGTTGTATCAACCGTATTTACAGTTCGCAGCTGCTCAAACGAAGTAGATCGTCAACATGCTGCGGCTTTAAAACATCAATTGCAGTTTTCTGCTTCTTCAACTGAAGGAGCTCGCTAATGATGACTCAAATCATTAAACAAACCCTCACTCCTACTCAAGTTTTTGAAGCCTTAGCCAAAGGTTTCAAAATGGAATTTGCAGAAGTTGATACCAATGATTGGGAACTCCTAACCCCTCAAACACGTTTGGGCTTTGCTGACTTATTTAGCGGTTTTATTAAATTCCGTTTTGCTCAAACCTTGGATGAAGGTTTGAAACGTGCTCAAAAAGCTCAATCAGAAAAGTATTTTTCTGAATGTGTTGGATTAGATGGTGATAAAAACGAACGCTATCGAATTGGAAAATACCCTAGCTTCTATGTACTTAAACCAAGTGGCCGTAGTGGTATCAACCTTGATGGATTCAGCATCTATAAAGAATCTCAAGGCAATTTAACTCCTGTAGATAAAGACACAGTCTCAGATTTGATTATCAACGCATTAATTACAGCCCGTAAAGCAAAACGTAATACTGAGTATTACGACCTTCTAAACAAAACTGGCCACTTCCAGTCTGATGATTATAAGCAATGGGCTAAAACCCATCGTTAATGATCCTAGGATTATTTGAAATTCCCCTCAGGCCATGAGTTTGAGGAATAAAAATCTATTTGGAAAATATCATGAGTAAAGATGCTTTAAATGATGTACGTGCTGCAGAAGATGAACGTGTTATGCAGAAAAATGCTCAAAAAATTTTAGCTGCAATAAAAAGTGATCCATTTGGCTTGTCTGTATCACAAATTGCGAATAACACGCGTCTAAGCGTTAAAACCGTTCGGAATGTCATTGCTACTTTAGATGAAGCCCAAGATAACGGCTTAGGCATTTTCACAATTAAAGATTCAACTAATAATCAACCTGAATCAGTAAATAGCGAAACCCAGCCAGACGTTCCTCAGAATGAAAAAGAAAAACTAATTGATACTCCAGCTGATAATCCCCCACTTGATATATCGGGTGGGGTTGAACCTAAAGCTGAAGTGAAAACCTCTACGCAAAAAAGTGAAGTTATCAAAGTTGTAGATCCTGATAATCAACCCGAAATTGTGACTGATCCATTTGAACAATATAAGTCCATGGTTGAAACAGTCACTGTAGAAAAGAAAAGCGTTTCTTTAAATGCAAAACAATTATCTAACTTACTTCAAGATTTATTCGGTTTGAAGAATGTTCAGTTTTTCGCTGAAGGCCAATCAATTACCCGGTTATCTGCTCAGCTTTCCGATGAGGTGATGCTCTGATGGAAATTGAAGAAGTTATTACTTATCACATTCCAAAGCAGGATGATGTTAGCCCTATCGCTGTATTTATAATCAATCACGATAAAGGAAATTTTGAAGTAACCATTACCCATAGGGGTTGTGCTTGGACTGCGCGTCTTCTTACCCATTGGGAAAAGGAAGTTGAAAAATTTATATCTACGCATGCAAGTGTTGATTCCTTAGTACATAGTTTTTCAAGAAATCAAACCAGCAAAGAAGAAAAGCTTGTTAGACCAGTTATTGAATCAATTCGTAAATATTTTAAGAGTATTGAGGTAGCAAATTACAAAGCTCCAGAAGGTTTTGTTCTGGTTAGCTCCCCCGAGCTTTTAGATTTAATACTGATAATTAATCAAATTGATTTACTTACAACTGAGAATAGACCCGAGGCGGTTAGCTCCCATTTGGTTTCACTTGGAAATCGCATTCAAGACATGATCAAAGCACTGGAGCAAAGTTATGAGCATTCTTGATAAAAACTATGTTGTAGAAATGGAAGACAATAGCAAATGGGCAGTTCCAGTCCGCATTATTGCCGAACACCGTGCTAAATATTTTGCGAAAAAAGACGGAATTTCTTTAGAAGAAAGCCTCAACGATGACACAGTTCCTCTTTTTGAATCCAACGATTATGAAATTCATGATTGGGCTGCAAATAATTTAAATTTCAGCGATGTGCAACATGTAGCTAAGCAAATCGGTATGCCAGATGTTGATTATGAAGATGGCTGGGCGAATGGCGAATATGAAATTCAGGAGCAAAGTCATGAGTCATAAAGTTGAAGTTTTTTGGCTAGAAGAATGCAATAAATGTGGCCATGGTTGGGCAATAGTTGAAACCATCGAAGGTACTGAAGATTTATTGTTTGATGGCGATAAAATTGAGTGCAAGTCATGCGGTCATAATGGTCAGGTTTCCGTTACAGATGACTATGCTGAAGATTGTGTTGCATATGCTGTTTGGAATGATGCCAACCTACCTTCTGATGTTGCTCAAAGTTTGAAGGAGGTGTCTTGATGCGAACAGAAGCAGAAAACAATTTGCTTGAAGCTATCTTCAATGAAATGCAAGAACTCAAAAAAGCATTCAAGCATCAAAGCGAAAGACGCATTGGTCGTGCAGAGTTTTCCAAGTTGTTAAATATAGAGCCTGAAACACTGGATGCGCGAATTAGAGACGGTAGGTATAAAAAACCTCATAAAGATGGGAGGAAAAGTTTTTGGCTTCACTCTTATGTTCAATCTGTGATTCTTGATGTAGAATCAAATCATAAAGCCGCTTAATGCGGCTTTTGTTGTTTTAAGGGAATTGTATAAGTGAGTAATAATGTGAGTAACACTTAAAAATAAACTAAAATTTATGCTGTAAAACAACGTGATTATTCATCAATAATATCGGCAAATTTAGCACCTAAAACCTGCGCCAGATCATCAGGTTTTACCCCAATATCCAAGCCTCTTTTACCACCACTAACGTACATAGATTTAAGCTGTTTAGCACTATCACAGATAATTGTTTTTAAACGCTTTTTCTGCCCTACTGGACTAATACCGCCCACCAAATAGCCTGTTAAGCGTTCTGCATCTTTAGGGTCTGCCATTTGTAATTTTTTAACACCCACAGCCGCAGCAATTTTCTTTAAACTTAACTGATGTGCAACAGGTAAAACTGCCACATAGTAATTCTTGCTATCTGTTACCAATAATGTTTTAAAGACTTCATGTACTTCTAAATTGAGCTTTTCAGCAGCTTCTAATCCAAAACTTTTAGCATTTACATCATGCTGATATTCATGGATAGAAAATTCAATTTTATTTGATTTTAAAACTTTGCAAGCTGGTGTCATTTTTTAATGATGAAAATAGTTGGTTTATGAAATTATATGCTTTTTTAAAGTTAATGTTTGGCTTCCTTAGGCTATTTTATCTAAATTAATATTCAATTGAGTCCTCTAAAAGTGGATATTTTTATTTTGGAAAAACCAGACATTTTAATTGGGGAATAACAATTTTTATTCACATACAAATCAAAAATTTAATAACAAAAAGCCCAATCCTACCCGATTGGGCTTTTTGTCTAAATAATCGTGTTCCACACTTATTTATTAAGCAATACTTCACGTATTTGATTAAAATAAGTACGTTTAATTCACTATTTAGCAAACAACATCTACTCTTACTCTTTATTTAATAACCGATCAACTACACCAAATTTTTTAAAGATTTTTGCACGGCGTTTCGGATGAATATTGGCTTTATTTAAATCGCCTTCGTAATGATCAAAAACCCGCTTATCCATCATTTTAAACCATAACGATGGAACTAAAGCGGGCAATAACATGGTGGCATAACCGCTTGGTAATACAGGTGCTTGTTCAAAATTACGTAACGCTTGGAATGGACGTGTCGGATAAGCATGATGATCCGAATGGCGCTGTAACTGATACAAAAACAAATTGGTGGTAATGTTATTGTTATTCCAACTGTGTTCCGGCATCGTCCGTGCATAAGAGCCATCTTCTTTTTGATCACGCATTAAACCATAATGTTCAATATAGTTAATAATTTCAAATAAGCTCACACCATAAAAAGCCTGTGTCGCTAAATATGGAATAATGTCTTTACCAAACAATTTCAACATGGTGGCATGAAAACCCGCACTCATCGCCCAACCTTGAAACAGTTCATTTTGGGGACTGAAAAAAGATAAACCTTTGCGTTTTAAACGATTTCTTTCAATCTCAACGGCAGACTTAAGACCACCAAATACGGTTCTTGGCCAGAATTCATAAAAGGTTTCCCCCATTTTAGACGATGCAGGATCTTCAGGTGTTGCAGCACGTTTATGGTGTCCATACGGATGCTCTACACGGAAATGGTTATAAAACAGCGGCATGAGCGTTGCATGTGAAAGATAATGATCTTTTTTATTGGGTCTATGTGACAACTCATGTGCAGTATTCACCCCAATACCATTAATTGCCCCCATCGAAACCCCCAACAGGATTTGGTCAAGCAACGAGGTTGTTTTACGACTGACCACATAACCTGCAAATACATTTGCTGCCATTTGCAAAGGAATAAATAATTTTACAATACGGTCATAGTAAGGGTCTGCGACCAAAGATGAAATTTGATCATCACTCGGGTTGTTATTGTCCGCTCCAACAATGGCATCAAGACTAGGAATAATCACATGCAGTAATAACGGCCCGCCCAAAGCAAAGATTTTTTTCGTCGCTTTAGGGCCAAATTGATAGCCTGCCAAAATCCCCATCCCAATCACAGGCAAACCAGGGCTTAATAACCACCAATAGCGTTTTTTATCCAGTGCTAAACCTGTAGCCGTTGGTAGGGTTTGAATTGTTGTTTGATTTAAATTTACTGGTGCATTCATGCTGGCGACTTCCCTATTTTTTGTTCTACCGTTATATTTCTAGAAATGGGCCATCAAGAACAGTTGTAAACGTCCAAAAAACCTATGCAAACGTCTTTGGCATCAAGAGCCAATATTTGACCTAAAAACACATGCTTGAATGACTCTAAGCTTTTTATAATTTTATTCGATGATGACAGAAAGATAATACATGGATGCTTTAAGTAAAATTTTTGATGATATTCATCTCAATAAATCTGAATATATTTATTTAAAACCTCAAGGTGACTGGGCATATGCCTATCAAGAACAAGGTGCCATGATTGGCTATGTGGTACTGGTTGGTAATCTCACCATTCAATTTGACTCACAAAACCAACTTCATGTTGAAGCAGGTGATTTAGTCCTTATTCCGTCTGGGCAAAATCATTCTTGTCATAACAATAACAAAAATAATTTAGTTGAAGCCTTAAACATCACAGCACTTTTTGATCAAAAAAGACAAGAGACGATCGAGTTTGGCAGCCAAAGCGGTGAACCTGCTCTCATTTTAGCTATTCGCTGTCATATTGATACCATCATGGCGCGTCCTTTACTGAATGCCCTACCAAGCTATATTCATATTCACCATATTACGGGCAGTAATGCACCAGAATGGCTACAAATAGGTCTGCATTTTCTAGCGGTTGAAGCCTACCAAATTCGCCCCGGTCGGGACAAAATTCTCGATCATTTGGTTAGTATTCTTTTTATTGAGTGTGTGCGTGACTATATTGCGCAATTAAGTGATTCAAATAATTGGCTTCGCGCACTGGTACATACCGAACTGGCCAATGCTTTAGCCGCCATTCACGGCAAACCCGAACTAGCGTGGACCGTTGAAACACTGGCTGAACAATGCTGTATGTCGCGCTCCAAATTTGCCCCGCTATTTAGCACGATTGTTGGCGAAACACCGTTGGCTTATTTACAGCAGTATCGCTTCCGTTTGGCATCTCAATACTTACGCGAAGGACAATGGTCTATTCAACACATTGCCCATCGGGTTGGTTATTCTTCTGAAACGGCATTTAGCCAAACCTTTAAACGACTGTTTGATTTAACACCAAGCCAGTATCGACAACAATTTCAATAAGTTATTCTGCACTTAAGGTACTAAGAATAGCCTGAACGGGGTCCTCACTATTTCCTGAAAGCAATTGCTTGTGCATAGTAAGGTGCTGCATCGCTTGTATTTGCGCAGTTTCAATATTCATCAGTTTTTCAATTTCAGCAGCTAAATTTTCTGGCGTTGCATCATGCTGAATCAGTTCTTGAATGACTTTTTTACCCGAAATAATATTCGGCAATGAATAATACTGAATTTTGATCAAAAATTTAACCACAACATAAGTGAGCCAATTCAGCTTATAAAAAGTCACCATCGGACGATGTAACAGCATTGCTTCTAAAGTTGCCGTTCCTGAAGCCAATGCCACAATATTTGAAGCATTCATCACTTGACGGCCAATTTTAGATTCGGTATCCGTGTTTTCCATCAATTTAACTTTAGCAACAAGATCATTTGGATAATGCTTTAATAATTCTTCAATCTGCTGCTTACGTGCATCATTAATCGCAGGAATTAAAAATATATAGTCAGGGTGCTTTTGACTGATGATTTTCGCTGCATCAAGCACCAATGGACCAAGTCGTTCAATTTCACCACGGCGGCTACCCGGTAAAAGTGCAATATGCTTCTGTTCTACATTTAAACCAAGCTCTTTTTTTGCTTCAATAAGAGGATTTTTTAGTGGCAATTGACTTGCCAATGGATGCCCAACAAACGCAGCAGGCACATCAAATTTATGATAAAACGCTTTTTCAAACGGAAATAAGCACAAGACTAAATCAATACTGGCCTTAATACCATGAACCCGTCCCTGTCGCCACGCCCATACCGAAGGACTGACATATTGCACTGTTTTAATCGGTAGATTTTTTTGTTTTAAGCTTTTCGATAAACGTAAATTAAAGTCTGGCGCATCAATACCAATAAATATATCAACGGGCTCTTGAGTCCACTTATCGACCAAACCATCGCGGACAGCAAATAGTTTTTTAATATCTTTTAAGACTTCGACAATGCCCATAACCGATAAAATATCCATCGGATAATCACTGCTGAAACCTTCAGCAATCATTTGAGGTCCACCAATCCCTTCAAACTCTGCATCAATTCCCTGCTCACGGAAGCTACGAATAAGTTTAGCACCAAGTGTATCACCCGATACTTCACCGACGACAATTCCTATTTTAAGTTTCCGATTTTGCAAAACTTTTATCCTATTTCAAAGTAGGGGTATTTTAGCATACTCATATATTTGAAATCTTATCTACATATCCCGACAGTACAAATAAGATTTTTGCTTCTATTTTATATTTAAATAATTTTTTCAATTCAAAATATCGATAATCACCCCATTGTGTTTAGATTTATTAAATAATAATATAAATGATAATTGTTTTCACTTAGATTTTATAATGAAATCCATCTCTCCTTTGCTTTCCAAATGCTTTAAATTGTCATTCCTCAGCTTATCCATACTGAATATTCAAAATAGTTACGCAGCAGATGCTGTAGACCCTCAGGTGCAAACTTTATCGACCATTCAGCTACAAGCTCAATCAGAAAGTGCTGATCAAAGCTCTGAAAAGACCAAAGCATATACCGTTAAAAATAGTCGCAGCGCATCAAAACTTAATATTACCGTGAAAGAAACACCTCAAACCGTCAATGTCGTAACGCGTCAACAGATTGAGGATTTCGGGTTAAATTCAACACGTGAAATCTTAAAAAACACGCCCGGAGTCACGGTTCAAAGTCAAGAAACAGAACGTACGTCTTACATGGCACGAGGTTTTGAAATTTCAAATATTCTCACTGACGGCGTAGGCTTTCCTTTAAGCAGTTATAACTATAACAATACCAATCCAGACACTTACTTTTATGACCGTGTCGAAGTGGTAAAAGGAGCCGATGCCCTATCGAATGCCTTTGGTGACCCAAGTGCAACCATTAATAATATTCGTAAACGTCCGACCAAAGAATTACAGGCAAGTGCTGGACTAAGTTATGGTTCTTGGAATACTCAGCGCTATGAAGCAGATGTTTCTGGCTCACTTTCTCCAGATGGACGCGTACGTGGTCGCCTAATGGGGTATGAGCAAACGGGAGATTCTCATCTTGACCGATATTCTTCTGAAAAAAATGGCTTTGCAGGCATCTTAGAAGCCGATATTACTGACTCAACATTATTCACGGTCGGTTACAGTCAAAATCAGAACAAGCCAAATGCCAATAACTGGGGAGCTTTACCTCTACTGGATGCAAATGGAAAACAACTGTCTTATGACCGTAGTTACAATCCAAATCCAGATTGGGCACATTGGGACAATGAAACCCAAGATGCTTTTATAGAATTACAGCAAAAATTGGGCAAAAAATGGACGGCTAAACTCACCTACAACTATAGCGATACTGAACACAATAGCCGCTTGCTTTATTACTATGGCAACCCGCAAGCAGATGGTTCAGGCGTTTCACTTACAGCTTGGGGTGGTAAAGAACAACTACGTAAACATTTTGCTGATTTAAATTTCCAAGGCACTTACAATTTATTCAATCAAGAACATGAAGCAACTTTGGGATACAGTCGTATTCAAACGCATCAGTATGACCAACAATCCAGTGGTTTTATCAATGACAGTAATATTAACAATGTCTCGGGCATTTATAATGGCGTTCCTTATCTTACGCAATACACAACCAACTGGGCGAGCTGGACACCTCAGTCCATAACATGGTCTGACTTCAGTGATGCAGCGGATTATAGACAAAAAATTAACTCATACTATGCCGCAACACGTCTTAATTTAACGGACGATTTAAAGTTAATCTTGGGTGGAAATTACGTTCAAGCAAAAAGTCGTGGCGTAAGTTATGGCTCTCCAATGGACTATGATGAAAGTAAGTTATCGCCATATGCAGGCCTAACCTATAACTTCACACCCGAATATACAGGCTATATGAGCTATACCTCTATTTTCCGTCCACAAACAGGTATTGAAGAAACAACACGCCAAGCTTTAAAACCTGTCGAGGGTGAAAGCTATGAAGTCGGTATTAAAAGCACATGGCTAAACGATCAGTTGACGGGTACGCTCTCGGTGTTTAGAACTGAACAGAATAATTATCCACTCCGTAATTCAGATGGTAATCCATTAAACCGTACTTCTAAGACCAGCGATTTACAATCACAAGGGGTCGAAGTCGGTCTTGCAGGGCAAATGAGTGATGATATTAATTTAGCTTTTGGTTACACCCAATTTAGCCTTAAAGATATGAAAAATGGCGGTGCTGCGCGTACTTATAATCCAAATCAAACCATTAATTTGTTAGCCACTTATACAGTTCCTGCATTACCTAAACTTAAAGTTGGTGCTGGGCTACAATGGCAAGATAAGATCAAGCTCTATGACTCGACTTTAAAAAGCACCATCTCTCAGGATGCCTATGCACTCGTCAATTTAATGGCCAGTTATGAGGTCAACGACCATATTCTGCTACAAGCGAATGCTAAAAATGTGACTGATAAAAAATACTTAAATAGCTTCCCTGATGGGCAAGCTTTTTATGGAGAGCCTGCTAACTATACACTTGCAGTTAAATTCAAATACTAATTTACCCACCAAGCCTGAGTATTCAGGCTTGGTTTTTTATGCGCACAGTGATCTTCCCTATGAGTAAAACTTCTTCCCTATCTTTCTCTTATCGAATGACAGTGCTCTACCGCTTTATGATTGCCTTTGTATTTGGTTACGCTTGTACTTCCTTACTGGTGAGCAATTTCACCGTACTTTTTCATCACTCACTTCCCAAAGCAGAAGCAATTTATCTGGCGGCATTCATTGGTATTTTATTCTTTGTAAGTTTTGTGATCAGTAGTTTTTGTATCTACTCTTTACATAAACTAAGCTTGATAAGTATAAGTTTGACTGCGTGTTTTTATGCGATCTACTGGATATTAGGTTAAGTCATGCAAAAATCAATACGTCAATCTATGGCATGGCTGCACGCTTGGACAGGGTTACTTTTCGGATGGTTATTGTTCACCATCTTTCTGATGGGGGCACTGTCTTACTATCGTCATGAAATCAGCCTATGGATGCAACCACCGCTTGCCCAAATACAGGTTAATCAAGATACCGCGATACGTACCGCATACCAATATTTACAACAAAATGCACCAGATGCAAAAACATGGATGATCAATCTCGCAAATGAGCAAAAGCCTGTAAACCAACTCTATTGGCAAAAGGCAGATGATGCTTATGAAAGCAAAACCTTAAATCCCAATACAGGACAAGAGTTAACGCTGACGCAAACACAAGGGGGCGATTTTTTCTATCTGTTCCACTTTCAATTGTTCGGTATGCCTTATTTAATCGGCAGATTAATTGTTTCACTCGCAGCATTTATTATGCTGATCGCATTGGTTTCGGGCATTATTACCCATAAAAAAATTCTGACCGATTTCTTTACCCTACGTGCCTTTAAAGGACAACGCTCTTATTTAGATTTTCACAATGTCAGCTCTGTTATTGCGTTGCCCTTCTTTCTTACCATTACTTTTACAGGCTTAGCCATTTTCTTTTATTTATATTTACCTTGGGGCATGCAAAAACTTTATCCTGAAAATAATTACCAATATTTTACAGAAATTAACGCCAAAACCATCCCGAAAATTGAAAATAACAGCCACGCCAAGATGTTATCTATTAACAACTTAATGCATCCCGTTCATCAAGAATGGGGCGAAACCAAATACAGTGCCATTAATATAAAAAATCCCAATACACGACAAGCACAAATCACCTTTATCGAAGCTCAAGATCACTCAATTACCCGTAATCCAGCACAAATTACTTTGAATGCAGTCACGGGAGAAAAATTACGCAGCACAAAAAACGATAGTGCTATCGCTACGCTGAATGCAGGTGTGTACGGATTACATATGGCGACTTTCGCTCAACCTCTACTGCGTTTGGCCCTATTTTTTTCAGGCTTACTGGGCTGCGCGATGATTGCTTCAGGACTATTGCTTTGGAGTCTAAAGCGACAGCTACAAACAAAAACTGAAAAGTTCCATTTTGGATATTATTTGGTACAACGACTCAATGTCGCTGCTATTATCGGCTTACCTAGTGCGGCTCTTGGCTACTTTTATGCAAATCGAATTGGACTTATGCTCCAAAGCACACAAAATTATGAAGTAACAACTTTTTTTGCCGTGTGGTTATCCATCTTTGCCATAAGCTTAGGTCTTAAAAAACAATATCTTTGGAAAAAACAACTGGCAATATTTATTGTTTTAGCATTCAGCTTACCTATTTTTAATCTGTTTTTTCTTCTACAACAAAATCAGATTCAAAATTTTACTCAATTTTGGACTTTCTTTAGAATCGACTTATTTATGCTCATTTTTGGCTTATTGGCAGTGTTTCTATACAGAAATATTCAGCCTATTCAACTTAAAGCTCAAACAAAAATAAAAAATAAGCTTGAAAAGAATGTACAGCTAAACAATGGAGAAAGCCTCTGATGAATATTTTATTCAGCTTCCTTTTTATTCTATGTGCTGTTTATGGTCTATATCGGGTCAGTGAAAAACAAATCAGAAAAACTTTGCAGTCTAAATGGGCATTGTTGGCATACCATCCACGAATTGTGCGTGTTATTTGTCTTTTTCTGCTGGTGATTGCCACTCTATTGATTATCCAAGAAGATGGTTATTCCATTGGTTTCATCAGCTTCTGGGTCTTTTCCAGTCCCCTGATTTTTATCTTTATTCTATATATCAATGAGCTTAGCGCGAAACAAAAGTAGCGCTATAGATAACGATCATTCACTGTTTAAAATAAGTGTTAAAAGTTTAAGCCCATTGAGTTTACTTTAGCGTTTTTTGGAATAAGTAAATCAATAATCAAGACAACGACTTATCTGAAATAGTCATAACATATGCACGTTTTTTGATATTTGGCATATAACCATGTTTGGTCCAATTGAATTTATTTTAGCGGGTGTTATCGTCGGCTTCTGCGTCGGCATTACAGGTGTTGGCGGTGGTTCACTCATGACGCCTATTCTAATTAGTTTGTTTCGAATTGAGCCACACATTGCCATTGGTACTGACTTGCTTTATGCCGCAATCTCTAAATTTTGCGGTTCAATGGTACATGCTAAAAAAATGAATATTGTCTGGCCGATTGTGATTTGGCTGGCTGTCGGCAGTATTCCTGCATCATTGTGCACTCATTGGGTTTTAGAAAACTATTTAAGTCAATCTACAAGCTATAAAGCTGTTCTGACCACTGTTTTAGGTTTTATGTTGACTTTAACAGGTGTTTCTATCGTTTTCCGTGGGCATATCGAACGCTTCTTTAACAAGTTTCGTAAAAATGAAACACTAGATATGACACAAGATTTAGAAAAAGTTAATTTTAGTGCCAAAGATAAACGTGTTTATATTGTAATTATGGGTATCGTGTTGGGTGTATTTGTCACTTTATCCTCAGTCGGTGCGGGTGCATTTGGTATTATGGCATTGGTGCTCATGTTTCCAAATTTACCCATGATTCGTATTATTGGATCTGACGTGGTACACGCGGTACTTTTAACTTTAGTTGCAGGCTTAGGACATATGAGTTCGGGTAATGTAGATTTACACTTACTCGGTTGGTTATTAGTGGGTTCAATCCCTGCCATTGTGGTGGGAACTTTAATTAGTTCACGCTTACCTGAAAAAATTATCCGTAAAATTTTAGGCATTACCTTATTCGCATTAGGTATTAACTTTATCCTTCATCCAGTAAAAGTAAAACCTGTTGAAAAACCAACAACTGCTATGATTTTAACTGTTGAAAAATCGAACAACGGTTAAGCTATCTATGCGATTAATTGGTTTTTTTCACGGATTTATTGGTGTTTTGTATAGCAACTCACCGCTTAAATCGTGTTATATTCAGGCTACTAAAAAAACTCTTGTATGATCAAACCAGTGACGGCAATGAATACACTACAGTCAAATCCTATTACACAATCTGACATCGATGACGTGAATGTACAAAGCATTCAGCCTCTTGTAACTCCTGCTGAATTAAAAAAAGAGTTACCTCTGACTGAACATGCCTATCAAACTGTCTTAAAAGGTCGAGAAACCATTCGCAATATTCTTGATGGTAAAGACAACCGTCTATTTGTGGTCATTGGTCCTTGCTCAATTCATGACACGGTTGCTGCACATGAGTATGCAGATCGTTTAAAAGTGTTAAGCGAAAAAATTAAAGATACGCTTTATATCGTGATGCGTGTTTACTTTGAAAAACCACGAACCACTGTGGGCTGGAAAGGTTTAATTAATGACCCTGACATGAATGATTCTTTTAACATTGAAAAAGGTCTTCGTATTGGTCGTCAACTTTTAGTTGAACTCAATAATAAAGGTTTGCCATGTGCCACTGAAGCACTTGATCCAAACTCACCACAATATTATCAAGACCTTATTTCATGGTCAGCGATTGGTGCGCGTACCACTGAAAGTCAAACTCACCGTGAAATGTCTTCAGGTTTATCTTCTCCTGTTGGATTTAAAAATGGTACAGACGGTGGTTTAACCGTTGCAACCAATGCGATGCAATCTGTTAAACATGGTCACAGCTTCCTCGGTTTAAATGATCAAGGTCAAGTTTCTGTCATTCGTACCAGTGGCAACCCATATGCACACGTCGTACTTCGTGGTGGTAATGGCAAACCAAACTATGACGCAGGTTCTGTTGCAGAAGCTGAAAATGCTTTAGCCAAAGCCAAAGTAAGCAACAAAATTATGATTGATGCCAGTCATGCCAATTCAAATAAAGACCCGTATTTACAACCGCTTGTACTAAAAAACATCACAGAACAAATTCTAGATGGTAACAAGTCAATTGTTGGTCTTATGGTTGAAAGCCATCTCAAAGGTGGTCGTCAAGATATTCCTGAAAATCTGGATGATCTTGAATATGGTCAATCAGTGACAGATGGCTGTATTGATTGGGAAACCACTGAAAAAGCCCTACTTGATATGCATGAAGCACTCAAAGACGTTTTACCAAATCGCTAAGAGATTTAAAACGCCATCTTGATTGATGGCGTTTCTACTTTAACCTTAGGAAAAGTTTTATCTTATGAATGAAATTGAAAATGCATTAAGCCATATTGAAAATTTCCAGTTTATTCACGAACACCTATTCACATCGGCTCAGCCATCTGCTGAACAGTTAAAGCTGATTAAAGAATACGGTGTCACGACAATTGTAAATTTGGGATTATCTGATGCAAAGCAGTATTTAACTCATGAAGATAAAATTTGTTTAGATTTAGGCTTAAACTATATTCAATTGCCTATTTCTGCTGAAACCCCATCTGATGACCAATGTTTACTAATATTAGATATGCTTGCTCATTTAGTACAAGAACAAATGGTTTGGGTTCACTGTAGTAAAAATTATCATGTCAGTTGTTTGATGTATTTATATCGTCAATATTCTATGGATATGGATATGCCTACGGCGCAAGAGCTGATGCATAGCATTTGGGAACCCAATGACACATGGACAGGCTTAATCCATGCGGTCGCTTTACAACTGCAAGGTCGTAAAGCCACCAAAGAATTACAACAGGCACTCATCCATCCAGATCATTTTGCTTGATGTGAAATCAAGACTGTTGCCGTTGCCAAAATCCCTTCCTGACGTCCTGTAAAACCTAGCTGTTCTGTGGTTGTCGCTTTAATACTAATTTGCGTGACATGCACGTTTAAAACGTCAGCAATACTTTGACGCATTTCTAAATTATGTTTGGCTAATTTTGGACGTTCGCACGCAACCGTAATATCAGCATTATTTAACACATAACCCCGATCCAAAATAAGTTGATAGACATGCTTAAGTAAAACTCGGCTATCTACACCTTTAAATTTTACATTCGTATCAGGGAAATGCTGCCCGATATCCCCTAAAGCTAACGCCCCCAATAAAGCATCACATAAAGCATGCAGCACGACATCACCATCTGAATGGGCTTTTAAGCCATGTGTATGGGGAATTTTAATGCCTGCTAAAGTTACAAAATCACCTTCTTCAAAGGCGTGTACATCCATTCCCTGACCAATTCGAATTTGTGCGACCACTTTTAGCATCCTTAAGAAATAAATGATTGAAATGTTGTATTCACGCTTTCTATTTCGCTATAGTTACATCAGCGCAACATAGTGAAATTATAAGCGATCATGCTGGTGAATACCGATATTAATCTCATTAAAACATTAAGCACATTATTCAGTATTGGCTGTTTGTGCTCAACCATGACTTATGCTCAAGAAATTGACTGCTCTCGCCCAAATACATCGTCAATGAAAAATATTTGCGCTGAAGGTTTTTTAGAATCTCGAGAGAAATTAAGCAATCATTATATAACTGCTTTTTTAGTCAGTGATGCACCTGTTCATTTATTAGAAGACACACATACCTTATGGTTTAAGCGCTTACAGCAATGTAAAAGTTTAGATTGTTATAAACAACAATTTGAATTACGCATTGAGGATCTTAATTTTTACACATCACTGAATCAGAGTTTAACCAACCACTATTTAAAATTTGAAAATGGAAAAATTGCCAGTCAACCTGTGCATTTACAAGTCCACCAACTTACCAAAGATAAAATTAAAATTGAAGGTATTGCCTACCGCAACCCGAACAATAAATTAGAAACTCAAACCATTCCATTCTTGGCGTATACAACTACAGAAAAGAAAGATGAAATTATAGATAACGAACATGATTGTAAATATCAGTTCAATTTCAATAAAGCAATTTTATCGGTCAAAACCAAGCAAAAAGGCTGTGAACGTTTTGTCGGTGTATATCGGCTTTATGATTAATTTTTGAATGCATTCATTATTTTTTTGAAATTGAGTATTAGCAACTTTTTATTGCTTACAGCAAATAAAGATTCATTTTTTGCCTGATCAAATCTAGGGCTTGTACATACTTGCAATGTAAATCTAGAATGTTATATGTATTTATATTTTCCCAAAAAAACTCAAAACAATGCCCATAATCATCTAATGTGTCATAACACCATTGATCCTCTAAATCTTGACTTGAAGTATCACAAAAAATAAAATGCCACGCTTGGTTGCTTATTTGATGTGTTCCCCAATCATAACATTGTTGTTCTTCCACAACGATGCCCGATTCTTCATACAATTCACGCATAGCGGCATGAAAGATTTGTTCTGATTTTTGAATCGTACCTTTTACAAGTTGAATACCTGCTGTCGGATGTTTAAAAAGCAAAACTTCCAATACGTGATTGTTTTTTCTCAGAATCACTGGACAGACTTTGTTCATTTTCTTGTATCTCACGAAATTTTTTTTGATCATCATATATTAAACTAACAAAAAAAATGCAACATATCACGTTGCACTTTTTTAGTTTCTATACAATTAAATGGGATGTTGTGATGCCACTTCCTGACTAATCATCACTGCTGTTGCAGCAGATAACGTCCAACCTAAATGTCCATGCCCTGTATTATAAAACACTCGTTCACGTTTACCACGTCGGACAGTCGGCATCATGTTTGGCATCATTGGACGTAAACCTGCCCACGGCACAACATTTTCAGTGCTAATATTAAAATTTTTATTCACCCAGTCTGTCAGTGGTTGAATACGGTCTGCTCGAATATCAAGATTATAACCATTAAATTCTGCTGTTCCTGCGACCCTTAAACGGTCTGCACCTAAACGCGAAGTCACAATTTTTGCACTTTCATCCAGTAAACTAACCCATGGTGCATGCTTAACACTATCTTCATCATTTAAATTGAGCGTAATCGAATATCCCTTCACTGGATAAATATTGACTCGATCACCTAATAAATTTGCCAAATGGTAACTGCCAACACCACCACAAACCACAATCGCATCGGCCTCTAGTGATTCCACTGTAGTCGCATCCAATTGCATATTTTCATTACTTGCATGATAAAGCACCGTAACACCTTTGGCATGATGCTTCACATCAGTGACTTCCATACCAAACACATACTTCACGCCATATTTTTCAGAGGCTTTGGCTAAACCTATTGTAAATTTATGAATATCTCCTGTTGCATCCCCTGGGCAATAAAAGCCACCATAATACTCACCCTTTAAACTCGGTTCTATACTTTTAATTTCTTCTGGCGTAACCGCATTTCGTTCTAGCCCACCTTCATTCAGTAAGGTATTAACCCGAGTGGCTACTTCATAATCCAATTTATTGTGATAAAAGTGAAGAATTCCACGTTTCTCTAAATCAAACTGAATATTCTCTTCTTCAGCCACGGTAAATAAACGCTCACGTGCCAATAATGCCATTTTTACGGTATCACGCGTATTGGCTTCATAGTGTTTAATATTACCGAGGAATTCTATTAACCAGCCATATTTATGCAGGTCAAATGAAGGATTAAGCAGCAAAGGTGCATTTTTATTAAACATCCACTTCATGCCCTTTAGCACGGTAGATTTTTGATTCCAAACCTCTGCATTACATGCTGAAAGTTGCCCACCATTGGCAAACGATGTTTCCATAGCAGCATATAAATGTTTATCAATCACGGTGACTTTATAGCCTAGTTTTGCCAACTCATAGGCAGAAGTAACACCAGTAATTCCCGATCCAATCACAACAATATGACACATACGACACTCCCTTGAAATGTCCTGACATTTCTATGAGCCCCATCTGTCATTGGTACCTGAGAGCTTCGACCATGACGCTAAAAATTTCAACGCTGACCATCCCCTTCGGTGAGCATATTTTATATGCTTCTCTCCAGATTTTTAAAATTATTACAGTCCTTTTGCCTGAGAGTTTCCGGGGTCGTTGCTCCTTCGGCGTGTTCACAGAAGAACATCTCTCCTGCAATAATTGCTTATTCTAATATGAGCAATTTTTATACCATTTGCGAACACTAAATTAATTAAATTTGTTAACCAATTTAATTTTATTAAATATACATATATATCAAATATTTAAAATAATTTTTTGATTTTTAATAGCTCTAAAGTAAATAACACTCCATCACTGATATTTAAGTTTAATATGACCAAAACATTTTAAGAGCTACAAATGATTTCCAACGCATCCTAAAAGAGCAATGCCCGAAGAATAGTAGCAATCTTATTTTTTGCTTGAGCACTGCCCAATATTTTTCTATTAGATTTAACGCAGAAAAATAAGGTGGTAAATAGATTAAAATACAACCATATGCTTATACAGTCTGTCTTATATTTCCACTTCGGTAAAATGAAGTATTATCTAATATTAAATAATACTTTTGCCCCAAAGCTAAAAATTGGTACAGTTTTCTTCTAAATAACGGTTTGTAAATCTTTCTAACGTAATTTGTAGCATGCATCTAACGCTAATTCATAATACGCCAAACCTTCTTGTGCAGCTAAAAATGCTTTCTTCTGTAACACAGGATCTTTATCACACAACCGCTTGATAAGCTCCATTGCTTCATACGGATGTAAATCATCATAATGAGCATGTGCTCTTAACCAAGCCAAAGATCGCTTATTAATGCTTACTTTTGGGTGCTCTGTATATGCTTGTATTCCTTTGTAAACTTGTATTGTCCAGTCCCCTGTTGCCCATTCAATTGCTAAATTTGTTGCAGCAATACTTTCTGCTAAAGTTCCTCTAAAATTAACATCCCATAGAAAATGATTCACTGCATTCATTGCAGCAGGAGGTCTAACTTCATTTAACATTTCAGCTGTTAAACCAAAACCTCTAGCCCAATCTTGATACCAACGCAGATGACTTTCTTCAACTTTAATATTTTGAATTAACCAATTTCTAGTATCTATGACCCCCTCTAGAGAAAATGATGTTGCTTTAGTAAGCGCACCAGCCATATAAGATGGAAAATGAGCAACTAAAGGATAAAAATTGAGTAATGCTGAACGAAAACATTCTAGACTCAATGATCCATTTGCCATATCTAAAAATAAAGGGTGTTTACTCACTCGTTCTTTTGCAGGAAAAAGTTCATCCCAAAACTTTTGAGACCACTCCGAATGAGCTGTAATTTCTAATTTTGTTCCATATTGATTCATAGCAGTCATTGCGATGCATCCTATTCGTATGACTTAATTCAACCATATTCTATGATTGCTAATTTTTAGATTTTATCTAAATACAATAAATACACAATCATTGTTGTTTAAATTGTAACTATTTCTATTTATATAACATTTTATTAAGCTTAATGATTATATTAGTTAAATATTGAATACAGAAAAATTCTGAATAATAGAATTATATTAATCTTTTATAATCTAATACACATTTTATTTAATTCAGTGTAACGTAGTCAAAAAAATAATCTCTCTTTTACATTTATAAAAATATTGGGAGTGGTGAGAGATAAAATGAAGTTGAAAGCATCCAATCTACTGGGGCAAGAACAAATTGACTTGTTAATTTCTAGCGGGCTAAATTTAGTTTGGTTTCCTAAAGAATTAGAAGTTGTTTATAAAAACCAGTATAAAAATGAAGCTGCATATGAATTTCGTTTTCGTGCGCCTATCATTTTAGGATTATATCTATATTTAAGTTTTGGTACTTATCAAGCATTACCCGCTGAGATGCGTTTTGAATGGATCGTATATTATGGTTGGGTTGGCATGATCATTGTTTTTGCATGGTTACTTGCCTTCATTCCCTCTATGAACAAGTGGTTTGATCACTATGTTTGTCTTGGCTCTACAGGTGCAGTTGCACTGACGTTCACCCTGATTAACGTATTAGAACAAGGTCAAAATAACGTGCTCTTTCACGCTGCAATGATGTATGCGGTGGTGATTATTTATGGCTTTGTTGGCATGAGATTTTATACTGCAATTATTGCAGGTTGGTGTGGTGGTCTGATTGGCATAGGCATAAGCACATGGTTAAACGGTTCAATTGATTGGACTATTTTAAACAGAACTTATACTTTTAGTAGTTTCCTTGGCATGGCTTTAGCTTATGCTATCGATCGACAACATCGGGAAAACTATCTACAGAATTGTATGATTGAACTAAATCGATTAGAACTGATGCGTCAAGCACAACAACTTTCGATCCTTTCACAACAAGATGCTTTAACGGGCTTGGCTAATCGACGCTACTTAGATGAAGTCCTTGAAAATGAATGGAGAAGTGCAATTCGTCATAAGCTACCTATAACAATCATGATGATTGATATAGATTTTTTTAAACTATATAACGATGCACTTGGCCATATTCAAGGAGATCAATGCCTCAGACGTATCGCAATTTTACTAGGTTCAATTTCTTCACGAAGTGGTGATCTAGCGGCACGTTATGGGGGTGAAGAGTTTTTGTTATTGTTCTCAGTAACAGACAAAGACCAAGCACTTATTCAGGTACAGCAGTTAATGGAATTAGTCCGAAATATTGGAATTATCCACCCTAAAAGTAATGTTTCCAAACATGTGACTATTAGTGTTGGTGTAGCGACAATGATTCCTCATCTCAATGACAAGCTTTCAGATTTTATTTCACGAGCGGATCACGCACTATATACAGCGAAAAGTAATGGTCGAAATCAATATCATATTGCAACGTCTGATCATATAATTTCTGAAACATTGTAATGATTCAGCTATTAACTAAGCCGAATCCTATTTAGACTAATAATTTTCTCACTTGAATAGAAATTAATGCTGAGTTTCATTCAGTAACCCTTTCACCTAGCATTTTTAGATCTATTGCATAATCAGTTTTTTCATCTGCTGTAACTTTAAATCAATTAATGGGATGCCTACATTTGCATGAATTGGATAATTTTCGATGTAAGCGGTTTTAACGTAGCCACACCGTTCATAATATTCAATTAATTCAGATCTGGCATCAAGTACAAACATCTCATAAAACTTTAAATTTGCACATATTTCCAGTGCCTTCATTTCAGCATATTTAAGTATCTGCCGACCAACACCTTGATTTTACCAAGAAGATGCAACACAAAACGTCCCGATTTCCACTGTATCTTGTTGAAAAGTTAAACCAATACAGCCAAGCAATGCCTGTTGTGGGTTGTCCTTAACATCAGCAACAAATAGCCGTACATTCTTTTGCGCCAAAAAATGAAGCAGTTGTTGTTCATTGATTCTTGCCCCAGCAACAATACCTTCTTCACTGGTCCAACTCGCAGAATCATTCGTTCTATAAGCTTGGTTGATGAGAATCACTAACTTTTGAATATCTGAAGAATTTGCTGTTCTCAAACTTAAGTTTTTCATTGTTATGATTTTGATCTGTGATTTATACAATATGAATTAAAATGTAGCAGATCTTGGGTCGAATTCAAAAATAAAAAACCAGACTTTATGTCTGGTTTTTTATTAAAGCGTATAAATGAATTCTTCACTAACGATGTTCGAGCAAAGAAAAGTTTTCTTTTACTTCGGCTCAATCGGTGCAAACGGCGCAACAACATCCGCATTTTGCGCACGATGACGCATAAAGTGATCCATCAATACTATGGCAAGCATGGCTTCCGCAATCGGTGTCGCTCGTACACCAACACAAGGATCATGACGACCTTTGGTTAATACATCGGTATCTTGACGATCAATATTAATGGTTTTACCCGGCGTGGTAATACTTGCAGTTGGTTTTAATGCAATTGCCACACGAATCGTTTGCCCAGATGAAATACCACCCAAAATACCGCCCGCATGATTTGCCAAGAAACCATCGGTTGTTAACTCATCACGCGTTTCATGACCAAACTGTTCTGCAACTGCAAAACCATCGCCAATTTCAACACCTTTAACCGCATTGATACTCATCATTGCATGGGCAATGTCGGCATCTAAACGATCGAATACAGGCTCGCCCCAACCTACTGGAACTTTTTCGGCAACAATTTCAAGCTTTGCACCACAACTTGTTCCTTGTTCACGCAATGAAGTCACTAAAGCTTCAAAACGAGACACCGCATCAACATCACCACAGAAAAAAGGATTGTTCGGAACTTCTGCCCAATCCAATTTTTCTGCTTTTTCTGTGCCAATTTGCGTGACATGACCACGAATATCAATCGCAAATTTTTCAGCAAGATATTTTTTAGCAATTGCACCTGCCGCTACACGCATCGCTGTTTCACGCGCACTTGAACGACCACCACCACGGTAATCACGAAAGCCATACTTTTGGGTATAGGTATAATCTGCATGCCCCGGACGGAAGGTTTGTGCAATATTGCCATAGTCTTTCGATTTCTGGTCGGTATTACGAATCAGTAAACCAATCGATGTACCTGTGGTTTTACCTTCAAACACACCTGAAATAATTTCAACCTCATCGGGTTCTTTACGTTGAGTTGCAAATTTAGAGGTGCCCGGCTTACGACGGTCTAAATCGTATTGCAAATCGGCTTCAGAAAGTTCTAAACCTGGCGGAACACCATCGACAATTGCCATGAGGCCAACGCCATGAGATTCACCACAAGTCGTTACACGGAACAGCTGTCCAATACTATTACCTGCCATGTTCACAACTCCTTATGCTTGAACCGATTTTACAAATAAATCACGGTATTTACGGCATTGTTCTGCTGTTAAAGCAAAAATACCTGAACCACCTTTTTGGAACGTTAACCAATGGAAATCCACAGTATTAAAATTCTGTTTCATTGCCCATTCAGAATTACCAACTTCAATCACGATTAAGCCATCTTCAGTCAAGTAATCAGCAGCTTGCGCTAACATTTTACGCACTAAATCTAAACCATCTTGACCCGCAGCAAGTGCAAGTTCTGGTTCATGTAAAAATTCAGCAGGTAAATCAGCCATGTCTTCAGCATCCACATACGGAGGATTTGACACGATTAAGTCATATTGATTTTCAGCAGGAATTTTTGCAAATAGATCTGATTCCATCAATGCAACTTGATATTGCATATTGTGATGTTCAGCATTAATCGAAGCCACTTCTAAAGCTTCTTTAGAAATATCGGTGGCATCTACTTCAGATTCAGGGAATGCATATGCCAAAGCAATTGCGATACAACCAGAACCTGTACACATATCTAAAATACGACGTGGCATTTTAGGATTTGTATTTTCAGGCAGATTATTTAAAGCCTCGCGTACTTGACCGTTTTCATCTAAGCAGTACGGTGCAAAACGCTGATTAATCAATTCTGCAATCGGTGAACGTGGGATAAGCACACGTTCATCTACGTAATATGGCTTGTCACAGAAGTAAGCCAAATTCAATAAATAAGAGGTTGGCACTTTTTCATTGATACGACGTTCAAGCAAACTGATAAATTCTGCTTTTTCACTTGGCAATAATTTTGCATCTAAAATTTCTGGATTCGCACTCCAATCCAATGCCAATGTTTGCAACACTAAAGCCGAACTTTCAGCAAAAAAGTCTTCCGTACCTTGACCTAAATGTGCATCATATTGACGTAGAGCTGAAACACCAAAACGAATAAAATCGCGAATGGTAATTAGGTTTTCAGCGGCTTCCTGCAAATGTTCAGGGCTAATGGTCAGTTGATCCACTTAAGGCTTCTCCAAGGTCGATATTTTTAAACGCCTTATGATACCTTGTTTTACTGGTTTTTATAACGCTTGCATGACATTCATGCACAATTAACTCAGACCTAATTGCTTACTTTGATAATAAGCGACTTGGTTCATGGTCATCTCTAACTGGCACTTCGCTTGCCTTATTTTACCAAAATCACTTTTTAGCGCTGAATAACAGCGCTGCTCAACCTGACTTTGCCAAAGTTGACGCTGTTGTTTAATATTTACCGTATGCTGAGTATTATTTTCCAAAACTTTTTCGTAATACTTTTTAAGTAATTTAGTTTGTTTTTCCTGTTCCATACTTACACACTTTTTAATGATTTCTAGATCACCGTAAGCTTTATTTAAACACTGCGTATATACTGCTGAGTATCCATTAGCAAAAGCTGTACTTGATCCCAAAGCAACGATACATCCAAAAATGGCTGATCCGAATCGCATGACTTCCCCTTGTCGACATGACTCATTTAAAATTCTATTCTTTTATTTTATGAATAGTACAGTAATCATCTACAGATTCCTATCACAGCATGTTGAAATCTAAAGATCAAAAAGCTCATTGCAATTTTCATATTGAATTCGGCACAAATGCCCTTATATTGAACACAGTCTCATTCAATTCAGCATCGAATCTTTTATTATGAGTTATAAACACAACAATTTAATGGCAATGCGTCAAAATTATTGGAATGACACGTTATCCACTCAAGTTTTACATGAAAAAAAGTTTTTCCAAGAAACTCTCATTCAACACGGCATTTATGCAACAGCGACTGAAGATGATGCTAAATATCTATTTTTTAGTCTACCTAGCATCATCATTGTAAAAGGTTATTCACTTGGTTTTCAGCATGATACTGTTCAAGCCATGATTTTTCAGTATATTCAAGACAATAAAACGACGTTAAAGCAAAAAAGTAATATTAAAATTCAATTCAATATGTAAGTGGCCAATAGATAGCTGGCAACGAATCCCCTTTGAAATAGGCCTTCTTAAAAAAAGTACTGTAACTGTCGTTAGCAATTGAACTGGTAACATGAAAGTATCGGTTCATCTTGGTAAAATATGAAAAATGAATTAAATATTCAGCATATTCATACCCTATTTAAGCATGTTGAACTTTTTTAATACGCCAATACACGTTAATATCCGCTACAATTAATTATTCTGCGACTTGCTGATTAAAGGATTTTGTTTAATGTCAGATCAGAACGATAAGCTTAAACAACTTAAAACTTCCTCTATGGATCGACGCTTATCTATCGCTAAAGCATCCTTACTAGCAGGAACTCGTTGGGCTGCATCTAATGCGACAACTATGTTTTCCAGTGAAGCAGAAAAAGAAAAGAAACGTAAAAAAGCCATGAAAGAGCAAGCCGATTATCTTGTTTCTGAAATTGGTAAACTCAAAGGTTCGATCGTTAAAATTGGTCAAATGATGGCGCTATATGGCGAACATTTTTTACCTGAAGAAATCACACAAGCGCTTAATACGTTAAACAATCAAACTATTGCCCTCGCATGGCCTGCCATTAAGCAACATTTAGAACAACAATTAGGTTCTAAATTAGATGATTTAACGATTGACCATGAACCTTTGGGCACAGCCTCATTGGCGCAAGTACATCGTGCCACTCGCAAATCAGATGGCTTGGAAATTGTGCTTAAAATCCAATATCCTGGTGTAGCCGATGCTATTGATTCAGATATGAGCTTATTTAAAAATATGCTTAAACTGACGCGCATCGTGCCGCAAACCCGTGAATTTGATCAATGGTTCGATGAAGTTCGTGAAATGCTACATCGTGAAGTCAACTATGACATTGAAGCTGCGACTACGCGTCGTTTTGCAGAACGTTTAAAAGATGACCCACGCTATGTCGTACCGCACATTATTGATGAGTACTGCACAGATCAAATTCTCTGTATGACTTTTGAACGTGGTGTCCCAATCAATAGCCCTGTGATGTTGTCTCTGCCTCAAGAACGTCGTAATCAACTCGGTGAAGCATCATTAGAAATTGCCGTCCGTGAAATTTTTGAATGGGGCGAAATGCAAACCGATCCAAATTTTGGCAATTATTTGGTGCAATTGGGCAATGGATCAGACAATAAAGATAAAATTGTACTGTTAGATTTTGGTGCGATTCGTCAATTTGATGAGCATTTGCTAAGCGTTGCTCGCAATTTAATTCAAGCCGGCTATCATCATAATATTGATGAAATGGTCAATGCCATGACTGGTTATGAATTCTTTGATTCCATTCCTCAAAGCATTAAACCCGATATGGCGAAAGTCTTTTTATTAGCCACTGAAGCCTTTAGTACAATCGCAAACAATCCAGACTTACCTGAAGGCGTTATGGATGAACAACAGCGTTACGATTGGAAAAAGAGCCAACTACATAGCCGTGTAATGCAGCGTGCATCTAAATCAATGGCATCGCGTTATTTCAGCGTACCACCAAAAGAATTTATGTTTATTAGCCGTAAATTCATTGGTGCATACACATTTATGACCGTGATTGATGCAAAAACCAATGTCCGTAAAATGGTTGAAAAATTCTTATAAAACCATCTAGACTAGAATGAACTTATTGTCATTCTAGTCAATCCCCTATTTCTGATGCCAAATAAAAATCTAAAAAAACAAATATTATTCAGTAGTTTAAGAAATTTTAAAAAAACTTAAAACCATTCATCTAAGTCAATTTTAATTGTCAGCAACGACATAGTCTTTTCTATGTCCACATGTCAGCATAAAAATACAAAAAATCAAAAACTAATGGACGATAATAATGACCAATATGGTAAACAAGGCACAAGGATTTGGACTTTCACTCATCACCAAAATTGCGGGTAGTGACGTTCTTGATCAGCTCAAGCTACGTAAATTTCTGGAAAAGTCTTTATATCAAGGCTCAAAAATTAGTTTTAAGACCTTAAGCAAAACCCAAAAAGTATTTAAAGCAGATGCAAAAATTCATAAACAGCGTCTGCCCAATCAACAAAAATCACTCTTCGATTTAAATCTCACCGAAGAACAACAAATGACCTGTGATGCAATGGATCAATTTGCATCTGAAGTCCTCTATCCTTTGGCACATCAAGCGGATCAAGATGAAAAATTTCCAACGGTGCTTTGGCAACACTGTACAAATCTAGGATTAAATTACTATGCGCTTCCTGAAGCCTTAGGTGGCGTGGCAACAGAAAAAAATATTTTAAGTAATATTTTGATTGCTGAACATTTAGCTAAAGGTGATTTCAGCTTAACTGCGGGTTTACTTTCTACCTTCAGTGTAATAAATGCAATTACACAATGGGGTTCGGAAAAAATTCAAGCGACCTATTTACCCAGCTTTGCCAATGAAAGTGACATCCAAGCAACGTTTGCGATACAAGAAGCAACTCCTGCATTTAATCCATTCAACTTAAAAACTAAAGCGACTTCAAACAATGGCAAATACACCATTAATGGAGAAAAAACCTTAGTTATCTTAGGTGAAACGGCTGATTTATTGCTGGTAAATGCCGAACTTAATGGCTCAGCAGAGGTGTTCATTGTAAAACGCAACCACACTATTACCGCAAAAAAAAGCACAGCTATGGGGATGAAAGCCGCAGAAACCATGACTTTAAAGTTCAACCAAACCCCTGCTGAATTGTTAGGTGATGAAGACTTTAATTATCCAGCTTTCTTAGACTTAGGCAATTTAATGTGGTGCGCTATGGCTGTTGGTACTTGTGAAGCAGTGAAAGCTTACTGTATTCACTATGCCAATGAACGTACTGCTTTTGGTGAACCTATTTCACACCGTCAAAGTGTGGCATTTATGATTGCAGATATGGCAATTGAAATTGATGCGATGCGTATGCTGATTTTAAATGCGGCAAGTCTTGCAGAAGCAGGTCAAGCTTTTCATCGCGAAGCCTATTTAGCACGTTTACTCTGTGCAGAAAAATCCATGCAAATTGGCACGAATGGTGTGCAAATTTTAGGGGGTCATGGCTTTACCAAAGAGCACCCCGTAGAACGTTGGTATCGTGATTTACGTGCAACAGCAATCTTACATTCAGGCTTACATGCTTAATCTATCAAAATAAGGAATAAAGCACATGAACTTACAAAATCCTAAAAAATTTAAGCTACTGATAGATCAAGCCCATGAAACGGCTGTCAATGTACTGCGCCCTATTTCACGTAAATACGATAAAGCCGAACATAGCTATCCTAAAGAACTCGATATGTTTGCCTCAATCCTTGATGGGATGAACGATGGTGGCGAAGGCATGAACGCAGGTGCTGCCGTCGGAAAACGTGGCAACACAGAAGCTGGAAATAAAAATGGTGTCAATATGTCTACGGCACTCGGTGTCATTGAGATGTGCTATGGAGATACGGGATTATTACTGAGTATGCCGCGTCAAGGTTTAGGTAATTCCGCAATCGCTGCTGTCGCAAACGATGAACAGCTAGAACGCTTCAAAGGCACATGGGCCGCAATGGCCATTACCGAATCTGGCTGTGGTTCAGATTCCGCTGCAATTCGTACCACTGCAACCAAAGATGGCGATGATTATATTTTAAATGGTGAAAAAATTTTCGTGACTTCAGGTGAACGTGCTGACTCTGTTGTCGTTTGGGCAACCTTAGATAAAAAACAAGGTCGAGCTGCGATTAAATCCTTTGTCGTTCCGAAAGGAACTGCGGGAATGAAAGTAGAACGTCTGGAACATAAACTCGGTATTAAAGCATCCGATACTGCCGTGATTAGCTTTATTGATTGTCGTGTACCCAGTGTAAATTTATTGGGTCACGCTGAAATTGATATGGCAAAAGGTTTCGCTGGTGTCATGGAAACTTTTGATAACACTCGCCCTTTGGTCGCTGCAATGGCTGTGGGCTGTGCCAAAGCATCGCTAGAAAGAATTAAAGAAATTTTTAAAGATCAACTCGATGAAAATTATGCTACCCCCTATTTACAGACATCCTATATAGCCGCACAAATTTATCGGATGGAGGCAGAATGGGAAGCTGCACGTTTACTGACCATGAAAGCTGCGTGGATGGCTGACAATAAAAAACCAAACTCACGTGAAGCTTCTATTTCAAAAGCCAAGGCAGGACGAATTTGTAATGAAATCACATTAAAATGTGTCGAATTGGCTGCAACAGTTGGCTATAACGAAGATGAATTATTGGAAAAATGGGCGCGTGACTCAAAAATTCTCGACATTTTTGAAGGTACACAACAAATTCAACAGCTCATTATTGCACGTCGTGAATTAGGAAAAAATTCAAGTGAATTAAAATAGTTTTGTGATTTTTTAATCGAAAAAGAACTTACAAGAGATGAATTTTTTGTTATAAAAATCCATCTCTTTTTTTATTGTTATTGATTTAAGTTTATGTATCACATCAGACCCATCCAAACCCAAGACAATACTGAAATTGCACGCATTATTCGTAAAGTTTCCAAAGAATTTGGACTCGCTGCTGAATCTGGTTTTGCCGTAGCTGATTCAATTTTAGATGATTTATACAGCGTATATTCACAGAAAAACAGCCAGTATTGGATCATTGAAAATGAACACGGCCAAATATTTGGTGGTGGCGGTTTATCCGAACTAAAAGGTGATGAAACGATCCTAGAAATTCAAAAAATGTATTTTCTGCCAGAAATTCGTAGTTTAGGCTTTGCTAAACAAATACTAGAAAAAAGTTTTCACTTTACTGAGCAACAAGGTTTTAAATCTTGTTATCTAGAAACGACCAAGGAATTGTGGCAAGCAATCAAACTGTATGAAAAATTAGGTTTTAAATATTTAGACCAACCTAAAGGAAATACTGGACATAGCCATGCTTGTGAAATTTGGATGCAAAAACTACTTTAATGTACGTCTAAATATTAGAACAATAGAAAATTAGTCATTCTTCGACTCTTTTTTACCGACCAATGATCTATATTTTGTACGCAATTACTTACAACTAAAGTATACAATCTCGGCTAGTTAAGATAGATCCCAAACTATATGATTAAATTATCAGGAAATAGGATGTTTCCAATAATAAAAATAATAAACGACGTAAGCAGGATGCATAAAAGTAAGAAAAAGGTCTAACTTGAAATCTATATAAAATAAGCCTCATCACGTATGGGGCTTATTTTTCACTCAATTTTTTCAAACCTTAACAAGAACAAGCTAAATTTTGTACAGCTTCATCGAATATACTTTGTTAATGTCAGAATTCAAATACAAAATTCAGGATTTTTAACATGTCTAAAAAAGCATTATTTATTACCTCTAATCTTGGTATAGAACACGATGAACTAATCAAACCACTTGAATTTTTACAATCGAAAGGCATTGAGGTGATTCATGCTGCTGAAGAACAAAAGGAAGTACATACAGTTAAAAGTGGTAAAGGATCTGCAACCTCTTATATTCCACAAACCACTTTAGCTAAAGTTTCAGCACAAGATTATGATATTTTGGTGATTCCTGGGGGAACTATAAATGCTGATATACTTAGGCTAAATCAAGATGCACATAGAATTATTCAATACTTCACAGATAATGCGAAACCTATTGCCGCTATTTGTCATGCACCTTGGGTTTTAATCAATGCTGGACGAATTAAAGGTAAAATTTTAACCTCTTATAAAAGCATCAAATTGGATCTAGAAAATGCGGGCGGAAATTGGGTAAATGAAGATGTTCATCGTTGTAATATCCACAATTGGCCTTTAATTACTTCACGATGCCCCGATGATATTCCAGCTTTTAATGAAGCCATCTTAAAAGAATTAAACAGCTAAAATGCCTTTTAATGAATACGTTGCATCAAAATGATAAGATGCCCTATTTATATGAAATAATTTTCTTTTCAAAATCAGTTAATAATTTTAAAATCAACATTTTTCACAAATCGAGTAAATAACACAAAACATCAACTATTGACTCTAGCGACTAAGGTCACTAGCATAACTTTCAATAAAATTTTACTTTTGGCTTCTAACCTTGTTGATTACATCTCACTTACAATCACAATTATTAAATACTCATTTCTGTACATTTAAATTCGCAACTATAGCCATTATTGCTCTAGCTTTTACAGGTTGTTCATCTTTAGGCGGTGGCTCAATTGCTAAACGGTCTACTAAATTATCTATGGGCATACAAAAAGCTTATGCTGTTGAACCAAATACAGCAAATCGTGTATCACCTATGATTGTTCAAAGTGCTGATAAGTATAATGTTGATCCATTACTATTAGCTGCCATGATTCGACAAGAATCAAGTTATAAAAACTATGCTATTTCACCCGCAGGTGCCGTCGGACTCACTCAAATTATCCCTCGTTACTGGCAACAAACCTGTTCTGGAGATCTGATAGAAGAAAATAATAATATTAATTGTGGTACATATATTTTAGCCAAATATAATCAATCTGCCGGAAGTTGGAAAAAGGCTCTTGCTTATTACAATGTCGGACCTACGGGCTATGAATCCAGTTGGAAAATGAAGCGCCAAGGCAAAAAATATGCAAATCAAGTGCAACAACATCAAAAAACATTGAAAAGTGCATTATAGATATAAGACACCTATTGATTCATAAACTAGTAGATCATTGTCTTTGTAGTTCAAAAAAATAATGCGTAAGTAAAATTTCATCGCTAAACTAAATTTATTATCCGCTATGCATCAAACATAATATTGAGAGGTCAATACGGGTGACATTTAAAAGCTATTTTTCCTAATTTTAGGGTCTGTTGACATTTCATAATGGTAACCCAATAAAGATACAAGCAAGCGCAACTGAATTTTCATAGTTTCGTTTTAGCTTGTCATAATGAGTTGCAACCCCTCTAAAATGCTTCAATCGTGCAAATGTATTCTCAACTAAGTGCCTGATTTTATATAAATACCAATCCATATGATCATTGCTTGTTTTTGTATTGGATTTCTTTATTCACCAATATTTGATTTATCAACTTCCGCGCATAAAAAAACACCCCAACTCGTTTGAGTTGGGGTGTTTTCAGGAATAATGAGCTGGCGATGACTTACTCTCACATGGG